>NZ_JBEYYR010000018.1:32194-32368 GCF_040645635.1 Streptomyces sp. NPDC046727
GCCAGCACGCCGGGTCGGCTTAGCGGCGAGCGGTCGGCGGGGGTGCGCGGCAGCGCCTCGCCAGCACGCCGGGTCGACTTAGCGGCGAGCGGTCGGCGGGGGTGCGCGGCAGCGCCTCGCCAGCACGCCGGGTCGACTTAGCGGCGAGCGGTCGGCGGGGGTGCGCGGCAGCGC
>NZ_JBEYYR010000018.1:32465-69537 GCF_040645635.1 Streptomyces sp. NPDC046727
CGCCTCGCATGGACGCCGGGTGGGATCGGCGGCTCTCCCTCGTCGTCATGGGGCCTCACTGGCGCCTCCCATGGAGGGATTGGCGGATCTGGGCCAGCCGGGGGCGGCAATGTCCAAGGCAGGCGAGGAGGGATGGCCGATGAAGATGGCCCAAGTCCGCCAATCACTGCTGTCGTGTGACGTGAGGGGCTGATGGGACGGCCTCAGCGGGCCGCCAAGCCCGCCCGGCGTCCGTGCGAGGCGCGGTGGCGCACCCGCCCACCGGCCGCATGCCGCTAAGCCGACCCGGCGTGCAGGCCACCCGCGACCGCGCCCCACCCGCAGCCCGCAGCCGCCAAACCCACCCGGCGTGCTGGCGAGGCGCGAGCGCGCACCACCCACCGGCCGCAAGACGCTGAGCCGACCCGGCGTGCAGGCGAGGCGCGACCGCGCACCCCTCCCCACGATGCGAACGCAGCCGACCCAAGGGGCCAACGGACCTCAGCCGGCCACTTTCCCCGGGCTGCCCGCTCGCTTCTCACCCGGGCTGGAGCGAGGTGTGTCAAGGGTGGCCCGGAGGGCCATCGCCGAAGGCGACGCGTAGCGCCCTTGACTCACCTCGCGGAAGCCCGACACTGACCAAAGAAGCGGGCGGCCCCACGGTCACGTTCCAGTCGGCCTCACGGAAACACCCTGGAACCCGCGGCCACCAATCCCACCCGGCCTCCACGACAATGCGAACGCAGCCGACGTCGGGGCCGGCGGGGCTGAGCCGGCCACTGTCCCCGGGCGGCCCTACGGTCACACCGCAAACTCGCACCACACGATCTTGCCTGGGTTCCGCTCCCCCACGCCCCACTTGTCCGCAAGGGCGGCGACGAGGAGCAGACCCCGGCCGTGCTCCGACTCCGGAGACGCCTCCGGGGTGCGGACTTCACCGGGGCCGCTGTCGTGCACCTCCACACGGAGGACGCCGTCTGCATGCAGGGTCAGCCGGATCAGGAAGCCACGGCCGGCGGGGACGCCATGAAGGAGGGCGTTGGTCGCCAGCTCGCTCACACAGAGCAGTACGTCCTCACCGCGACCGACAGTGGCCCAGTCCGTCAGCGTCTCGCGGGCGAACTCCCTTGCAAGCCTTACCGACCTGCGATCCCGGCCGTAGAACACCTGGCGCTACGAGTCCACTACGACAGCTTGGCGTGCGTATGGGGGAAAGGAACGGCCATGCACGTGGCAATGAGGCCCAAGGGCCGGTCTCACACAGGAACAGTTCGCGGAACTGGCCAACCTCTCCGTCGACACGGTCGGGTCGATCGAGCAAGGGAGGCTGGCTCTCCAACCGGATCGTGCCGAGCAGTTCGATGAACTCCTCGATACGGACGGGGCTGGTGGATCAGGAGCAGGAGGCAGTCGGCATCCTGTCGTACCAGACGCAGATGGTGCCGGGGCTGCTGCAGACCCGGGGCTACTGCCTCGCCGCCTTCGATTCCCGATATCCCGCGCTCGGCAGCGAGACGGCCGAGCAGTGAGTGAATGCCCGCATGGAGCGCCAGTTGATCTGGCAGCGGGACCTTCCGCCCGTCGGCCGCTTCATCATGAAGGAGAGCGTGCGCCTCCTGAATGGACTGCTAGGAGAGTCATGAACACCGCAGCAGCACTAGCATGGTTCAAGTCCAGCTACAGCAGCAACGAAGGCGGCAACTGCCTGGAAGTAGCCGCCCACCCCGCCGTCATCCACATCCGCGACTCCAAGATTCCCGCCGGTCCGGTCCTCGCCCTCTCCCCCGGTACCTGGAGTGAGTTCCTTGATGGCATCGCCCGCTGACCGGTAGGAGCCACCACGCCGCCGCCGCGGACAGTGCCGCTCCTACCGCTATCGCCGCCAGGCGGGTCGGCAGCAGGCTCTGTGCGTCCTGGCCGAAGTAGCCGAAGAGGAGTGAGAGGGCCGTGGTCATGCCGGCCGCCCAGTAGGCGTAGTTGAGCGGGCGGAGCCACAGGGCCACGGCCAGTACGGCGAACAGCACCGCCACGGCCGTGTGCCCCCGGACACCGGCGCCGGCCACGCCCGTGGCGAGCAGCGTCCCGGCGCAGGCGCCCAGGAAGCGTTCGACTCCCTTGCGCGGTACGCCGGTTCGGCCTCGGTTGCCGGCGGCGACGACGTACGCGGTGAGGACGAGCCAGGGCCAGTGGTCGCCGTAGAGCAGCCGGCCGAGCGCGAAGGCGGCGGCCACCGCGGCCGCCATCTGCAGGGCCATGCGGGTGCTGGGGCGAGGGCGCAGCCGGGACGTACGGCGGGGCGTGCCCGGGTCGGGCTCGGCCGGCCACGGGCCGTACCGGTCGGCTGCCGTCTGCACCAGCCACACGCTCGCCCACGCCAGGAGGCCGATGAGCGCCGACCATGTCCAGCTGACCAGTTCTCCCTGCGCCTCGGACGGCAGCGTGGGACCGGGGACCACCAGCAGGGCGATCAGCGGGAGCGTCATCAGCGTGCCCGCCTTCGTCGCGGCGGGGCCGTAGCGGCGGATCCAGATCGCCAGGGAGATTCCCGTGGTGAAGACGGCCGCGCCCGGCCAGTAGTGCGTGGCGATCAGTCTGGCCAGCAGGGTGCAGAGCGCCGACGCCGCCGGGATCAGGGCCAGCGCTGTGAGGCGGACCCGGGTGTCGGCCGTTCGCTGGCTCCGGGCGAGCGTCAGGGTCAGGGTCACGGCGAGGACGACCGAGTCCGTGTGCAGCCCGGCCGCACCCTCCAGCCACAGGGCGATCGCCCAGGAGAGGAGGACGGCTGTCAGCGTCAGGGCTGCTTCATACGCGTTGCGTATCAGTTTGCCGGTCACAATCCCTTGATTATGAGGGGCTTGCCAGTCAGATAGTAAGTATAGACGTAGTATCTCTTCACATGGATCACCCTTCCGAAGAAGCCGCCCGGCTCCGGCGGGCCGTCGTGCGGTTGAACCGGCGGCTGCGGCAGGAGCGCGGGGGCGGGGGTCTCAGCCCCAATCAGCTCGCGGTGCTCGGTCATCTGCACCGGGACGGGCCGGCCACGCCCGGCTCGGTCGCGGCGGCGGAGCGGCAGCGTCCGCAGTCGCTCACCCGGGTCTTCGCGGAGCTGGAGGCCGCGGGGCTGATCGCGCGGGAGGCGGGTACGGCGGACAGGCGGCAGTCGGTGCTCACGCTCACCGAGCCGGGGCGGCGGGCGCTGGAGCGGGACATGGCCGAGCGGGACGCGTGGCTGGCCGGGGCGCTCGGGACGCTCGGCAATACCGAGCGCGGGGTGCTGGCGCTGGCGGCCGAGCTGATGGAGCGGCTGGGTTCGCTGGAGACGACGGACGCCGAGGGGTGATTCAGAAGCCTCCGCCGAAGTCCCCGCCCCCGCCTCCGTCCCCTCCGAAGTCCCCGCCGCCGTCGAAGCCGCCGCCGAAGTCGCCGGGGTCGAAGTCGGTGCCGGAGACGTCGCCGCCCTCGTAGCCGCCACCGCCGAAGTCGCCGTACCCGGTGCCGTAGTCGGCGGCGTAGGCGGGGGTCGCCATCGCGCTGCCCAGCAGGGTGCCGACGAGGAGGCCGGGCAGGAGGCCGCCGCCGAAGTAGCCACCGGCCCAGGGGCCGTAGGCGGGGCCCGCGTCCCAGTAGGGGCGGCGGCCGTGGTCGGTGTCGACCTCGCGGATCACGGGGTCGCGGCCGTCGGCCAGCCGGGTGGCGTCGGCCGCGCAGACCGGGACCTCGCGCGGGGCGCCGCCGGGCGGGGTCCAGGTGGCGTCGCTGACCGAGGGGCCGTGGCGGGGGTCGAAGAAGCAGGGCGGGCGGCGTTCCGGGAGGGGGCCGCCGGTGCGCCGGGCGGCCAGTTGGGCGACGGAGAAGCGGCCGTCCTCCAGCGCCTCGGTGACCCCGCGGACGTCCTCCGGTTTTTCCGCCGCCGCCATGCGCTGCTTGGCGGTCTCGTAGGCGTCCAGGGCGCGCTCGTAGTCGGCGCGCATGGCGTCGTCGGCGCCTGGTTCCGAGGGGTGGAAGTCCAGGCGGTCGAGTTCCTCGCCGAACGCGGTGATGTCCTCGTCCACGACGACCCGCAGCCGGTCCAGGGCGGCCCGCTGCTCCTCCTCGTGGCGCTTGCGGTTGCGGCGGACCAGCGCGTACGCGCCCGCGCCGCAGGCCACCAGGACCGCGGCCGTCGTGATCAGTGCCGTGCCGGACACACCGCCGCCGTCGCCGGCCGAGCCGCCCCAGCTCTGCGGTGCGTGGCCGCCCATGGTGGCCAGGGCGCGGTCGGTGAAGTCGGTCAGCTGGGCCTTGGTGTCCTCGCCCTGGACGCTGTTGACGAGGTTCCGCCGGGCTGTGGCCGACATGACGGAGGCGTCGGCGCGGGCGTCGAAGCGGTCGCCGAGGCGGATGCCGTAGAGGCCGGTGACGCCGGTCGCCGCGCGCAGGTCGGTGAAGAGGTCCACGGTGGGGTAGCCGGCCGGGAGGACGGCGATGAACAGGGGTTTGTCCGCGTCCTTGATGTGTTCGGCGAGGGTGTCGGCGTCCGCCGCGGAGAGCTGGTCCCGGGCCGCCGGGTCGACGTAGACCGGGCCCTGGCGCAGGGCCTGGGCGATCGTGGAGACGCTGGTGTCCGCCCTTGCCCCGGGCGCGAACAGGGTCGCCAGCGCCAGGGCCAGGACGGCCAGCAGCAGTGCGGGGAGGCTTCGGGTCCGCGACACGGCCTTCATACCTCGAAACTACCCGAACCCTCCCCAAATCGGTCATTCGTCGGGCCTGCGGGGTCAGGCCGCGCGGTAGGCCTCCGTCAGCTTCTCCACCGCCTTTCCGTACCGGCCGGTCAGCAGCAGGTGGTCGGCGTCGGCGAAGGGCCTGGCCACCGACTCGGTCATACGGTCACCGGCCTTGTCCTGGACGAGCAGCCGGGCCTTGGTGACCAGCGCGCGTGCGGTCCGGTCGTCGCCGTGCCGTTCGGCCGCCGCCGCCCGGGCGCCGAGGTCGCGCAGGGTGGCGGTGCCGCCCTTCGGGGCCGGGGCGAGGGTGGTCAGGCCCCAGCCGTAGGGGAACTGCGGGTCGTACGCGGTGTCGCCGACGTTGATCGGCAGCTGGGACGCGGACCTGGGCCAGGTGACCGGGAGCTGTCCGGTGAAGGGGCGCTTGCCGTAGAGGACGTCGGCGACGCCCTCGCCCTCGGTGCCGGGCAGCCAGGAGGCGACCAGGGCGTCGATCTCGCCCAGCCGGTCGCCGATGAGCTGCGGGCGGCCGGAGACGATCAGCACCGCGCACTTCATGGCGGCGCAGACCTTGTCCACGGCGGCCTGGTCGGCGGCGGACAGCGTCAGGTCGTGGCCGTTGCCGACGTCGCCGACGCCCTCGGCGTAGGGGGTCTCGCCGACGACGACCACTCCCACGTCGTAGCCGCCGGTGGGAGCCGAGGCGTCCTTCGAGTAGGTGACGTTCCCGCCCGCCTTCCTGAGGCCCTGGAGGACGGTGGTGCCGGGGACGGTGTTGCCGGAGGCGCCCTGCCAGGTGAGGGTCCAGCCGCCGGTCTGGTTGCCGATGTCGTCGGCGTCGGACCCGGCGACGTACACCTTCTGGCTCTTCTTCAGGGGCAGCAGGCCCTGGGAGTTCTTCAGCAGGACCTGCGACTCGGCCGCGGCCTGCCGGGCGACGGCCCGGTGCTCGGGCGAGCCGATCCGGGCGGCGCCGCTCGTGTCGGCGTAGGGGTGCTCGAAGAGGCCCAGCCTGAACTTCTCGGTGAGGATGCGGGAGACGGCGTCGTCGACGCGGCCCTGGCTGATCCGGCCCGCCTTCGCCTCGTCGACGAGCGTGGCGGTGAAGTCCTTGTAGCCGTACGGCACCATCATCATGTCCAGGCCGGCGTTGACGGCGGTGCGGACGTGGGAGGCATAGTCGCCGGGGAGCTGGTCGATGGCGTTCCAGTCGCTGACGACGAAGCCGTCGAATCCCATGCGGCCCTTCAGCACGCCGTTGATCATGTCGCCGCGGGCGTGCATCTTCACGGCGCCCTTGCCGTCGCCGGCGATGTCCAGGGAGGAGTACGACGGCATCACCGTGCCGATGCCCCGGTCCACGGCCTCGCGGAACGGCGCGAGGTGGATGTCCTCCAGCTGTTCGCGGGTGACCTTGGTGACGCCCTGGTCGATGGTGTAGGTGCCGGTGGTCGAGGAGCCGTAGGCGGTGCCGCCGTCGCCCACGTAGTGCTTGGCCGTGGCGAGCACCTTGTCGTCCCGGCTCAGGTCCTTGCCGCCCGCGCGGCCCTGGAGGCCCTGGATCACGGTCTCCATGGACTCCACGAGCGCGGGATCCTCGCCGAAGGACTCGTAGGAGCGGCCCCAGCGTTCGTCGCGGCTCACGCACAGGCAGGGCGCGAAGTCCCAGGGGACGCCGGTCGCGCGGACCTCGGCGGCCGTCACCGCGCCGGTCCGGTAGGCGAGTCGGGGATCCCGGGTGGCGCCGATGCCGACGTTGTGCGGCATGACCGTGGCGCCGGAGAGGTTGTTGTGGCCGTGGACCGCGTCGACGCCGTAGACCAGCGGGATCTGGAGGCGCGTCGCCCGGGTCCGGAGCTGGAACGCGTCGATCATCTTCGCCCATGCCTCGGGCGTGTTGGGGGTGGGTGTCGAGCCGCCGCCGGAGAGCAGGGAGCCGAGGGCGTAGCCGGTGATGTCGTCCGGCCGGGTCATCGCGCCGCGTTCGGCCTGGGTCATCTGTCCGGCCTTCTCCGCCAGGGACATCCGGCCGAGCAGGTCCGCGACCCGCTTCTTGATGGGCAACTTGGCGTTCAGGTAGGGCAGTCCGTGCGCGTCGATCACGATCTGCGGGGTCTCGGCGGGGGCCTTCGCACCGGTGACGGTGAGTTTCAGGGGGATGGTCTCGGCGGATTCGGCCGGCCGGTCCCGGCGGGTGGGCACCTCGATGGTCCGGACGGCGCCGGAGGCGGTGCCGGCCGGGAAGGTGAGGGTGCCGGAGACGGGGGTGTAGTCCGTGCCGGAGGCCGCGGTGCCGTCCCCGGTGGCATAGGTGACGGTCACCGGGTCGGTGAGGGGTGCCTCGCCGGTGGTGGCCACGGTGACCTTCACCTTGGCCGTTCCGCCCTCCTCGACGGGGACGACGGGCGCGTCGGTGCTGACGGAGGCGTTCAGCGCCTGGTCGGCCGTGCCGTACAGCTCGACGTCGTCCATGGCGAAGTCGCCCTTGGCGCCGGCCGGGAGGGTGAGGGCGTAGCCCCACATCTCCTTGAGGCCGAGGACGTGGTCGATGCCGCCGACGGGCTGGTAGTCGGTGCGGTAGGCGAAGTCGGCGAAGGGAAGCTCGATCCGCTTCCAGCCGGTGAAGTCGTCGGTGAAGGAGGTGGTCCAGAGTTCGGACGCCTCGCCGTTCGCGCCGCCGTCCTTGATCTCGAAGGAGATCTTCCTGCCGTTGTTCCGGCCGTCCCACCAGAAGCGGATGCCCCGGTGCGCGGACCAGTCGTGGGCGGGCGCGGTGGCGGCGAAGTCGTGGGTGAAGCCGCCGTAGCCGCTGATGTCGTAGCTTCCGGCGAGGACTTTGCCGCCCTCGGGGGCGTCGGTGCGGTCGGCGAGGCGGAGCGTGGGCGGGTCGTCGGTGTCGCCGCCCCAGGTGAAGAGGCCCTCGGCGGGCTGGGCGGCGAACGGCACCTCGCCTTCGAAGCGGTCGACGGGGACAGGGGCCGGCTCGTCGGCGGCTCGCGCGGTCGCCGCCCAGGGCAGCAGACCGGCGAGAAGTGCGGCGGAGGCGAGCAGGGCGGTTCTTCGCATGGACCTTCCCTCGGCTCTCGTGGTTCACTCAGGGCTTAGCTCACGTCGTGAGTTAACTAGGGGCACACACCCCCGTCAAGACGACCCGTCAGCTCTGCCGATCCGAGAAGGAAGGGCGACGCACCATGAGGAGAACCCCCCGCACAGTCCGGCTGCTGCTCGCCGGGCTGCTCTCCGCCGCCGGTGTCGGCGTGGCCGTACCCCCCGCGCACGCGGCCGGTGAGCAGGTCACGGCCTGGCTCACCACCACCGACGACTCCGCCGGCCGGCACGTCGTACGCGGCCTGCAGGCCCAGACGCCGTTCGCCTTCCAGTCCGGGGCGGGCGGCAGCGGCGAGAACATCACCGTGGACGAGAACACCCGCTACCAGACCTTCACCGGCGGCGGCGCCTCCTTCACGGACACCGCGGCCTGGCTGATGAACAGCAGCGGGGCGCTGTCCCAGGCGACCCGGGACGCCACCATGCGCAAGCTGTTCTCGCCGACGGACGGCATCGGTCTGTCGTTCCTGCGCAATCCGATGGGCGCCTCCGACCTCGCCCGCTACGGCTACACGTACGACGACGTGCCGGCCGGCCAGAGCGACCCGTCCCTGGCGAAGTTCTCGATCGCGCACGACCTGGCCGATGTCGTGCCGCTCACCAGGCAGGCCCTCCAGCTGAACCCGTCCCTGACGGTCATGGCCTCGCCATGGACGGCACCGGCCTGGATGAAGGACAGCGGCTCGCTCAACGGCGGCTGGCTGAAGGCCGAGGACTACGGGGCGTACGCCTCCTACTTCGTGAAGTACCTCCAGGCGTACAAGGACCAGGGCGTGAACGTCTCGTACGTCACCGCGCAGAACGAGCCGACCTGCTGTTCCGGCTATCCGTCGATGAGCTGGAACGCGAGCGGCCTCGCGTACTTCACCAAGAGCGAGCTGCTGCCGAAGCTCCAGTCGGCGGGCCTGACCACCAAGGTGCTGGCGCACGACTGGAACTGGGACGTCTACGACTCCTACGCCGCCCGGACCGTGGACGACGCGGCCGTGCGCAACCATCCCAACTTCGGCGGGATCGCCTGGCACGGCTACGGCGGTGACATCGCCGAGCAGACGTCCGTGCACAACCAGTACCCGGCGCTGGACGCCTTCGGCACCGAGCACTCCGGCGGCACCTGGATCGCCGACCAGCAGCGCGAGGACATGTCCAACATCATCGACTACACCCGCAACTGGGCGAAGTCGGTGACCAAGTGGTCGCTGGCCGTGGACCAGAACATGGGCCCGCACAACGGCGGCTGCGGCACCTGCACCGGTCTGATCACCGTGCACAACGGGGACGGCGCGAGCGGGACGGTCGACTACACGGTCGAGTACTACACCATGGGCCACCTGACGAAGTTCGTCCGGCCGGGCGCACAGCGGATCGCCTCCACGGCGTCCACCGCGGTGCCCAACGTGGCCTGGCGCAACCCGGACGGCAGCAAGGCGCTGATCGCGTACAACGGCTCGTCGGCGGCGAAGACGGTCACCATCGACTGGGGTTCCCAGCACGCCACTTACTCGCTGCCCGGCAAGACCTCGGCCACCTTCACCTGGTCCGGCACCCAGTCCGGCGGGGGCGGGCGGACGGGCGCCTTCGTGGGGCCGGCCGGCAAGTGCCTGGACGTGGCGGGCGGTTCGAGCGCCAACGGTACGGCGGTGCAGCTCTACGACTGCAACGGCTCGCCCGCCCAGCAGTGGACCGTGCAGGCCGACGGTTCGGTCCAGGCGCTCGGCAAGTGCCTGGACGTGACGTCCGCGTCCACGGCGGACGGGGCCAAGGTGCAGCTGTACGACTGCAACGGAACCGGTGCCCAGCGGTGGTCGTACAACGCGTCCACCGGTGATGTGGTGAACACGGCGGCGGACAAGTGCCTCGACGTCACGGACAACTCGTCGGCGAACGGGGCACGGGCCCAGATCTGGTCGTGCACCGGCGCCGCCAACCAGAAGTGGACACTGCGCTAGGCGGGCGCCCGTCAGGGCCCGTACCCGGACAGGCTGCGGATCGGCCGTCCGCGGCCCATCGTGGGGGTATGACCACACCGCAGGATCTCTTCCTCGTCAGTCTGGACATCCCCCGCGAGCAGCCCGTCCAGCAGGGGGACCTGGCGCTGGCACTGGCCGGTGCCGAGCTGATCGATCTCCTCGGCGCCCGGGCGCTCACCTTGCGGGACGGGCGGATCGTGCCGGGGCCGGTGGTGACGACGGGTGACCGGCTGCTGGACGAGGCGGGAGCCGCGCTGGACCGGACGGAGCCGTACGAGACGGTCGAGGACTGGCTGTGGCGGCGCGGGCAGGGGCTGGCCACGGCCTATCGGGACGCCCTGGAGTCCGAGGGGCAGCTCACCGGGAAGCGACGGCGCCGGCTCGCGCTGCGCGACCGCGACGACCCCCAGGCCGACACGCCCGCCCGACGGCACGCGGCCGACCGCTGGTGGTCCCACGAGCCCGTCCTGGCGGGCCTCGCCTCCACCCTGGGCATCCCGGACGACCGCCCGGCCGCACCCGAGCCCGACGACGAGGCGGTCGTCACCGTGCTCGTGGCGGTCGGCGACGCCGTCACCGAACTGGAGGCCGTCCGCGAGCGGCGCCGTATCGAGAACGTGGCCTTCGACAACATCTGGCGGGCGCCCTGAGCCTCACAGGATCAGCTGGCCGACGCCCAGCAGGTTTCCCTCGCTGTCCCGGAACCACGCGCCCCACTCCCCGCGCGCGCCCTTGCTCGGGTAGTTGCCCTCGATCTCGGCGATGCCGTCCCGGGTGCGGAAACCGGGCGCGTCGACCTCCTCGAAGACCACGCCCCGGCGGCGCAGCTCCGCCACGGCCGCCCCGATGTCGTCCACCTCGAAGGCCATCTGGGTGAAGGTGCCGGGCGAGGCCCCCGTCGAGCGGAACACGACGAAGTCCACGCCCGCGCACCGGTACAGCAGTCCGCCGGGCCGTTCGTCCACCGGGTGCAGGCCCAGCTTCTCGGCGTAGAAGCGCCGGGCCCGGTCCAGGTCCCGCGCGGGCAGCCGGGTCGCGACGCGGGCCCGGGACAGCACGTCACTCGCGTGTGAGGTCATGCCTCCACTGTGGCTACTCGGCCGGCTCCACGCCCGCCCGGAGGAGACCGTACGTGTAGGCGTCCTCCAGGGCCTGCCAGGAGGCGGCGATGACGTTCTCGGCCACACCGACCGTGGACCACTCGCCGGAGCCGTCCGAGGTGGAGATCAGCACGCGGGTGGTGGAGGAGGTGCCGTGCTTGCCCTCCAGGATGCGGACCTTGTAGTCGACCAGCTCCAGCTTGGCGAGCTGCGGGTAGATCTTCTCCAGCGCCACGCGCAGGGCGCGGTCCAGGGCGTTGACGGGGCCGTTGCCCTCGGCGGTGGCGACGATCCGCTCGCTCTTGGCCCAGAGCTTGACCGTGGCCTCGTTGGCGTGGGTGCCGTCGGGCCGGTCCTCCACGATGGCCCGCCAGGACTCGACGTCGAAGTACTTCAGCGGCCGGCCCTCGACCTCGGCGCGCAGCAACAGCTCGAAGGAGGCGTCGGCGGCCTCGTACGTGTAGCCCTTCAGCTCCCGTTCCTTGACCCGCTCGACCACCCGGCCGACCAGTTCCCGGTCGCCGCCGAGGTCGATGCCCAGCTCCTTGCCCTTCAGCTCGACCGAGGCGCGGCCGGCCATGTCGGAGACCAGCATGCGCATGGTGTTGCCGACCAGCTCGGGGTCGATGTGCTGGTAGAGGTCCGGGTCGACCTTGATGGCGGAGGCGTGCAGTCCGGCCTTGTGCGCGAAGGCGGAGACGCCCACGTACGGCTGGTGCGTGGACGGCGTCAGGTTGACGACCTCGGCGATGGCGTGGGAGATGCGGGTCATCTCGCGGAGCCGGCCGTCGGGCAGCACCTTCTTGCCGTACTTCAGCTCCAGGGCCGCGACCACCGGGAACAGGTTGGCGTTGCCGACGCGCTCGCCGTAGCCGTTGGCCGTGCACTGGACGTGGGTGGCGCCCGCGTCGACGGCGGCCAGGGTGTTGGCGACCGCGCAGCCGGTGTCGTCCTGGGCGTGGATGCCGAGCCGGGCGCCGGTGTCGGCGAGGACGGTGGAGACGACGGCGTGGATCTGGGCGGGGAGCATGCCGCCGTTGGTGTCGCAGAGGATGACGACGTCGGCGCCGGCCTGGGACGCCGTACGGACGACGGCCTTGGCGTACTCGGGGTTGGCGCGGTAGCCGTCGAAGAAGTGTTCGCAGTCCACGAAGACCCGGCGGCCCTGGTCCTTCAGGTACGACACGGTGTCGCGGACCATCTCCAGGTTCTCGTCCAGGGTCGTGCGCAGCGCCAGCTCCACGTGCCGGTCGTGCGACTTGGCGACCAGGGTGATCACCGGGGCGCCGGACTCCAGCAGCGCCCTGACCTGCGGGTCATCGGCGGCTTTCGCGCCGGCGCGGCGGGTGGCGCCGAAGGCGACCAGCTGGGCGTGCCGGAAGTCGATCTCCGCCTGCGCGCGGGCGAAGAACTCGGTGTCGCGGGGGTTGGCGCCGGGCCAGCCGCCCTCGATGAAGCCGACGCCGAAGTCGTCCAGGTGCCGGGCGATGGCGAGCTTGTCCGCGACGGTGAGGTTGATGCCCTCGCGCTGCGCGCCGTCGCGCAGCGTGGTGTCGAAGACGTGGAACGAGTCGTCGAGCTCGCTGGTTGCCGTCTCGGTCATGGTCTCAAGGCTCCTGTTGTGGATCTTCGGTCTTACCGGAATGACCGGCTCCACCGTTCCTCCATGCTCCCTCGCGCTACCGCTTCCGGCTGTAGGTGGGCCGGAAAACGAAAAAACCCCTCGCGGGTGCGAGAGGTCTGCGCGCGGGTCGAGGACGACGGTGGCCACCCGCACCTGGTCGTACGAGGTGGTCACTGCGGACCGGCGCGCCTGCTGCCAATAATCATGGCGAACGAGAGCACGGGGGCAGTCTGGCACAGCCCCGCCCCCGGCTCACCGCCCGTCTCAGGATGCGGGCGTCAAACTGGACTCCCCGGTTCCCTCGGTGGCCTTCACCCGGGCCAGGTCCAGGTCCTTCGTCTCGCGCATGGTGACGTAGACCACCAGGGACACGGCGGCACAGCCCGCCACGTACCAGTAGAAGCCGGACTCGATGCCGCCGTTCTTGAACCAGAGCGCGACGTATTCCGCGGTGCCGCCGAACAGGGCGTTGGCGATGGCGTACGGCAGGGCCACGCCGAGCGCGCGGACGCCCGTCGGGAACAGCTCGGCCTTCACACAGGCGTTGATGGAGGTGTAGCCGGTGACCACGACCAGCGCGAGCAGGGCGAGACCGAGGGCGGGCCAGTAGCCGTCCGCGTGCTTGAGGAGCGTCATGACCGGGACGGTGAGGAAGGTGGAGCCGACCGCGAAGGTGATGAGCAGCGGGCGGCGGCCGATGCGGTCGGAGAGGGCGCCCGCGAGCGGCTGGAGGCAGGCGAAGACGATCAGCGCGGTGAAGGAGACCAGGGTCGCGGTCTCCTTGGACAGCCCCGCCGAGTTGGAGAGGTACTTCGTCAGATAGGTGGTGTACGTGTAGTAGGCCACCGTGCCGCCCATGGTGAGGGCGATGACCAGGAACGCCTCCCGCCGGTGCTGCCACAGGGCGCGCAGGGTGCCGCGCTCCTCGGCGTGCGAGGTGTCCTCCGCGTACACCTCGGTCTCCAGCATGTTCCGGCGCAGATAGAAGATGACGGCGGCGCCGAGGGCGCCCACGACGAACGGGATGCGCCAGCCGTAGCTGTGCAGCGCGCTGTCGGACATGGTCCGCTGCAGGATGATCAGCAGGCCGAGGCCGACGATCTGGCCGGCGGTCATGGACACGTACTGGAAGCTGGAGGCGAAGCCGCGCTTCGCCGGGTCGGATGCCTCGGTGAGATAGGTGGCGCTGGCCGCGTACTCGCCGCCCACCGACAGGCCCTGGAGCAGCCGGGCGACGAGCAGGACGACCGCGCCGCCGTAGCCGGCGACCGCGTAGGTGGGGGCGGCGGCGATGAGGACGGCCGACGCCGACATGAGTGTGACGGTCAGGGTGAGCGCCGCCTTGCGGCCCTTGCGGTCGCCGACCCTGCCCAGCAGCCAGCCGCCCACGGGCCGCATGAAGAAGCCGACGGCGAAGATGCCGGCGGTGTTCATCAGCTGGGCGGTGGGGTTGCCGCTCGGGAAGAACGCGCCGGCGAAGTAGGTGGCGAAGCTCGCGTACACGAACCAGTCGAACCACTCGACCATGTTCCCGGCCGAGCCGACCCAGATCTTCTTCCAGTGTTGACGTCCCATGGGCCGTTACCTGCCCGGTGGCGGAGCGAACGATTCCTGCAGCGCCTTATGCGACCAGCAACGCATCCCCGATGAACTCCCGCACATGCTGGAGCACTTGGTCCCGGTCCGTGCCGCGCAAGCCGATGGCCACGTGGATGGAGAACCCGTCGAGCAGCGCACGCAATCTCGCCGCGAAGCGGTCCGCGTCGACCGGCCGGAACTCCCCCCGCGACACGCCCTCGGCGATCAGCGCGACCAGGTCCCGGTGCCACGCCCCCTCGATCGCCGCCTGCCGGGCGCGGGCGTCGTCGTCGGCGTTCTGCGAGCGGTTCCAGACCTCCAGCCACAGCGTCCAGTGCGGGTCGCGGTGCCCGTCGGGTACGTACAGGTCGACGTAGTCGGACAGCCGCTCGCGGGCGGTTCCCGGCGCCGCGAGAAGCCGGCCCCGCTCCGCGCCCAGCCGGCCCTCGCTCCACTCCAGGGTCTGGAGCAGCAGCTCGTCCTTGGAGTGGAAGTAGTACAGGAGATGGCCGCTGCTCATGCCGACCTCGCGGCCGAGCCCCGCCATGGTGAGCTTCTCCAGACCGCGTGCGGCGATCATGTCCATGGCGGCGACGAGGACCTCCTCGCGCGGCGGCGCGTTCCTGCGCGCACGGGCCGCACCGGCCATCTGCTGCTCCTGTACGTGTCAGACCTTCGGCTGCTGTTGCGTGATGCAGTGGATACCGCCTCCGCCTGCGAAGATCGTACGCGCGTCCACCAGGGTCACGGTCCGCTCCGGGAACAGCCGGCGGAAGATGCCCGCGGCGATCTCGTCGCGCGGGTCGTCGAAGCCGCACAGCACGACCCCGCCGTTGCAGAGGTAGTGGTTGATGTAGGAGTAGTCGGCCCAGTGGCCGTCGGCCTCCAGGACGGTCGGGGCGGGCACGTCCACGACCTCCAGGCCGCGGCCTCGCGCGTCGGTCGCCGACTTCAGGAGGCCGATGACCTCCTTGGTGACCTCGTGGTCGGGGTGGGCCGGGTCCGGCTGGTGGTGGGCGACGACCACGCCGGGGCGGGCGAAGGCGGCGACGATGTCGACGTGGCCGAGGGTGCCGAAGCCGTAGGGAGGGTAGTCGCCGGTGAGGCCGCGCGGCAGCCAGATCGCCTTGCTGGTGCCGAGGTGGGCGTGGATCTCGGCCTCGACCTCCGCCTTGGACCAGTGCGGGTTGCGCTCGGGGCCGAGCTGCACGGTCTCGGTGAGCAGGACGGTGCCCTCGCCGTCGACGTGGATCGCGCCGCCCTCGTTGACCAGCTTCGAGGCGTACGTCTTCGCGCCCGCGAGGTCGGACACGTAAGCGCCGATCTTGGAGTCGTGCTCCCAGCGGGCCCAGTCCTGGGCGCCCCAGCCGTTGAACGTCCAGTCGACGGCGGCCAGGGCGCCCTTGCCGTCGGTGAGGAAGGTGGGGCCGATGTCCCGCATCCAGGCGTCGTCCAGCTCGCGCTCGACGGTGTCGATGCCGGGGCCGAGGAGCGCCTGGGCCTCGGCGGACTGGCCGGGACCGCACACGACCGTCACCGGTTCGAAGCGGCGGATCGCGCGGGCGACCGAGGCCCAGGCGACACGGGAGAGGCGGAGGTCGTCCGGGTCCTCGAAGGTGGGGTTGGGGCTGGGCCAGGCCATCCAGGTCCGCTCGTGCGGGGTCCACTCGGCGGGCATGCGGAAGCCGTCGGCGGCGGGCGTGGTCATGTCGCGGGTCCTTAGAGGAAGTAGAGGCGGTTGAGGGAGACGGACTCGGCGGGCTCCGAGCGCAGCGGTTCGCCGTCGAGGGTGACCAGACCGCTGCGCCGGTCGACGTCGACCGCTCCGATCCGGGCGTTCAGCCGCAGGTCGGCCGGGCCGATGCCGCGGGTGCCGCGTACGGCGACCCTGCGGCGCCGGGTGGGCATCCGGTCGCCCCCCTGGTCCAGGGCGGCCTGGGCGACGAACGCGACCGAGATGTCGGCGGGCGTGGCGCCGTGCGCGCCGAACTGCGGTCCCAGCACGAGGGGTTCGCAGGTGTCCGTGGCCGCGTTGGGGTCGCCGGTCACGCCGTACGCCGGGAAGCCGGCCTTGAGGACGAGCTGCGGCTTGGCGCCGAAGTACTCCGGGCGCCACAGCACGATGTCGGCGAGCTTGCCGGCCTCGATCGAGCCGACCTCGTGCGCGAGTCCGTGCGCGATGGCGGGGTTGATGGTCAGCTTGGCCATGTAGCGCAGGACGCGGGCGTTGTCGTCGCCCTCGCCGTCGCCGTCCAGCGGGCCCAGCTCGGCCTTCATCTTGCCGGCCATGGCGAACGTACGGCGGACCGTCTCGCCGGCCCGGCCCATGCCCTGGGCGTCGGACGAGGTGATGCCGATCGCGCCCAGGTCGTGCAGCACGTCCTCGGCGCCCATGGTGCCGGCCCGGATCCGGTCGCGGGCCATGGCCGCGTCGCCGGGCAGGTCGGTCTTCAGGTCGTGGACGGAGACGATCATGCCGTAGTGCTCGGCGACCGCGTCCCGGCCGAAGGGCAGGGTGGGGTTGGTGGAGGAGCCGATGACGTTCGGGACGCCGGCCATCTTCAGCACGTTGGGCACGTGTCCGCCGCCGCAGCCCTCGATGTGGAAGGCGTGGATGGTGCGGCCCTCCAGCACCTTCAGGGTGTCCTCGACGGACAGGCACTCGTTCAGGCCGTCGCTGTGCAGGGCTACCTGGACGTCGTGCTCCTCGGCGACCCTGAGCGCGGTGTCCAGCGCGCGGGTGTGGGCGCCCATGTCCTCGTGCACCTTGAAGCCGGAGGCGCCGCCCTCGGCGAGGGCCTCGATGAGCGGGGCGCCGTGCGAGGACGAGCCGCGGCCCAGGAAGCCGATGTTGACCGGCCAGGCGTCGAAGGCGTTGAAGGCGTGGCGCAGCGCCCAGGGCGAGTTGACGCCGACGCCCCACACCGGGCCGAACTCCTGCCCGATGACGGTGGTCACGCCGGAGGCGAGGGACGCCTCCATGATGCGCGGCGACAGCAGGTGGACGTGGGTGTCCACTGCGCCGGCGGTGGCGATGAGCCCCTCGCCGGAGACGATCGAGGTACCCGTGCCGACGACGACGTCCACGCCGTCGAGGGTGTCCGGGTTGCCGGCCCGCCCGATGGCGCTGATGCGGCCTTCCCGGATGCCGATGGAGACCTTCCTGATCCCCTGCACCGCGTCGATCACGAGAACGTTGCTGATCACGACGTCACAGGTCTCGCGGACGGCGGCGGCCTTCAGGTGCAGTCCGTCGCGGGCGGTCTTGCCGAATCCGGCCAGGAACTCGTCGCCGTACTTCTGGGCGTCGGACTCGACGCGGACGGTCAGCCCGGAGTCGCCGAGGCGGACGCGGTCGCCGGCGCGGGGGCCGTGGGTGGCGGCGTACTCGTAGGGGGTGAGACGGCGGGCTTCGGCGGGGTGCCCTCCGGGTCGGCTCATCGGTTGACCTCCTCGCTGGGGACTCCCAGGTATCCGCAGGCCGCTGCCCTGCGCAGCGCCTCTTCCCTGGCTCCGGGCGCGTCCAGCGGCCCGTCGACCAGGCCGGCGAAACCGATCGCGATCCGGTCGCCGCCGATCGGGACCAGTCCGACCTCGGCGCTCTCCTGCGGCCCGAACCGCACGGAGGACCCGGCGGGCACGGCGAGCCGCATGCCGTAGGCCCGCTCGCGTACGAAGTCCAGCCGCGGGTTGGCCTCGAAGAAGTGGAAGTGGGAGGTGACGGAGACCGGCACGGTCGCGGTGTTGGTGACCGTGAGCCGGAGCGCCGGCTCGGGCTCGGGGTGCTCAGGGCCCGGCAGCAGTGCGCCGGGGCCCTCCGCGCCCGAGCCGGCGCCGATCGGGTCGGAGACGACCGCGAGCCGGGAGCCGTCGTCGAAGACGGCCTCGACCATCACCTCGGTGACGACGTCGGCGACGCCCGGCAGCACGTCCTCGGGACCGAGCACGGACCGGGCCGCCTCGATGGCCTCGGCGAGCCGCCTGCCGTCCCGTGCGGCCTCGCAGACGGTGTCCGCGATCAGCGCGGTGGCCTCCGGCACGTTCAGCCTCAGGCCGCGGGCCCGGCGGGCCCGGGCCAGCTCGGCGGCTCCGAAGAGCAGCAGCCGGTCACGTTCCGTGGGGGTCAGTCTCACGACGCGGCACCTCCTTGCCTTCCACACGTTAGAGCATCACTCTAAACACAGAATTCATGAAACAGAAGCATTGACCGGGGGCAAAGCTTCGCGTCACATTGAACGTCGCTCTAAACCAATGGCGGCCGTCGAAGGAGACCAGCCATGCCGATCGAACAGCGCGGCGTCGACACCATCCCCGACGAGGAACGGACCAGTGGTCCGCGTGACCTCGTGTCGATCCTGCTCGGCTCCAACCTCTGCCTCGGGGTGATCATCTTCGGCTGGCTGCCGCCGTCCTTCGGGCTCGGCTGGTGGGCGTCGGTGAGCGCGATCGTGGCCGGCACGGTGATCGGCACGCTCTTCACGGCCCCGCTGGCGCTGGTCTCCCTGCGCACCGCGACCAACCTGTCCACCTCCTCCGGCGCCCAGTTCGGCGTGCGGGGCCGGCTGGTCGGCTCGGTCGTCGGACTGCTGCTCGCCCTCGGCTACACCGCGCTGACGGTGTGGATCGGCGGGGACGTGATGCTGATGGTCCTCGGCCGGCTCTTCGGGGTGCCGGCGGACGGGGTGTCGTACGCCCTCGTCTACGCGGTGCTCGCCGCGGCGACCGTCGCGGGCGCGGTCTACGGCTACCGGGTGCTGCTCGCCATGTCCCGGGTGCTGGCCATCGGCATGACGGCCCTGCTGCTCCTCGGCGTCCTCGCCTACGCCCCGCACTTCACCACCGGCGCGCTGCCGGAGGCGGGCGGCTGTCTGCTGGGCTCGTTCTGGCCCACCTGGTTCCTGGCGGCGGTGGCGGCAGGCCTGTCCGGCCCCATCGCCTTCATCACGCTGCTCGGCGACTACACCCGCTACATCTCGCCGGCCCGCCACTCCTCGCGCCGCGTGCTGCACGCCACCTGGCTCGGCCTGATCCTCGGCCTGCTGGTCCCCCAGCTGTTCGGCACCTTCACGGCGTACGCGGCCCGCGCGGCCACCGACTACGCGGGCCCGCTGGTGTCCGCCTCCCCCACCTGGTACCTGGTCCCGCTGCTCCTGTCGGCCTCGGCCGGCTCGGTCGGCAACGCGGGCCTGATGCTGTACTCCATGGGCCTGGACCTGGACGCGATCCTGCCCCGCGCCTCCCGCGCCCGCGCCACCCACACGGTCGCCGTCGTGGCCACGGCCTGCGTCTTCGCCGGCCACTACGCCTGGAACGCGCAGTCGGCGATGACGTCCTTCGTCCTGCTGCTCACCGCCATCGGCACGCCGTGGGCGGTCATCACCCTCATCGGCTTCGCCCGCTGTCGCGGGGTGTACGACCCCGACGCCCTCCAGGTCTTCAACCGCCGCTCGCGGGGCGGGATCTACTGGTACCGGGCGGGCTGGAACGTGCGGGCCACCGTCGCCTGGGCGGCCGGCGCCCTGACCGGCCTGCTGGCGGTGTCCCTGCCGTCGTACGAGGGCCCGCTGCTGCGCCTGACGGGCGGCGTGGATTGCAGCTTCCTGCTGTCGGGGGCGGTCGGCGGGGCGGTGTACCTGCTGCTGACGCTCGCCGAGGGGGCGCGGGGAACTGCGCGACAAGCCCCGACGGACCCGCAGGCGATCGACGGCCTGTCACGCAGTTCCCGCTGAGCCGTCAGCCGACCCGGTGCATCCAGCCGTGCTTGTCCTCGGTCATCCCCCGCTGGACGCTCAGCAGAGCCTCCCGCAGCCGCAGGGTGACCGGCCCCGGCGTGCCGTCGCCGTGGGACCAGCCGTCCGTCTTGGTCTTGACGTGGCCGATGGGCGTGACCACCGCGGCGGTGCCGCAGGCGAAGACCTCGGTCAGCGCACCGGACGCGGCGTCCTCGCGCCACTGCTGGAGGGTGACCGTGCCCTCCTCGGCGGTGTAGCCGAGGTCGCGGGCGACCTGGAGGAGGGAGTCGCGGGTGATGCCCTCCAGGATGGAGCCGGTGAGCGACGGGGTGACGATCCGGTCGCCGTAGACGAAGGCGACGTTCATGCTGCCGCTCTCCTCGACCTTGGTGCGGGTGACCGCGTCGAGGTAGACGACCTGGTCGCAGCCGTGCGCGGCGGCCTCGGCCTGCGGGAGCAGGGAGGCGGCGTAGTTGCCGCCGGTCTTGGCGTCGCCGGTGCCGCCCGGGACGGCGCGGACGTGGTCCTCGGCGACCCAGATGGTGACCGGCTTCACGCCGCCGGCGAAGTAGGCGCCGGACGGGGAGGCGATCAGCATGAACAGGTACTCGTTCGCCGGGTGCACGCCGAGCGCGGCCTCGGTCGCGAACATGAACGGCCGCAGGTACAGGGACGCCTCGCCGCCGTGCGGCGGGACCCAGTCGGCGTCCTGGGCGAGCAGCGCGTCCAGCGCCGCGATGAACAGCTCCTCGGGCAGCTCGGCCATGGCCATGCGGCGGGCGGAGTTGCGGAACCGGCGGGCGTTGGCCTCGGGGCGGAACAGCGCGATCGAGCCGTCGGGCTGGCGGTAGGCCTTCAGGCCCTCGAAGATCTCCTGGCCGTAGTGCAGGACGTGGGTGGAGGGGTCGATCGAGATCGGGCCGTACGGGACGAGCTGGGCGTCGTGCCAGCCGCGGCCCTCGGTCCACTTGATCGTCACCATGTGGTCGGTGAAGTGGCGGCCGAACCCGGGGTTGGCCAGGATCGCCTCCCGCTCGCTGGCAGCGAGCGGGCTGGCGGAGGGCTTGAGCTCGATCGTGGGCGTCGTCATGTGTTGTCCTTCACCGGTTGTAGTGACGAGCCGCGCTCACGCCTGTACTGCCGGTCGTCGGTGCTAGGACGTCCGAGCATTCCCTCATATCGCGGCTCCGCGTTCGATTATCGCGCGCGGGGCTGCGAGGGAAGGAAACGGGGTGAAGCGGCCCAGGGTTGATGGTGGCACCCGGCGAAGCACAGGAAAAGCCGCCGGGTGCGGTTGCGACCCGGCGGCTGGGTGGAGCGCGGCGGGTCAGCCGGCTACGCGTACGGCGAGCGCGTCGCCGATCCGGGAGGTGCTCCGGGCGGGCTGTCCGGCCCGCTCGGTGAGGTCGGCGGCGACCGCCGCGTCGATGCGGTCGGCCTCGGTGTCGTAGCCGAGGTGGCGCAGCAGCAGGGCGACGGACAGGACGGTGGCGGTGGGGTCGGCCTTGCCCTGGCCGGCGATGTCCGGGGCCGAGCCGTGGACCGGCTCGAACATGGACGGGAACTCGCGGCTGGGGTTGATGTTCCCGGAGGCGGCCACGCCGATGCCGCCGGAGACGGCCGCGGCGAGGTCGGTGATGATGTCGCCGAAGAGGTTGTCGGTGACGATGACGTCGAAGCGGCCGGGGTCGGTGACGAGGTAGATCGTCGCCGCGTCCACGTGGATGTAGTCGGTGGTGACCTCGGGGAACTCCTGGGCCACCTTGTTGAAGACGTTCGTCCACAGGTGCCCGGCGAAGGCCAGCACGTTGTTCTTGTGGACCAGCGTGAGCCTCTTGCGCGGGCGGGCCTGGGCACGGGCGAAGGCGTCACGGACGACGCGCTCGACACCGAAGGCCGTGTTCACGGACACCTCGGTGGCGACCTCGTGCTCGGTGCCCTTGCGGATCGTGCCGCCGTTGCCGGTGTAGGGGCCCTCGGTGCCCTCGCGGACGACGACGAAGTCGATCTCCGGCTGGCCGGCGAGCGGGGTGGCGACACCCGGGAGCAGCTTCGACGGGCGCAGGTTGACGTGGTGGTCGAAGGCGAAGCGGAGCTTGAGCAGGAAGCCGCGCTCCAGGACGCCGGACGGCACCGACGGGTCGCCGATCGCGCCGAGCAGGATGGCGTCGTGCTGCTTGAGCTGCTCCAGGTCGGCCTCGGTGAGGGTCTCACCGGTGGCGTGGTAGCGCCTGGCGCCGAAGTCGTACTCCTTGGTCTCCAGCTTCACATCCTGCGGGAGGACGGCGGAGAGGACCTTGAGGCCTTCGGCCACGACCTCCTGGCCGATGCCGTCACCGGGGATCACTGCGAGATTGATGCTGCGAGACATGCGGGCACCCTACTCCTCGTCCCATGGGATGACACACCCTGTCCGCGATACGGACACCCGGACGGGTCTGGGGTGTCCTCCCGTCGGCTGGCGTTCACCCGTACGTGGCAAGGGTGTTGGGCCTCCGTGGAAGGTTCCCCCGTATGGAGACCCCTGACGTCGGCATTCCGCGCCCGCTCGCCGAGCGGCTGAGCATGGCCGAGCAGTACGAGTACCTGCGCAGTCGCATGGTGCGCCGGCGCACGCTGGTGACGGCGGGCGCGGTGGCGGGCGGTCTGCTGACCGGCTGCGGGACCGCGTCCGACGCACGGCCGGGCGCGACCGGCTCGCGGGCGCCCGCCTCCGCCACCTCGCGGGCGCCGGGCTCGGTGGTCCGCCCGTTCGGCCGGCATCTCGCCTTCGGCGCCGATCCCCGGACGCAGATGCGGATCTCCTGGCAGGTGCCGTTCGCGGTACGGCGGCCGTACGTGCGCGTCGGTCTGCGCCCCGACGACCTCGGGCGGCGCGTCGCGGCCGAGGTGCGCCCGCTGCACACGCCCGGGGTGGCGGGGGTGCGGCCCGCGCTGGAGCAGTACTACGTGCACGCGGCCGTGGACGGGCTCACGCCCGGCACGACGTACTACTACGGCGTCGGGCACGACGGCTGGGACCCCGCCGCCGCCGCGCACCGCGCGGCCACCGCCTCCTTCCGCACGGCGCCCGCGCGTCCGGAGCGGTTCGTGTTCACGGCCTTCGGCGACCAGGGCGTGGGCCGGGCCGCGCACGCCAGCGACGATCTGATGCTGCGCCAGAAGCCCGCCTTCCATCTGCACGCCGGCGACATCTGCTACGCGGACGCGAACGGCACGGGCCGGCCGTCGGACGGCTACGACCCTGCCTTCTGGGACCTGTTCCTGAAGCAGAACGAGCCGGTCGCGAGGTCCGTGCCGTGGATGGTGACGACCGGCAACCACGACATGGAGGCCTGGTACTCGCCGGACGGCTACGGCGGCCAGCTGGCCCGGTTCTCCCTGCCGGAGACCGGCTTCGACCCGCACGGCACGCCGGGCGCGTACGCGTTCACCTACGGCAACGCGGGCTTCGTCGCGCTGGACGCCAACGACGTGTCGTACGAGATCACCGCCAACCTCGGGCACAGCGGCGGCCGGCAGACGGCCTGGCTGGACCGGACGCTGCGCCGGCTGCGCGCCGCCGACGGCGTCGACTTCGTGGTGGTCTTCTTCCACCACTGCGCCTACTCCACCTCGCAGCACGCCTCGGACGGGGGTGTGCGCCGGGAGTGGCTGCCGCTGTTCGCGAAGCACCGGGTGGACCTGGTGATCAACGGGCACAACCACGTGTACGAGCGCACGGACGCGATCAGGTCCGGGAAGGTCGGCCGGGCGGTGCCCGTCGGCGGCTCCACCGACCCCGCCCGGGACGGCACCGTGTACGTCACGGCGGGTGGCGGCGGCCGGGATCTGTACGGCTTCCCGTCGGGCGTCGCGGACAGCTACGAGGGGCACGTCACCCGGCACGAGGCGGTGAAGACCTTCGCCTGGACGAAGGGCGGGGACCGCGCGCCGGAGACGGCCGAGTGGTCCCGGGTCCGCTACACCGGCTTCTCGCTGCTCTCGGTGGAGGTGCGGGCGGGCGCGTCACCACGGCTCGCGGTGTCGGCGCTGGCCCAGGACGGGCGGCGGATCGACCACTTCGAGGTGCGGCGCGGCGGGTGAGGCCGCGCCGCACCCCGGGGGAGTGCGGCTCCCGGTCGGTGGTCCGGCTCAGTGGCCGGTCGCGCCGCCGTTGTCCCGGCGGTCCAGGGCGCGCTGGAGGGCGGCGGCGGCGTTCTTGCGGTCGGACTCGCTCGTGCGGGACACGTGGCGGACTCGGCGGCGGACGGTCGTCTCGGCCATGGAAATCGACTCCTTCGGCAAACCGGAGTGCGGCAAGGGGGGTTACGAGACGCCGGAGGGCGGGGAGCGGTGCCGCAGGGGTTGCCTGCACGGGGCCCGGCTCACGACCGCCATTCGCTTGGTCGAGCGAGACGTTCGGCTCCTACAAAGTTAAGGGAGCGGGCCGCGCCTGTCTCCACAATTACTCGGACTTCCTACTATCTGAGACGGTGGACTCAGTCACACCGCCGTGACCTGCGCTTTCGCCGTACGCGGGTGGAGGGAGCGCAGCTCCCGGACGAGCGCCCGAACGGCGGATGTCGCGGCCAGTTCCGGGGTGGTGACGTAGCCGACGGAACGGTGCGGCCGCTGCGGTCCGAGGTCGGTGACGGCCACGGAGGGCGGGGCCCCGGTGAGGGAGAGCGCGGGCATGACCGCCATGCCGAGACCGCTGCCCACCATCGACAGCACCGCCCCGTCGTCCTCGGCGCGGACGGTCGCGGCCGGGATCCAGTCCTGGGCGGCCCACCAGTCACGGGTGTAGGAGCCGCAGTTCTCCGTCCAGTCGACCAGCGGGAGGGAGCGCGGGGCCGGGTGTCCGGCCGGGTGGACCAGGGAGTACGGCTCCTCCAGCAGCACGTCGCCGACCAGCCCGGCGGGCAGCGGCGAGCCGCCGCCGAGGGTGGCGATGCCGAGGTCGGCCCGCCCCTCGGCGACCTCGCCCGCGGTGCCGGGGCCCAGCTCCCGTACGACGGTGACGCTCACCTCGATGCCCGGGTGCCGTAGCGCGAGCCGCTCCAGGACGGGCGGCAGCAGATACAGGGCCGCGCTGCGGAAGGCGGCGACACGCAGCGCTCCGGTGGCCTCGCCGGTGCCCGCGCCCCGGGCGTCGGCGGCCAGCGCCTGGAGCATCCGCAGCACGCGCCGCGCATGGGCCGCCGCCCGCTCCCCGGCGGGTGTCGGCCGGGCACCGAACCGGCCGCGCTCGAAGAGGACGACGCCCAGCTTGCGCTCGATGCCGCGCACGGCGTGGGACACGGCGGACTGAGTGGCCCCGAGCCGGGCGGCCGCCGCCGAGAAGCCGCCCTCGTCGGCCACGGCGACCAGGATCCTCAGCTCCTGCGGGGCAAGGTCAGTTGCTGTCACCGGGGGCTCCCGCCTGCGTCTATGAGGGCGGCTCATGGATCACCGCGTTCCATGAGCGCAACCCTCTGCCCGGCCCCGGCATTCCTTCCTACGGTCCCCTGTCATGACCGAGACCGCGCTCACCGTGCAGCAGACCGCCCGCCCGACCGGCTTCCCGACTGCCAGCCACTTCCGCTTCGTCGAGTCCCCCGTCCCCGAACCGGCCCCGGGTACGGCCCTGCTGGAGAACCTGTACTGGTCCGTGGACCCCTACCACCGCGAAATGATGGACGGCGACTTCGAGTTGAACGCCCCGCTGGAGGGCCGCACCCTGGGCCGGGTCGTCGCCTCCCGCACCCCGGCGCTCCCCGAGGGCGAGATCGTCTTCCACCGGCAGGGCTGGCGCACGCACTCCGTGGTCCACCCCGAGGAGGTCAGACGACTCCCCCACCACGCGGGCGTGCCGCTGTCGGCGTACCTCGGCGTGCTGGGCGGCACGGGCCTGACCGCCTACGTCGGCCTCACTCGGATCGCCGGGCTGCGCGAGGGCGACGACGTGTTCGTCTCCGGCGCGGCGGGCGGGGTCGGCACGGCCACCGGCCGCTTCGCCCGGCTGCTGGGCGCGGGCCGGCTGATCGGCAGCGCGGGCTCACCGGAGAAGGTGAAGTACCTGACGGAGCAGGTCGGTTACGACGCGGCCTTCGACTACCACTCCGCCCCGGTCGCCGAACTCCTCACCGCGGCCGCCCCCGACGGCATCGACCTGTTCGTCGACAACGTCGGCGGCGACCACCTCGGCGCGGCGATCGGCGCGCTGCGGGAGCGGGGCCGGGTGGTGCGGATCGGCACGATCAGCCAGTACAACACCCCGGACGCGCCGCCGGTCATCTTCGACCACGCGGATGTCGTGGAGAAGAGCCTGTGCATCGAGGGCTTCCTGGTGAGCGGCCACCGGGACGCGCAGGAGGAGCTGTACGACTTCGCCGTACCGCATCTGCGCAGCGGGGCGCTCGCGCCGGACGAGACGGTGGTCGACGGGTTCGAGCTGATCGTGGAGGCGTTCCTGCTGATGCTGCGGGGCGGCAACACGGGGAAGATCCTGATCCGCAAGGCGTGACACACCGGCAGGTGACATACCGTCAGGCGACGTGCCCGTCACGCCAGTCGAGGACGAGCGCATGTGCCGGGTCCGGGGGTCCGGCGAGCGCGGGCCTGATGTACACGCCCCCTTCCTCCTCCGGGAGCCGGACGATCCCGTCCGGCGAGAGGGCGCACACCTGCCCGCTCCACTGCTGCCAGCCGCGGGCCGTGTACAGCGGGGCACCGTCCTCGCTCGCGGAGAGCGCGCCGAGGTCGTAGGCCCGGTCGACGATCCGCTCCAGGGCCCCCATCACCCGCCCACCGAGCCCGGTCCGGCGCAGATCGGCCCGTACGGCGACGGCCTCCACGTATCCGGTGCGCAGCCAGCGCCCCCGGTGCCGTATCCGCCGCATCACGACCGAGCCGTGCGCGGCGAGCCCGGCATCGTCGTGGACGAGGGCGTGCATGCCACCGAGGCCGTGGTCCCAGTCCTCGTCACCGAAGCCCCCGTCGAACGCCTCGTCGAGGAGGGCGCGGGCGGCACGGAGGTCGGCGAGGTCGAGGTCGGCGGTGTGGGCGGTGCGCAGGGGAAGGGTCACGGACCAAGCATCCCCAGCCCGAGCGCCTCCCGGAAGCCCTTCGGGTCCTCCGCCCACGCCGTCGTACCGAGTGCTCTCAGCTGCGCAAGGTGGCACGCAGGCGCAGGCCGACAGTGGCGAGACCTCCGAAGGTGGCGACCTGGTAGGCGGGTTCCGGTCCGGGCGGTTCGCTCAAGTGGTAGCAGCGGGCGGTCTGCGCGGTCAGGAGCGTCAGCATCGCCATGGCCAGAGCGGCTCCCTCGCAGCCGTGCGGCCCGGTACCGAAGGGGAGGAAGACCCCGGGTTCCGCCGACGAGTCCGAGTCATCGAGCCAGCGCTCGGGCCGGAACCGGTCCGGCTCGGAGTGTTCCCGTGCGTCGCGGTGGGCGGTGTAGAGGCAGACGAGCACGGTGGACCCGGCGTCGATGGTGTAGTCGGCGAGCTGGGTCTGTCGCGTGGCGCGCCGGGTCAGCAACCAGCTCGGGGGGTGCAGTCGGAGCACCTCGCGTACCACTGCCTGGGTGTATCGCAGGCTGTCGAGGTGGGCACTGGTCGTCGCGGCCGGGTCCGCGGGAAGCAAGGCGGCTTCGGCCGCGACGCGGCCCGCTGCCTCGGGGTACCGGGCCAGGTGGAGCAGGATCCAGCCGGCTGCCCGGGTAGGCGTCTCGAAGGTGGCGACGGTGATGCCGGGGAGGGTGTCGAGGACGGCCTCTTCCGGCAGCAGGCCGTAGCGGGAGGAGGGCCGGAGTATCTGTCCCAGCATGTCGTCCCCGAGCCGGCCCGATGAACGGCGCCGGTGGACGATGGGCCGCAAAGCGTCGGTGAAGGCGACTTGCTGCCGTGTGCGGAACCGCCGTGCCGGTGTGGGGATCCAGTGCGGCCATACCCAGCGCGTGGGGCGTACGAGCACCTCCCGGGCCAGGAAGAGCTGTGCGGCGAGGGGCAGCAGGGTGGGAGCGTCCTCGGAGAAGAGGTAGCGCACGCCGATCTCTGCCAGGGCGTGCCGGACCGGGGGCAGAATCTCGATGTCCTGGCCCGTGGGCCACTGATCGGCGAATCGAGCGGCCCCGGGCGCGATCTCGCCGATCCGGGCCGCGACCGCCTGGGCGCGTAGTCCGCGCATGCGGGCGGCGTGAGCGTGTGCACGCTCCTCAGGTGTCGGTGCTCTGCTCGACCGCTTCAACGGCGGGAAGAGAGGCGAGGGCACCTTGGGGAAGTCCTGAGCGCTGCGCAGGACCGCTTCACACGGCCCGGCCGCAGCGGCTACGTAGACACCCGGCTCCAGCTGCCAGACGTCCCCGCACTCCTCGGCGCCACGGCGCGCCACTGCCAGCCGGTCGCGGCTCCAGGCCGCGAAGCTGCCTTCGGGCAGCCGTGGCGGCTCGTTCGTTCGGCCCATGAGATCGTCCCGGGAGCCGGCGGGCGCCCGGGGGCGCTCGCCGGTAATGCGGTCAGGCCCAGTCGTCGCCGGCTTACGCGGTCCAGTCGTGTTCCCCGTACGCACCGTAGTGGCGGGTGAAGGACAGCTTGCCGAGCAGCTTGGCGATCATGACGTACCCCTCTCGCCTGTCTGGCACTCCCAGCCGAGGACTTTCGGCAAAGAAGTTCCCGCCAGCACCAAATGCCACGCGTTCCATGTTGCCACATATGCCACATTCGGAGGGTAAGCCGCAGGTATGGACATACGGTTGAATTGGAAACGGGCCGGGAAGCCTGCTCGGATGTCAGGCTTCCCGGCCCGTCGCTCGGGGGGCTGAGGGTCAGCCCATGTGCGGGTACGCGTAGTCGGTCGGCGCGACCAGCGTCTCCTTGATGGCGCGGGTCAGGGTCCAGCGCAGCAGGTTCTGCGGGGCGCCGGCCTTGTCGTTGGTACCGGAGGCACGGCCGCCGCCGAAGGGCTGCTGGCCGACGACGGCGCCGGTCGACTTGTCGTTGATGTAGAAGTTGCCGGCCGCGTAGCGCAGCTTCTCCATCGTGTACGCCGCCGCGGCGCGGTCGTTGGAGATGACCGAGCCGGTCAGGGCGTAGTCGGAGACCGACTCCATCTGCTCCAGCATCTCGTCGTACTTGTCGTCCTCGTAGACGTACACGCCGAGGACCGGACCGAAGTACTCGGTGCGGAAGATCTCGTTCTCCGGGTCGGTGGAGACGATGACGGTCGGGCGGACGAAGTAGCCGACCGAGTCGTCGTACGTGCCGCCCGCGACGATCGTGCAGGTCGGGTCCTGCTTGGCGCGGTCGATCGCGGCCTTGTTCTTGGCGAAGGCACGGTCGTCGATCACGGCGCCGATGAAGTTCGACAGGTCGGTGACGTCACCCATGGTCAGGTAGTCGACCTCGGCCGCGAACTCCTCCTTGAAGCCCGAGTTCCAGATGGAGGCCGGGATGTAGGCGCGGGAGGTGGCGCTGCACTTCTGGCCCTGGTACTCGAAGGCACCGCGGGTCAGGGCGGTCTTCAGGACGGCGCGGTCGGCGCTGGGGTGGGCGACCAGGAAGTCCTTGCCGCCGGTCTCGCCGACCAGGCGCGGGTAGGAGCGGTACTTCTCGATGTTGGTGCCGACCGTCTTCCACAGGTACTGGAAGGTCTTGGTCGAACCGGTGAAGTGGATGCCGGCGAGGTCGCGGTGCTCGAGGGCGACCTTGGAGACCTCGATGCCGTCGCCGGTGACGAGGTTGATGACGCCCTTGGGCAGACCGGCCTCCTCCAGCAGCTGCATGAGCAGCACGGCGGCGTGGGTCTGGGTCGGGGACGGCTTCCACACCACGACGTTGCCCATCAGCGCGGGCGCGGTGGGCAGGTTGCCCGCGATGGCGCTGAAGTTGAACGGCGTGATCGCGTAGACGAAGCCCTCCAGCGGGCGGTGGTCCAGGCGGTTCCACACGCCCGGGGAGTTCGCCGGGGGCTGCTCGGCCAGGATCTGGCGGGCGTAGTGGACGTTGAAGCGCCAGAAGTCGACCAGCTCGCAGGGGGTGTCGATCTCGGCCTGCTGGGCGGTCTTGGACTGGCCCAGCATGGTGGAGGCGGCGATCGTCTCGCGCCAGGGGCCGGCCAGCAGCTCGGCGGCGCGCAGGATGATCGCGGCGCGGTCGTCGAAGGACATCGCGCGCCAGGCCGGCGCGGCGGCCAGGGCCGCGTCGATGGCGTCCTGGGCGTCCGCCTGCGTGGCGTTGCGCAGGGTGCCGATGACGGCCTTGTGGTTGTGCGGCTGGACCACCTGGATGGTCTCGCCGCCGCCCATCCGCCGCTCGCCGCCGATGGTCATCGGCAGGTCGATCGGGTTCTCGGCCAGCTCCTTGAGCTTGACCTCCAGCCGGGCGCGCTCGGGCGAGCCGGGGGCGTAGCCGTGCACCGGCTCGTTGACGGGGGTGGGGACCTGGGTCACAGCGTCCATGAGATCCGTAACTCCTTGATCTTGAGCGGGTGTTCGGGTTCAGCCCTTGCTGACCATCGACCGGAGGAAGAAGCGCAGGTTCGCCGGCTTCTCCGCGAGACGGCGCATGAAGTAGCCGTACCAGTCGGTGCCGTAGGCGGTGTAGACGCGCATGCGGTGGCCCTCGGCGGCCAGCCGCAGGTGCTCCTCGCCGCGGATGCCGTAGAGCATCTGGAACTCGTACTCGTCGAGCTTACGACCGGCCTTGTGGGCCAGCTCCTGTGCGATGGCTATCAGGCGCGGGTCGTGGGACCCGATCATCGGGTAGCCCTCGCCCTCCATCAGCGTCTTCAGGATGCGCACGTAGGCCTTGTCGATCTCGTGCTTCTGCTGGTAGGCGACCTCGGCAGGCTCCTTGTAGGCGCCCTTGACCAGGCGGACGCGGCTGCCGGACTCCGCGAGGCGCCGGGCGTCGGCCTCGGTGCGGAAGAGGTAGGCCTGGATGACGCAGCCGGTCTGCGGGAAGTCCTTCCGCAGCTCCTCGTGGATGGCGAATATCGAGTCGAGGGTGGTGTGGTCCTCGGCGTCCAGCGTCACGGTCGTACCGATGGCGGCGGCGGCCTCGACGACCGGGCGGACGTTGGCGAGCGCCAGCTCGTGGCCGCCGTCCAGCGCCTGGCCGAACATCGACAGCTTGACCGACATCTCGACCCGCTCGCCGAGCTCCAGCTCCTTGAGGTGGTCGATCAGCGCCAGGTAGGCGTCGCGGGCGTGGGTGGCCTGCTCGGGGGTGGTGATGTCCTCGCCGACGACGTCCATCGTCAGCTCCAGGCCCTTGGCCGTCAGGTCCTTGATGATCGGGACGATGTCGGCCACGGTCTCGCCGGGGATGAAGCGGTCGACGACCTGCTTGGTCACCGGGGCCGCCGAGATCAGGCGTCGCATCCGGTCGCTGCGCGACGCGGCGAGAATCACGGGACCCAGCACGGGGCACCTCCACAACAAGACCAGAAGTAGGCCGAAACCCGGATGTTCGGGTACGGCACGGAGAACCACCGTGAAACCTAAGGATCTCTCCGATGCTCGGCCATCGACAGCTGTCACGCATCCGTGCACGGGATCTCAGACAGATGTATGAAGGCGGCCTGGGAATGGGGGAGAATGCCCGGGTGGCGGCCGATTCTGGATCCTTCAAAGGCATGGGTGACTACCAGGAGCTGGTGGACGAGATCTCGGAGCTGCTGGGCGTTCCGGCGACCCTGGAGAACCGTGACTTCGAGCTGATCGCCTTCGGTGCGTACGACAGCGAGGACGAGCTGGATGCCTCCGCGCTGGACCCGGTGCGCACCCGCTCGATCCTGACCCGGCGCTCCACGGCGAAGGTCCGGGCCTGGTTCGAGGGCTTCGGCATCACGCGCGCCACCGGACCGGTGCGGATCCCGGCGAGCCCCGAGGCCGGCGTCTACCGAGGCCGGATCTGCCTGCCCGTACGCCATCGCGGTGTCGTCCTCGGCTACGTCTGGCTGCTGGAGGGCGAGCCGGGGCCGACGGACTCCCAGCTGGCCGCCGCCATGCGGGTCGCGGGCCGGATCGGCGCGCTGCTCGCGGACGAGGCGGAGGCCGGGGCGGGGCTGAGCCGGGAGCTGCGGGCGGTGCTCACCGCGGAACGCGGCTGGCAGCGGGACATGGCGGTGGCCGACCTGCGCACCGCCCTGGGGCCCCGCGCGGACGGCCCGCACACCCTGGTCTGCGTCGCGCCCTGGCCGTCGCCCGACCCGGACGACGCGCCGTCACCGCGCGCGATCCCGCACGCCACGGCCCTGTGCACGCTGCCGTGGGGGGCGTCGGGCCTGAGTCTGGCGGTGCTGGTACGGCTGCGCACCCCGGACGTGACGGCCCCGGCGGTGGCCGCCGCCACGCGGCTCCTCAAGGAGGCCGAGGAGTCGCGGGGGGTGGCGGCCCGGGGCGCCGGGGCACGGGCGGCGGCTGCCGCGGCGGCCCGGGCCGACGGGGCGGCCGGACTCGCCGCCAGGGCCGCCGGATACGCCGCCGGCGTCGGGGAGCCCCGCACGGGCCTCGCCGAGCTGGGCACCGTGTGGCAGGAGGCGTTCGACGCCGCGCGCGCCGCGCTGGCCGAGCCGCGGTTCGGGCCGGTCGCCCGGTGGGCGCGGATCGGGGCGTACCGGCTGCTGACCGCGCTGCCGCCGGAGGCCGCGCACGACCGGGTGGTCGGCCCGCTCCTCTCCCCCGCCCACCGGGAGCTGGCCCGCACCGCCGAGGTCTATCTCGACCGCGCCGGCCAGGCCGGCCGTACCGCGTCCGAGCTGGGCATCCACCGGCAGACGCTCTACTACCGCCTGTCCCGCGTGGAGCAGCTGACCGGGCTGGACCTGGACGACGGGGAGGACCGGCTGCTGCTGCACATGGCGCTGAAGCGGGCGCGGCTGTGACGGCCTCGCGGATCAGGGTGCGGCGGGCGCCGGGCCGGTGATCGCACCGAGGGCCCGGCGGAGCGTGGTGCCGTCCGCCGGGCGGTCGGGCCAGCGGGCCCCGATGTGGCCGTCCGGGCGGACGAGCAGCGCTCCGTGCGGGCCGAGGCCACAGGCGTCGGCGTGCTCCCCCGAGAGGGCTTCGACGCGCAGCGGCCAGGGGGTGTCGGCGTGCCGCGCCCAGCGGTCGGGGTCCGGGGTGAGCAGGGTGAACCACTCGCCGCAGGTGTCGAGCGTCGAGCGGCCGGGGCCGAGCCAGAGGTGCGGCACACGGCGGCCCGGGTCGGCGGTGGGGACGTAGTCCGTGCCGGTGCCTGGCTCCGGGCCCGGGCTCGCGTCGGTGAGGACGGCGGCGGAGCGGTAGGTGACGCCGAGGACGAGGCCGAGTTGCGCGAAGTACCGCTCGGACCACGGGGCTTCGACCGACGCCGGGGCCGCCTCGCCGGTCCTGAGCTGGTCACGGCGCCGGGCCAGCACGCGCCCCATGAGCCGGGTGTTGGCCACCGCCTGACGGAGCGTGGCATGGGCGACGGGCCGGCGTTCCGGCTCGTAGGTCTCCAGCAGGCCCGGGTCCGCCCAGCCGTGCAGCGCCCCCGCCAGTTTCCAGCACAGGTTGTGCACATCGGCGAGCCCCGCGTTCATGCCGAGGCCGCCGATGATCGGGACCGCGTGCGCGGCATCGCCGGCCAGCAGGACCCGGCCGTGCCGGAGGCGGTCCGCGACGAACGCGTTCATCACCCAGTGCTGGACGCGCAGCACGTCGGCGCGTACGCCGGCGCCGGGGCCGAGGGCGCGTGCGACGATGCCGGACCAGTCGGTGTCCTCGGCGTCCGCGGCGTTCTCGGGCGTGGGCCCGAACCAGGCCCAGCCGCCTTCGGGGTAGAGCGGGGCGAAGGAGCCGTGCGCGGTGAAGTAGACCCCGGCGGGCTGCCGGGCGCACCAGCGGCCGAGGTCCGCGTCGAACACGACGGTGGTGAAGCCGCCCAGCGCGCCCGGCCCGGTGGTGCCGATGCCCAGCAGCTGCCGGACCGTGGAGTTCGCGCCGTCGGCGGCGAGGACGTAGCGGGCCCGGACGCGCGTCTCGGCACCGCTGCCGTGGTCGGCGAGCCGGGCCACGACGGCGTCCGGCTCCTCGGTCAGGCCGACGAGTTCGGTCCCGAACCGCACGGGTGCCCGCGCCGCGCCGAGCAGCGTGGGCTCCAGCCGGTCCTGCGAGGTGACCACGCCGGTCACGGGGCTCTCGGGCACCGGCGCGTGGACCCCGACCATCGCCGCGGTGGCGAAGTCGGGGCCGTGCAGGGTGTCGCGGAAGCGGACCCGGCCCCACTCCGGGGCGAACGCGCGGGCGGTGATCCGGTCGGCGAGTCCGAGCCCGCGGCAGATCTCCATCGAGCGGACGTTGACCAGGCGGGAGCGCGGGAAGGGGGACAGCTCCCGGTGCTTCTCGACCAGCAGCGCCGGCACGCCCCAGCGGGCCAGCAGCGCCCGGGCGGTGAGCCCGACCGGCCCGCCGCCGACGATCAGCACCGGTGCCCCGGCGTCCGCTACGGACGTCTCCACCGGGGTTCCGTGAGCGAGGTCCGGTCCATGGGATCACTCTTCCGCGCCCGGCGACCGGCCGCAAACCGCGCGGCGGCCCGCGCCGGACGCCCTCGCCGCGCCGGACCGGACCGGCTACCCGAGCAGGTCCCCCACCGCCGCGATGCCCTCCGCGATCGTCCGCTCGGGCAGATCGCCGAAGCCCAGGACCAGCCGGGCCGGCCCCGGGGCGGGTACGGCCCGGCAGGCGCTCATGCCGTGGAGCCCGACGCGGCGGGCGCGCGCGGCAGCGATCACGGCGGCCTCGTCCGCCCCGCCGGGCAGCTGCGCCACGGCGTGGAACCCCGCCGCGAGCCCGGTCAGCCGTACCGCCGGGGCGTGCTCGGTGAGGGCGGTGCGCAGGGCCGTGCGGCGGGCCGCGTACCGGGTGCGCATCCGGCGCAGATGGCGGTCGTAGCGGCCGGACTCGATCAGCAGGGCGAGGGCCAGCTGGTCGAGGGTGGGCGTGCCGCGGTCGGCGATCCGCTTCAGCTCGGCCAGCGGCGCGGTCAGCGAGGGCGGGCTGAGCAGCCAGCCGATGCGCAGGGCGGGGGCGAGGGACTTGCTGACCGTGCCGATCGAGATCACCCGGTCCGGGGCGAGGCCCTGGAGCGCGCCGACCGGCTCCCTGTCGTAGCGGAACTCGGCGTCGTAGTCGTCCTCGATGACATAGCCGCCCCGGCGCGCCGCCCACTCCGCGAGGGCACGGCGGCGGTCCGGTGCCAGCACCACGCCCGTGGGCCACTGGTGGGCCGGGGTGACCACCACCGCTCCGGCTCCGGTCGCCGCCAGGGCCCGTACGTCGAGTCCGTCCGCGTCGACCGGGACCGGGACCGGGGTCAGGCCCGCCGCGCGGGCGGCGGCCGTCACGGTGGCCGGCGCGCCGGGGTCCTCGTGGGCGACAGTACGCACCCCGGCGCGGGCCAGGGCCTGCAGGGTGAGGCCGAGGCCCTGCGCATAGCCCGAGACGGCGAGCGTGTGCGCGGGGTCGGCGGCAGCCGCGCGGACCCGGCGCAGATAGGCGGCGACGATCTCGCGCAGCGCCCGGCTGCCGCGCGGGTCGCCGTAGTCGAGGTCCGCGGTCGGCATGGTCCGGGCGGCTTCCCGGACCGCCCACAGCCAGTCGGCGCGCGGGAAGGAGGCCAGGTCGGGCACGCCGTACCGGAAGTCGGCGATCAGGGGCGGGCCGGCGGGCGGCGGCGTATCGGCGGTGCGCGCGGGGTCTGCGGCGGGCGCGCGGGGGGCCACGCGGGTGGCCGAGCCGACGCGGGTGACCAGGTACCCCTCGGCCTGCAGCTGGGCGTAGCAGTCCTGGACCAGGCCGCGGGACAGGCGAAGGCCCCGGGCGAGTTCACGGGAGGAGGGCAGCCGCTCGTCCGGCCGCAGCCGGCCGGTGCGGATCGCGTCGCGCAGCTGCCGTTCCAGCTGGACGCGCAGTTGCTCGCCGCTTCCGCGATCGACGGTCAGCAGCAACTCGGGGGACAGACCGGCCCACTGCACAGGCATGGAATTGGAGCTTACCGGCGGTCCGGTCGCCGCCTAGCGTCGCCGGCATGACGACTTCCGCGAACTCCCGTGCGGGGCAGGCCGGTTCGAGAGCCCGGCCGCCGCTGCTGAGCCGCGCGCTGCTGCTGCGGTTCGTGAGCATGGTCGGCGCGTCGGTGAGCTTCTACCTGCTGCTGTCGACGGTGCCCGCGCAGGCCGGTACGGCCGGCGGGCGCGGCGCCGCGGGCCTCGCCACCGGCGCGCTGATGCTGTCCACGGTGCTCGGTGAACTGCTCGCACCCGGGGTCGTGGCCCGCCACGGCCACCGGGGGCCGCTCATGGCCGGGCTGCTCCTCCTCGGCGCGCCCGCCCTGGCGCTGCCCGCCTCTGCTGGCCTGGCCTGGACCGTCGCGATGTGCCTGGTACGCGGGCTGGGCTTCGCGCTCACGGTCGTCGCGGGCGGCGCCCTGACCGTGTCACTGATCCCGCCGGAGCGCAGGGGCGAGGGGCTCGCGCTCGTCGGCGTGGTCGGCGGCGTCCCGTCCCTCGTCGCCCTGCCCCTCGGTATCTGGCTGACCGACCACGTGAGCTACGGCCCGGTCACCGTCGCGGCGGGCCTGGCGGCCCTGGCGGGGATTCCGTCGGTACCGGGGGTGCGGGGCGAAGTGGCCGCGGGAGAGGGCGGGGCGGCACCTACGGCGCGGAACGAACGGGCCACGGGAGAGGGCGGGTCGGCACCGCCGACGCGGAACGGACCGGCCGCGGGGGAAGGCGGGACGGCGGTGGCGCGGAACGAACCGACTGCGGGCGAAAGCGGGACGGCCACGGCCCGGAGCCAACCGACCCCAGGCCAAGGCGAGGCGGCCATGGAGCCGAGCCAATCGGCCCCAGGCGAAAACGGGACGACGGCGCGGAGCCAGGCGACCGCAGGCCAAGGCGAGACGGCCAAGGCGCCGGGCCAACCGGCCCCGGGCGGAAGCGGGACGGCCACGGCCCGGAGCCAATCGGCCCCGGGCGAAGGCGGGACGGCCACGGCGTCGAGCCAACCGGCCCCGGGCGAAAGCGGGACGGCCACGGCGCCGAACCAACCGGCCCCAGGCGGAAGCGGGACGGCCACGGCGCGGAACGAACCAGCCCCAGGCGAAAACGGGACGACGGCGGCACGGAGCCAACCGACCGCAAGCCAAGGCAGGACGGCCAAGGCGCCGAACCAACCGACCCCAGGCGAAAACGGGACGGCCACGGCGCGGAACGAACCAGCCCCAGGCGAAAACGGGACGACGGCGGCACGGAGCCAACCGACCGCAAGCCAAGGCAGGACGGCCAA
>NZ_JBEYYR010000018.1:69635-166250 GCF_040645635.1 Streptomyces sp. NPDC046727
TAGGCGCCGAACCAACCGGCCCCAGGCGGAAGCGGGACGGCCACGGCCCGGAGCCAACCGGCCCCGGGCGACGGTGGGACGGCCACGGCGCGGCGGGAACGTGCCCTCGGGATGGGCGCCGCGTGGCGTGCCGGCGCGTTGATACGGCCTTCGCTCGTCTTCGCCGCCACCGCCCTCGCCGCCGGGATCCTCGTGACGTTCCTGCCGCTGGCGGCCGGCGCGGCCACGGGCGCGGTGACCGTGGCGCTGCTGGTGCAGCCCGCCGCGTCGACGGCGGCCCGCTGGGTCGCGGGCCGGTACGGCGACCGGCGGGGTGCCGGGCAGCTGGTCGTGCCGGGGCTGCTCGTGTCGGCCGCCGGGGTGCTGCTCACCGCGGCGACCTCGGTGCCGGCCGCCGTGGTCGCCGGGTCGGCGGTGTTCGGGGCCGGTTTCGGTGTCGTCCAGAACGCCACCCTCACGGTCCTGTACGGCCGCGTCTCCAGCGCGTCGTACGGCACCGTCGCCGCGCTGTGGAATCTCGCCTACGACGCGGGGATGGGTGCCGGAGCCGCGGCTTTCGGGCTCGTCGCGGGCCGCACGGGCTATCCGGTGGCGTTCTCGCTGACGGCGGCGGCGATGCTGCTCGCGCTCGCCCCGGCGATCGGTGACCGGAGGTCGCCCGACTGAAGGCTCAGCCCTTCGTGGCGCCCTGGATCAGCCTTCGTACCCCCGCCGTGAGCTGCTCGGCGGTGGTCGCGGAGTCCGGGTCGAAGAGCCACTGGACCATGAGGCCGTTGAGGAGGGTCTGGTAGAGGCGGCCCTCGGTGTCCACCGTCTCCTGGTCGACCTCGGCCTCCGGGATGCCGCTGAACAGGGACACGAGCCCCGTGCGACCCTCCTCCTGCGCCTCGGCCAGCAGCTTGCGCACTTCCGGGATCCGGTCGCCCTGGGCGATGAGTTCGTAGCTCAGCATCCAGATCGCCCGCGACTGGGGGACACCCCGGATGACGTTCGTCCACACCTCCTGGAAGCGTTCCAGCGACCCCGGCGGCTGCGTCACCTGTCCGCCCATGGCGGGATCGAAGCTCTCGCCCACCTCCTCGATCAGCGAGACATAGGCCTGCACCAGCAGCGCGTCCTTCGACCCGTAGTGGTAGCCGATCGAGGCCAGGTTCGTCCCCGACTCCTTGACGACGTCCCGCGCGGTCGTGCGCAGGAAGCCCTTCTCCAGCAGGCAGCGCTTGGCGCCTTCGAGCAGATCCTCACGGTGTCCCATGCGGCCACCCTACCCCGGATCCATACAACCGTCCTAGACGCATGTCCTATACAAACGTTCTAGACAAGCGTTTAAGACGCTCGTACAGTCCTCGGCATGACGATGAACCTGACGAGCACCACCGCCCCCGGCCGCGCCGGGCGACGCGAGTGGACCGCGCTCGGCGTGCTGATGCTGCCGCTGCTGCTGGTCTCGATGGACGTGTCGGTCCTGTACTTCGCGACCCCCGGGATCAGCGCCGACCTGCGGCCGAGCGGCACCCAGCAGCTGTGGATCTTCGACATCTACGGCTTCGTGCTGGCCGGCCTGCTGATGACGATGGGCTCGCTCGGCGACCGCATCGGCCGCCGCAGGCTCCTCCTCATGGGCGCCGCGGCCTTCGGCGGCGCCTCGCTCCTCGCGGCCTACGCGAACAGCGCCGAGACCCTCATCGCGGCCCGCGCGATCCTCGGCATCGGCGGCGCGACCCTGATGCCGTCGACGATGGCCCTGCTGCGCACGATGTTCACCGACCCGGCCCAGCGGGCGAAGGCGATCGGACTGTGGTCCGCCGTGATGACCGGCGGTATCGCGCTCGGCTCGGTGATGAGCGGCATCCTGGTCGAGCACTTCTGGTGGGGCTCGGTCTTCCTGGTCAACCTGCCCGCGATGGCGCTGCTGCTCGTCCTCGGCCCGGTGCTGCTGCCCGAGTCGAGGAACCCCGAGCCCGGCCGCTTCGACTGGGTGAGCGTCCCGCTGTCGATGGCCGCCGTGCTCCCCGTGATCTACGGCCTGAAGGAGATCCCCTCCGAGGGCTGGCACCCGCAGTACGTCGTCTCGGTCACCGTCGGCCTGCTCTTCGCGGCCCTGTTCGTCCACCGCCAGCGCACCAGCGCCTCCCCGCTGATCCCGCCGGCCCTGCTCAAGGGCCACGGCTTCACCCCGGCACTGGTCCTGAACCTCGTCGCCAGCCTCGGCATGATGGGTTCGGCCATCTTCACCACGCAGTACCTGCAGTCGGTCCTCGGCAAGAGCCCGCTGGAGGCGGCCCTGTGGAGCCTGCTGCCGTCGGTGTTCATCGGGGTCGCCGGCCCGGTCACCGCCCAGCTCGTGCAGCGGGGTGTCGACCGGGGGTACGTGATCGCCGGTGGCTTCGTGGCCATGGCCGCCGGTTACGCCCTGCTCGCACTCGTCGGCACCGACTCGCTGTGGCTGGCCCTCACCGGGGCCGGCGTCCTCGCCTGCGGGATGGTCGCGATCGTGTCCCAGCTGACCGACCTCGCCATGAGCGGCACACCGGTGGAGCGAGCGGGCACGGCCTCCTCCCTGCTGGAGACCAGCGCCGAGTTCGGCGGCGCGCTCGGCATGGCGGTCCTGGGCTCCATCGGTACGGCGGTCTACCGCCGCGAGATGCCGGCCACCGCCCCGGCCGCGGCCCGCGAGACCCTGGGCGGGGCCCTGGCCGACGCGGCTCACCTGCCCGGCCGGGCCGGACAGACCCTGCTCGCCACGGCCCGGGATGCCTTCACCAGCGGGATGCACGGGGCGGCGATCGCCGGGGCGGTGCTGCTGGTGCTCGCGGCGGCGGGGGCGGCGGCGACGCTGCGGAGGATCGAGGTCAAGCAGAAGTAGGGCACGACAGAACGCCGGACGGGCTGAGAGACCTCAGCCCGTCCGGCGTTTTCGGACTGCTCAGACCAGGTTCACCGACCGGGCCGACGTGGCCCCGATCTCGGAGGCGACCTCGGCCAGAACGGCGGCGCCCACCGTGTCGTCCACGGTGAGCACGGCGAGCGCCTCGCCGCCCACCGCCGCGCGGGCGACCTGCATGCCGGCGATGTTGATGCCCGCCTCGCCGAGGATGCGGCCGACGGTGCCGACGACACCCGGGCGGTCCTCGTAGCGCAGGACGACCATGTGGTCGGCGAGCGCGAGGTCGACGTCGTAGTCACCGACCGCGACGATCTTCTGGACGTGCTTCGGGCCGGCCAGCGTGCCGGAGACCGACACCTCCTCGCCGGTGCCCAGCGTGCCGCGCACGGTCACCACGTTGCGGTGGTCGGCGGACTCCGAGCTGGTGGTCAGCCGGACCTCGACACCGCGCTCCTGCGCGAACAGCGGGGCGTTGACGTAGGACACGGTCTCGTCGACGACGTCCTCGAAGACACCCTTGAGCGCGGACAGCTCCAGCACCTTCACGTCGTGCTGGGTGATCTCGCCGTAGACCTCGACGTCCAGGCGGACCGCGACCTCGCCCGCGAGCGCGGTGAAGATCCGGCCGAGGCGCTCGGCGAGCGGCAGGCCCGGCTTGACGTCCTCGGCGATGACACCGCCCTGGACGTTCACCGCGTCCGGCACCAGCTCACCGGCGAGCGCGAGGCGCACCGACTTGGCGACGGCGATACCGGCCTTCTCCTGCGCCTCGTCCGTGGACGCGCCCAGGTGCGGGGTGCAGACGACCTGGTCCAGCTCGAAGAGCGGGGAGTCGGTGCAGGGCTCCTTGGCGTACACGTCGAGGCCGGCGCCGGCGACCCGGCCCTCCTTCAGCGCCGCGTACAGCGCCGCCTCGTCCACGATGCCGCCGCGCGCGGCGTTGACGACGCGCACGCTCGGCTTGACCTTGCGCAGCGCCTCGTCGCCGATGAGGCCGAGGGTCTCGGGGGTCTTGGGCAGGTGGACGGTGATGAAGTCGGAGACCTCCAGCAGCTCGTCCAGGGAGAGCACCTTGACGCCCATCTGCGCGGCCCGAGCGGGCTGCACGTAGGGGTCGTAGGCGACGACCTTCATGCCGAAGGCGGACATGCGCTGCGCGACGAGGGCACCGATGCGGCCCAGGCCCACGACGCCCAGCGTCTTCTCGGCCAGCTCGACGCCCGTGTACTTGCTCCGCTTCCACTCGCCGTTCTTCAGCGCGGCGTTGGCCTGCGGGATGTTGCGGGCGGTGGAGAGGAGGAGACCGCAGGCCAGCTCGGCGGCGGTCACGATGTTGGAGGTCGGGGCGTTGACGACCATCACGCCGGCCTTGGTGGCGGCGGAGACGTCGACGTTGTCCAGGCCGACGCCGGCTCGCGCGACGACCTTCAGCTTCTTCGCGGCGGCGATGGCCTCGGCGTCGACCTTGGTGGCCGAGCGGATCAGGATCGCGTCCACGTCGGCGATGGCGGGCAGCAGCTGGCTGCGGTCCGCGCCGTTGCAGTGCCGGATCTCGAAGTCCGGACCGAGTGCGTCGACGGTGGCGGGCGACAGCTCTTCAGCGATGAGTACGACGGGTTTCGAGCTCACGTGAGTCCTCACATGTGCGATGCGGACGGCCGTCCCGACGGCCGCAGGCGGAGGAGGGGCTAGCCGCGGAAGACGCACGACGCTGTGGGCCTGACGCGTGTTGTGCAGCAGTCTAGTGGTGCGGCGGGGGCTGCATTGCGCCACCGCGGAAGGATCACTCGTCCGGGGCTGGACGGGGTGGACAACAGGGGCCGGAGCACTTCGCCCCGGCCCCTGTCCTGAGGCTTACGCCTCCTCGTTCACCCAGCTCATCAGCTTGCGCAGCTGCTTGCCCGTGGTCTCCAGCAGGTGCTCGGCGTCCTGCTGCTTGTACTCGTTGTACTTCTTCAGACCGCCGTGGTACTCGTCCATCCAGGTCTGGGCGAAGGTGCCGTCCTGGATCTCGGCGAGGACCTTCTTCATCTCGGCCTTGGTGGCGTCCGTGATGATGCGCGGACCGGTGACGTAGTCGCCCCACTCGGCGGTCTCGGAGACCGACCAGCGCATCTTCTCCAGGCCGCCCTCGTACATGAGGTCCACGATCAGCTTCAGCTCGTGCAGGCACTCGAAGTAGGCGATCTCCGGCTGGTAGCCGGCCTCGGTCAGGGTCTCGAAGCCCGCCTTGACCAGGGCCGCGGTGCCACCGCAGAGGACGGCCTGCTCGCCGAAGAGGTCGGTCTCGGTCTCCTCGGTGAAGGTCGTCTTGATGACGCCGGCGCGGGTGCCGCCGATGCCCTTGGCGTAGGACAGCGCCAGCTGGAAGGCGTCGCCGGAGGCGTCCTGCTCGACGGCGGCGATGCACGGAACGCCGCGGCCCTCCTCGTACTGACGGCGGACCAGGTGGCCCGGGCCCTTCGGGGCGACCATGGCGACGTCGACGCCGGCCGGGGGCTTGATGAAGCCGAAGCGGATGTTGAAGCCATGGCCGAAGAACAGCGCGTCGCCGTCCTTCAGGTTCGGGGCGATGGACTCCTCGTAGACCTGGGACTGGATCGGGTCCGGGACGAGGATCATGATGACGTCGGCCTCGGCGGCGGCCTCGGCCGGGGTCACCACACGCAGGCCCTGCTCCTCGGCCTTGGCCTTGGACTTCGAGCCCTCGTGCAGACCGACACGCACGTCCACACCGGAGTCACGCAGCGACAGGGCGTGGGCGTGGCCCTGGCTGCCGTAGCCGATGACCGCGACCTTGCGGCCCTGGATGATGGACAGGTCGGCGTCGGCGTCGTAGAACAGCTCGGCCACTTTGGGTTCTCTCCTTGAGTGCAGGTGGTGCGTCCCACCGTATGACGGCGGGCGGGAAGGAAGTTCCGGGGTCTCGGCATACGGGCGGCCGTTGATCGGCGGCCGCCCGTTTCCAGTCTTACGCCGTCCGGTCGAGAGCGCGCAGCGACCGGTCCGTGATCGAACGGGCGCCGCGGCCGATCGCGATCGTGCCGGACTGGACCAGCTCCTTGATGCCGTACGGCTCCAGCATCTTGAGCATGGCGGACAGCTTGTCGCTGGAACCGGTGGCCTCGATGGTCACGGCCTCCGGGGAGACGTCGACGGTCTTGGCGCGGAACAGCTGGACGATCTCCACGATCTGGGAGCGGGTCTCGTTGTCGGCACGGACCTTCACCAGGACGAGTTCGCGCTGCACGGCCTGACCGGGCTCCAGCTCGACGATCTTCAGCACGTTGACGAGCTTGTTGAGCTGCTTGGTCACCTGCTCCAGCGGCAGGTCCTCGACGTTCACCACGATGGTGATGCGGGAGATGTCGGGGTGCTCGGTGACACCGACCGCGAGCGAGTCGATGTTGAAGCCGCGACGGGAGAAGAGGGCGGCGATCCGGGCCAGGATGCCCGGCGTGTTCTCCACCAGGACGGAGAGCGTGTGCTTGGACATTTCTCGTTCGTCTCTCTCGCTCAGTCGTCTTCGTTGTCGCCGAAGTCGGGGCGGACGTCCCGGGCGGCCATGATCTCGTCGTTGGAGGTGCCGGCGGCGACCATCGGCCAGACCATCGCGTCCTCGTGGACGATGAAGTCGATGACGACCGGGCGGTCGTTGATGGAGTTGGCCTCCTCGATGACCTTGTCCAGGTCCTCGGGACGCTCGCAGCGCAGGCCCACGCAGCCCATCGCCTCGGACAGCTTCACGAAGTCCGGCACGCGCGTGCCCTTGGCGTCCGGGTTGATGTCCTCGGGGCCGCTGTGCAGCACGGTGTTGGAGTAGCGCTGGTTGTAGAAGAGGGTCTGCCACTGGCGGACCATCCCGAGGGCGCCGTTGTTGATGATGGCGACCTTGATCGGGATGTTGTTCAGGGCGCAGGTGGTCAGTTCCTGATTGGTCATCTGGAAGCAGCCGTCGCCGTCGATCGCCCAGACCGTACGGCCCGGCTGGCCGGCCTTGGCGCCCATGGCGGCCGGGACCGCGTAGCCCATCGTCCCGGCGCCGCCGGAGTTCAGCCAGGTGGCGGGCTTCTCGTACTGGATGAAGTGCGCGGACCACATCTGGTGCTGGCCGACGCCCGCGGCGAAGATCGTGCCCTCGGGCGCGAGCTGTCCGATGCGCTCGATGACCTGCTGCGGGGACAGCGAGCCGTCCTCGGGCTGGTCGTAGCCGAGCGGGTAGGTCTCGCGCCAGCGGTTGAGGTCGCTCCACCAGGCGGTGTAGTCGCCCTTGTGGCCCTCGCTGTGCTCCTTCTGCACGGCCTGGACCAGGTCGGCGATGACCTCGCGGGCGTCGCCGACGATCGGCACGTCGGCGGCGCGGTTCTTGCCGATCTCGGCCGGGTCGATGTCCGCGTGGACGATCTTGGCGTACGGGGCGAAGCTGTCCAGCTTGCCGGTGACACGGTCGTCGAAGCGGGCTCCGAGGGCGACGATCAGGTCGGCCTTCTGCAGCGCGGTGACGGCGGTGACCGCACCGTGCATGCCCGGCATTCCCACGTGCAGCGGGTGGCTGTCGGGGAACGCGCCGAGCGCCATCAGCGTGGTGGTGACGGGCGCTCCGGTGAGTTCGGCGAGGACCTTCAGCTCGGCGGTGGCCTGTGCCTTGATGACGCCGCCGCCGACGTAGAGGACGGGCCGCCTGGCGGAGGTGATCAGCTTGGCGGCCTCGCGGATCTGCTTGGCGTGCGGCTTGGTCACCGGGCGGTAGCCGGGCAGGTCCATCACCGGCGGCCAGGAGAAGGTGGTCTTCGCCTGGAGGGCGTCCTTGGCGATGTCGACCAGGACCGGGCCGGGGCGGCCGGTGGAGGCGATGTGGAACGCCTGCGCGATGACCCGCGGGATGTCCTCGGCCTTGGTGACGAGGAAGTTGTGCTTGGTGATCGGCATGGTGATGCCGACGATGTCCGCCTCCTGGAAGGCGTCCGTGCCGATCGACTTCGAGGCGACCTGGCCGGTGATCGCGACCAGCGGCACCGAGTCCATGTGCGCGTCGGCGATGGGCGTGACCAGGTTGGTGGCGCCCGGTCCTGAGGTGGCCATGCAGACGCCGACCTTGCCGGTGGCCTGCGCGTAGCCGGTGGCCGCGTGGCCGGCGCCCTGCTCGTGCCGGACCAGCACGTGCCGCACCCGGGTGGAGTCCATCAGCGGGTCGTACGCCGGCAGGATCGCACCGCCGGGAATGCCGAACACCGTGTCCGCGCCGACCTCCTCAAGGGAGCGAATGAGGGACTGCGCACCCGTGACGTGCTCGACGGGGGCGGACTGCTGTCCTCCGGAACGGGGCCGCGGCTGCGGATGGTGGGCCCCGGTGGCCTGCTCGGTCATCGGCATTCTCTTCTCGATGCTGAGGGTTTTTGCGAGGTTTGTACGGAGTTCAAGCGCTGCACGAAAGGCGCTCGTGCAACAAAAAACCCCTCGTGCCGCAAGGCAAGCGAGGGGAGCGCGCCGGTGAGGTCGCTGGGGATTCCGGATCGTCCTCCGGTGGGTCCCAGCTCAGCCGACGCGCTGTCCAAGTACGAGAATTCGGGTGCGCATGGAACTGACCCTCCCCCCGGCACGCACCACGTGTCAAGTAGGTGGGACGGGAGTCTCAGAATGTGAGCGAAGAGCACTGCCGCCTCCGAGAACAGCGGGGACACCCCCTGTGTACACCCCCTTCGGCTCCCTCGCCCCCTTCCACGGCTCATTCACCTCCGGGGCGCTCGCGGCGCCCGCGAACGCCGGTTCGGCCGGGGCGTGCGGCACCGGGTAGTGGCCGGATCCGAGCGCCCGGCGCAGCCGGTACTCGTCCAGCGGACCGGCGAACGCCATGCCCTGCCCATGGGTGCAACCCATCGCGCGCAGCGCCACCACCTGTTCGGGCAGGTCCACACCCTCGGCGACCGACTGGAGCCCGAGATCACCAGCGATCCTCAGCAGCCCACTGGTGATCTTGTGCAGCCGGACGGACTCGACCACGCCCTCGACCAGACTGCGGTCCAGCCGGAGGATGTCCACCGGCAGCCGCCGCAGCGCCGTGATGGCCGCGTAGCCGCTGCCGAAGCCGTCCAGCGCGATCCGCACCCCGAGCCGGCTGAGCACGGTCAGCCGCCGCTCCAGCTCCTCCAGGGAGACCCTGGGATCGGTGTCGGACAGCTCGACGACCAGCGCCCCGGGCGGCAGCCCGTGCCGGGTCAGCAGCGCCTCCACCGAGCCCAGCGGCATCGAGCGGTCCAGCAGCCGCCGGGCGCTCATCCGCACCGCCACCGGTACGGCGAGTCCGGTCGCGGCCCGCTCGGCCGCCCGCTCCACGGCTTCCTCCAGGATCCAGCGGTCCAGCTCGGCGGTCTTGTCGCCGTCCTCGGCCACCCGCAGGAACTCCGCCGGCGTGAACAGCACCCCCTGCGAGGAGCGCCAGCGCGCCTGTGCGGAGACCGCTGTGATCCGGCCGTTCTGCAGGCACACCACGGGCTGGTGCAGCAGCGCGAACTCGCCGTCGTGCAGCGCGGCACGCAGGCGCGTGGCCAGTTCCGCCTTGCGGACGACGTCCTGCTGCATCTGCGGCTTGTACAGCTCGACCCGGCCCTTTCCGGCCGATTTCGCGCGGTACATCGCCAGGTCGGCGTTGCGCAGCAACTCGCCCGCGCCGAGGCCCGGTTCGGCGAAGGCGACGCCGATGGACGCGTTGACCCGGACATCGTTTCCGTCGATGCCGTACGGCTGGGAGAGGGTCAGCCTGAGGCGGTCGGCGAGCTCCAGGATGTTCCGCTCCCGGGCGGCACGGTCCCGGGTGCCGTCCCCGACGATCAGGGCCGCGAACTCGTCGCCGCCCAGCCGGGACGCGGTGTCCCCGTGCCGGACCGCGTCCTGGAGTCTGCGGGCGGCCTGGACCAGCAGCTCGTCCCCGGCCTGGTGCCCGATCGTGTCGTTGACGGCCTTGAAGCCGTCGAGGTCGATGAAGAGCACCGCCGTACCGCGCAGGGCGGCGCCCCGGTCGGTGGCCCGGCGGCCGGACAGGGCCTGCTGGACGCGCTTGGTGAACAGCGCGCGGTTGGGCAGGTCGGTCAGCGGGTCGTGCTCGGCGTTGTGCTGGAGCTGCGCCTGCAGGCGCACTCTTTCGGTCACGTCCCGGCTGTTGAAGATCAGCCCGCCGTGGTGCCGGTTGACGGTCGACTCGACGTTGAGCCAGCCCCCGCCGCCGGACCGGAACCGGCACTCGATGCGCGTGGTGGGCTCCTCCAGCGGGTCGGCGGCGAGGAAGCGGCGCACCTCGTGCACCACACAGCCCAGGTCCTCCGGATGGATCAGACCGGCCAGCTCCGTGCCCACCAGCTCCTCGGCGGGCCGTCCGTACACCCCGGCGGCGGCCGGGGAGACGTACCGGAGGATGCCGTTCGGCGCGGCGATCATGATGACGTCGCTGGAGCCCTGCACCAGGGAGCGGAAGTGGTTCTCCTTCTGGGCCAGTTCCTGGGTGAGGGTGATGTTGTCCAGCAGCATGATGCCCTGCCGGATGACGAGCGCCAGCACCACGGCGCCCGCGGTGATCAGCACCACGTGGTCGGGTCTGCGGCCGTTGAGGACGTTGTACAGGATGCCCAGGGTGCACACGGCTGCGGCGAGGTACGGGGTGAGGGCGGCGAGGGAGCCGCTGAGCGGCCGGCCGGACGGGTACCGGCAGTGCTCGGCGCCCGGCGCGGGCAGGGGGAGGTGGTGGTGGCCCGTGCTCCGCTGGCCCGGGACGTGCTCGTGGACCACGCGCGTGTGCCCGTCGGCCGCGCGTGCCTCCTGCGCCTTCCGGCGCCGGGGGGCGGCCCAGGGGGCGTAGGCGAGCAGCAGCGAACCGGCGAACCAGCCGGCGTCCAGGAGCTGCCCGGAGCGGTAGCTGCTGTGCAGCAGCGGCGAGGTGAACAGGGCGTCGCACATCACGGTCAGCGCGAGCGCGCCGATCGCGGTGTTCACCGCCGTGCGGTTGCCCGGGGCGCGGCGGAAGTGCAGCGCGAGGACCATGCTGACGAGCGCGATGTCGAGCAGCGGGTACGCCAGCGACAGCGCGGCGTGCGCCACGCTCGATCCGTCGAACCGGGCCGCCTGGGCGAGCGCGAGGCTCCACGAGAGGGTGAGCAGCGAGCCGCCGATCAGCCAGGCGTCCAGGCCCAGGCAGATCCAGCCCGCCTTCGTCACGGGCCGCTTGGCGAGCACCAGCAGGCCTACGATGGCGGGCGGCGCGAAGCACAGGAAGAACAGGTCGGCGTAGCTCGGGCTGGGCACGGTCCGGCCCAGCACCACCTCGTACCAGCCCCAGACACCGTTGCCCAGGGCCGCCATGGCGGAGGAGAGCGCGAACAGCAGCCAGGCCGAGCGGAAGCGCACGCGCCGGCTGCGGGCGTACAGGAAGCAGGAGACGGCGGCGGTGCCCGCCGCCGCGCTCAGTCCGAAGTCGCCCATGAAGAGCGCGACTTGCTCCGCGCCCCAGTCGAACGCGGCTCCGACGGCGTAGGCCGCGCAGATCAGGGCGAGGACGAGCTGCTCCAGCAGCCGGGTGTTGTCACAGACGGCCGGCCGGCGGGGCGGCGGCGCCTCGTGCGGGTGCGGTGCGCGCACCGCTCCGTCGAGGGTGGTCGTCACGGAGGGCGGCGCACTCACCGGGGCCTCCCGGTCCGCGCCGCTCCCGCGTCCCGGCGGTCCCGCTGCACCGGGTGCGCGTGCCTGCGACGACCGCTGTGCCTGCGCTGGTGGTGGCTGTGATGGCCGGTGTGGTGGCCGCGCCTGCGCGCGGCCGTGCGCCAGGGTCGCCGTCGGCGGCTCCGCCGCGTCGGATCGTTCGTCCATAGGCCGTGCATCGCCCGTCGCCCCCCTCACAAATCTGAAATGTCCATCCCCGGCGCCGAACGGTCAGCGGCGCTGCCCCTGTCGGGACGATACACCAGGATCGTCACTCAGGGACATAGCGTCTCTACGCTCCGTGACGACCAGGGGTAATGCGCGTACAGGGTGCGTCCGAAAGGTTGCGGAGGGTGCCGGAAGCGGACTACTGCCCCATTGATCCCGGCGTTTCGGATCCGGTGGTAAGGATCACGTTCCGCAGTGGTTCCTGGTTGACGAAGCGGGTCAGCTGGTCGACGAGCAGCCGCTTGGCGCGCGGCAGGAAGGCCGAGGAGGGGCCGCCGACATGCGGGCTGATCAGCACGCCCGGCGCCTGCCACAGGGGATGGCCGGGGGGCAGCGGCTCGGGGTCCGTGACGTCCAGGGCGGCGGTGATCCGGCCCCGCTCCAGCTCGGCGAGGAGCGCCTTGGTGTCGACCACGGCCCCGCGAGCGACGTTGACGAGCAGCGCTCCGTCCTTCATCCGGGCCAGGAAGTCGGCGTCGACAAACCCCCGGGTGGCCTCCGTGAGCGGCGTGCAGAGGATCACGACGTCCGCGTCCGGAAGCAGTGAGAGCACATCGGTGATCGGGTGCACAAGACCGCGCGCCGTGGTGCGCTGGGAGCGCGCGATGCGCGCCACCCGCGCGACTTCGAACGGCGTGAGCCGGTCCTCGATGGCGGCACCGATGGCGCCGTAGCCGACGATCAGGACGCTCTTGTCGGCGAGGGACTGGTGGAAACCCGCCGCCCAGCGCTCCTGTTGCTGGGCCCGGACGAATCCCGGGATGCCGCGCAGCGCGGCCAGGGTGAGGGTGAGCGCCAGCTCGGCGGTGCTCGTCTCGTGCACCCCGCGCGCGTTGCACAGCCGTACGCCCGGCACGATCTCCGGCAGCCGTGCGGTGATGTCGTCGACGCCGGCGGTGAGCGTCTGGATGACCCGGACGTTCGTCAGCCGCTCCAGCGGCCGTACCCGGACCGACAGCCGCTTCATGTACGGCACCACGTACACCGCGCAGTCCGCGGGGTCGCCGGGAAACGGCTGGTCGCCGTCCTCTCCCCCGTCCCAGAACAGGTACCGGGGCCCCGCCGGCAGCCCCTCGATCTCCTCGGGCGGGATGGGAAGCCACACGTCTGAAGTCATGCCAGGAGGCTATGTCAGGCACGCGCGCGTGCAGAGGTTAGGTTGGGGGCCGGGCAGAGGGAGGTTCACGAGCAGGTGGAGCGCAGGACGATCGGCGCGGGGGGACTCGCGGTGGGGGCCGTCGGACTCGGATGCATGCCGATGAGCTGGGCGTACAGCGGTTCGCGACAGCGGGGCGACGAGTCGCTCAGAACCGTGCACCGGGCGCTGGACCTGGGCTCGGACCTCCTGGACACCGCGGACATGTACGGCCCTTTCACCAACGAGCTGCTGCTGGGCCGGGTGCTCAAGGAGCGGCGCCAGGACGCCTTCGTGTCCACGAAGGTGGGGCTGCTGGTGGGCGAGCAGCACATCGTGGCCAACGGCCGCCCCGGCTATGTGAAGCGGGCCTGTGACGCCTCGCTGCGGCGGCTGCAGACCGACGTGATCGATCTGTACCAGCTGCACCGCGCCGACCCCGAGGTGCCCGTCGAGGAGACGTGGGGTGCGATGGCGGACCTGGTGCGGGCCGGGAAGGTGCGGGCGCTGGGCCTGTGCGCGGTGGGGGCGCGCGGCGGGCGCCGCTCGGGGACGGGGCTGCACGACACGACGCTGCGCCAGTTGCAGCGGGTGCAGCAGGTGTTCCCGGTGAGCGCGGTGCAGGCGGAGCTGTCGGTGTGGTCGCCGGAGTCGCTCCAGGCGCTGCTGCCGTGGTGCGAGGCGCGCGGTGTGGGCTTCCTGGCGGCGATGCCGCTGGGCAACGGCTTCCTGAGCGGCACGCTGACGCCGGGCGAGGGCTTCGAACCGGACGACGTGCGGGCCCGGCACCCCCGGTTCACCGCCGAGATGATGGCGGCCAACCAGCCGATCGTGGCGGGCCTGCGGCGCGTCGCCCGCCGGCACGGCGAGGACGTCACCCCGGCCCAGGTGGCCCTGGCCTGGGTGCTGGCGCAGGGGCGGCATGTGATCGCGCTGCCGGGTACCAAGCGGGAGCGGTGGGCCGCGCAGAACGCGGCGGCGGCCGGGCTGCGGCTGACCGCACAGGACCTGGCGGAGGTGTCCCAGCTGCCGGCGGCGCAGGGGTCCTGGGACTGAGGTTCCTGCCATCGGTTCCCCAAGACCGGGAACCCGGGCGGCGCCCACGGTGTATGAGAGGGAGAGGGTGCCGTTGGACCGCTGCCTCGGGACCGCCGCCTGGAAGGGACCTTGATCGTGCGACGTCGAGCTGTACCGGCCGTGCTGGCCGCGACCGCCCTGTTGCTGACGGCCGGCTGCTCCTCCGGCGGCGGGGACTCCCCGGGCAGGGCGCCTGCCGCCACGTCGCCCGGCGCCGCCACCGCCCCGCGGGGCACCGGGTCGGCGCCCCCGGCCAAGGGCTCGGCGCGGGTGCTGCGCACGGTGGCCGAGGGCCTGAAGACGCCGTGGGGACTGGCTCCGCTGCCCGGCGGGGGGCTGCTGGTCTCCTCCCGGGACGACGGGACGATCGTCCGCGTCGACGAGAAGACGGGCGAGAAGACCGAACTGGGCGCGGTCTCCGGGGTCTCGCCGGCCGGCGAGGGCGGCCTGCTGGGCATCGCCCTCTCCCCCGACTACGCCTCGGACCACATGGTCTACGCCTACTTCACCTCGGCCTCGGACAACCGCATCGTCCGCATGCTGTACGACGAGCGGAAGCCGGCCGGTGAGCAACTGGGCGCTCCGGACACGGTGTTCCGGGGCATCCCCAAGGGCGTCATCCACAACGGTGGCCGGATCGCGTTCGGCCCGGACGGGATGCTGTACGCGGGCACCGGTGAGAGCGGGCAGCGGGGTCTGGCCCAGGACCGGAAGTCACTGGGCGGCAAGATCCTGCGGCTGACCCCGGAGGGCGAGCCGGCACCGGGCAACCCGTTCCCGGACTCCCCCGTGTACTCGTACGGCCACCGGAACGTCCAGGGTCTGGCCTGGGACGACAAGCAGCGGCTGTTCGCCTCGGAGTTCGGCCAGGACACCTGGGACGAGCTGAACGCGATCAAGCCCGGCGACAACTACGGCTGGCCGCGGGCCGAGGGCAGGTCCGCCGACGCCGGGTTCCACAACCCGATAGCCCAGTGGCACACCGACGACGCCTCCCCCAGCGGCATCGCCTACGTGAACGGCGTGATCTGGATGGCCGGCCTCAAGGGCAAGCGCCTGTGGCGCATCCCGCTGAACGGCACCTCGGCCTCGGCCGCCCCGCAGGCGCTCCTCACCGGCACCTACGGCCGCCTGCGTACGGTCGTCCCGGCCGGTGGCGACAGGCTCTGGCTGGTGACGAGCAACACGGACGGCCGGGGCACCCCGAAGAAGGGGGACGACCGGGTGCTGGAGGTGCGGGTGAGCTAGCCCCGCCAGGCGCGGCTCCCTCCCTCACGCCTCATCCGGCGCCGCCTCGGCGGCCGGCGGTTCGTCAGGCGCCCGTTGGGGCAGGCGTATCACCGCCTTCCCGGACGACAGGTCTATCGGGCCGTGGCCCGGGTCGTTGTCGCCGACGTCCTCGCGGGTCAGTTCGAGTCGGTTCTGCTCGTCCCGGGTGTGCTTGCGGCCGGGCGCGAACAGGTCCTCGAAGACGTTGAACACGGCTCCCCCCTCGTTGCCGGTTTTCTCCAGCGTAGGTCTCAGCCCGGTGATTCGGCAGCGAGCGTCCCGGCCGTGAACAGTTCCAGCCGGTGCGCCACCGCCGCCGCCTCGCCCCGGCCCGAGACGCCCAGCTTGCTCAGGATGTTGGAGACATGGACGCTCGCGGTCTTCGGCGAGATGAACAGCTCCTCGGCTATCTGCCGGTTGGTGCGGCCGGCCGCGACCAGGCCGAGGACGTCCCGTTCCCGGCTGGTGAGGCCGAGCGCCGCGGCCGGGTCGGCCGGGGCCTGCTCCGAGGCGCGGGCCAGGCTGAGACGGGCGCGCCGGGCGAGCCGGGCGACGGCGTCGGCGAGGGGGCGGGCGCCCAGGTGGGCGGCGACCGCCGCGGCCAGCCGGAGCAGCTCCACCGCACGGTCGCGCTCGTCCTCGCCGCCCTCGGCCAGCAGCGCTCCGGCGAGGCGGTGCCGGACCCGGGCGAGGTCGTAGGGGCGGTCCAGGCACTCGAAGGCGGTGACGACCGGGGACCAGGTGTCGACGGTGTCCCGGCCCCGCGCGCGCAGCAGTTCGGCCCGGGTCCACTGGCCGTAGGCACCCCAGAGGGGGACACCGGTGGTGAGGGTCCGTACGACCGTCGCGAGGCGGTCCAGGGTCTCGGAGCGGCCGGGCCGGGCGGCGGGCAGGGTGCGGGCGTCGGCCTCGGCGGTGACGGCGGCGAGCAGCAGCGGCCAGCCGTGGCGGTGGGTGCCGGGCGGGAAGCCGGCGTCCAGGACCGGGAGCAGGGCGGCGCGGGCGTCGTCGATCCTGCCCTCGGCGGCGGCGACTCCGAGGGCGATGCGGGCCACGGGCAGGGTCTGCTGGGGCACGGGGTCATGGGTGCCGTACCAGGAGCGGGCGGCGGCGAGCCGGCGGCCGGCCTCGGCGAGGTCGCCGCGGGCCAGGGCGAGGCGGGCCTGGTGCAGGGCGCCCGCGCCGCGGGGCCGGGCGCTGTGGCCGACGCGGGTGGCGTGCGCGGCGGCCTCGGCTGCCTCCTGCCACCGGCCGAGCGAGTAGAGCGCCTCGGAGAGGCTGCCCCACGCCCGCGCCCCGGACTCCAGCAGGCCGTACCGGCGGCAGAAGTCGATGCCCTCACGCAGCAGCGGGACGGCCTCCCGGTCCCGGCCGACGCTCTGCAGCGCGGACGGCAGGTTCACATAGGCGCGGCCCGCGACATGGTGCATGCCGTCCGCCTGGGTGTCCCGCAGCACCTGCCGCATCTGTGCGAGGCCGGTCTCCGGGTCGCCCGCCTCCACCGTCAGGCCGCCCAGGGTGAGGCGCGCGTGCAGCTCGGTCTCGCGGGCGCCCACCATCCGCGCGTACTCCACGGCCCGCTCGGCGGCGGTGAGGGCCTCGGGGCCGGGCCGGTGCTGCATGGACCAGTTGGCGGCGACCGCCAGCACCTCGGCGTGCACCTCGGACGGCGGCAGGCCGCGCACCAGGTCCTGGGCGGTGGCCAGTTCGTGCCGGCCGTCGCCGCGGGCCTGGGCCTGGACCAGCCGGGAGCGCTGCACCCAGAACCAGGCGGCGCGCAGGGGGTCCCGCTCCTCGTCCAGGAGCCGCAGGGCCTGCTTGGTGATCTTCAGGGCGCGTTCGCGTTCGCCGCCGAAGCGGCCTGCCAGCGCCGCCTCGGCCAGCAGGTCGAGATAGCGCAGCGGTGTGGTGGCAGGGTCGCGGTCACCGTGGGTGCCCGCGCGCCCTTCGGGCGGTGCCGGCGGACAGGCCTCCGCGTAGTCGGCCGGGCGCAGGGCGGCGCGGACCTCCTCCGGGGTGGTGTCCCACAGCTCCATCGCCCGCTCCAGCAGCCCGAGTTGCTCGGTGTAGGCGTGCCTGCGGCGGGCGACGGCCGCGGCGGCCAGGACGGCGGGCAGGGCCTTCGCTGCGTCGTGCGCGTGGTACCAGTAGCTGGCCAGGCGCATCACCCGGGCATCGGCGGGGACGAGCGCCGGGTCGGCCTCCAAGGCCTCGGCGTAGCGGCGGCTGAGCCGGGAGCGTTCGCCGGGCAGCAGGTCGTCGGCGACGGCCTCGCGGACCAGGGAGTGCCGGAAGCGGTAGCCGTCGCCGGTGCGGGTGACGGTGAGGATGTGGGCGCCGACGGCGGCCCGCAGCGCCTCGATGAGGTCGTCCTCGGTGAGCTGGGCCACGGCGGCGATCAGCCGGTACTCCACCGTGGAGCCGCCCTCGGCGACGATCCGGGCGACCCGCTGGGCGCTCTCGGGCAGCGCCTCGACCCGGACCAGGAGCAGGTCGCGCAGGGAGTCGGTGAGGCCGGTGCAGTTGCCCTCGGCGACGGCGACGGCGAGTTCCTCGATGAAGAAGGCGTTGCCGTCGGAGCGTGCGTAGATCTCGTCGACCTGGGCGGGGTCGGGTTCGGCGGCGAGGATGCCGGCGATCTGGCGGCCGGCCTCCTCGCGGGTGAAGCGGGCGAGTTCGACGCGGCGGACGGTGCGCAGCCGGTCCAGTTCGGCGAGCAGGGGGCGCAGCGGGTGGCGGCGGTGGATGTCGTCGGAGCGGTAGGTGGCCAGGACGAGGAGGCGGCCGGCGCGCAGGGTGCGCAGGAGGTAGGCGAGGAGGTGGCGGGTGGAGGCGTCCGCCCAGTGCAGGTCCTCCAGGACGAGCACGACGGTGCGGGCGGCGGCGACCCGCTCCAGCAGCCGGGCGGTGAGTTCGAACAGGCGGGCCATGCCCTGTTCGTCGTGGCGGCCGGCGCCGGCCTCGCCGAGGTCGGGCAGCAGCCGGGCCAGTTCCTCCTCCTGGCCGGCCGCCGCGGCGGCGAACTCCTCGGGCAGGGCGTCACGCAGGACGCGCAGCGCGGTGGAGAAGGGGGCGAACGGCAGCCCGTCGGCGCCGATCTCCACGCAGCCGCCGACGGCGACCACGGCATCGCGGCCGGCCGCGGCGGTGGCGAACTCCTCCACGAGGCGGGTCTTGCCCACGCCGGCCTCGCCGCCGAGCAGCAGCGCCTGCGGCTCGGCCGCGGCGGCACGGGCGAGCGCGTCGTTCAGCGTGTCCAACTCGTCGGTGCGGCCGACGAACACGGGACTGACGGACCTGGTCTCCACGGGCCCGAGCATCGCATGGTGCCGGGACCGCCTGGCACCCGTTTTCCACAGCCCCTGTGCGATGGTCGTACCGCTCGTTCCGGCACCCGGCGGAGCCGCCGACGGCACCGGGAGATCCACGGGCCGCACCGGGAGAACCGCGGGCCGTACCACGGGAAGGGCCGTACGGCTTCGCTGGGAAACCGTACGGCCCTGGGACTGTGAGCGGCCGACCCCCGTCCGGCCGCTCTCCGCCCCCGTGGTCACGCGGTGCGCGGCAGCCGGAGCCGGCGGGGGCGGTCGGTATGCGACTCGGCGACCGGGGTGCCGTGGCCGGCCGACTCCGCGCGGCGGGCGGCGCGGCGGATGCGGACGGCCTCGCGGGCCAGGCGCTCCTGCTGGGCCGTGCGGCGCAGGTCGGCGGAGCGGAGCTGGTGCAGTTCGAGCCCGTACATGGCGGGTCCTTCCGGAGAGTTCGGTGTCGTGCGTCGCTTCTTGCGATGACTCCACCTTCGTCTCCCAGGGGGGTCCGCCACATCGGGAGAGTTCCGCATCTTCGGCCGGCCGTGGGGATGCGGGCGCGCGTAAGGGGCCTCAGGACGTCCGTAAGGTGCTCACGGATCGCCTAAGGCCCCTGGGACCTGCGGGTTTCTCAGCCGGCCGAGGGCAGTGCGAGCAGTGCGTCGGAGTACTTCAGTACGGCCAGGATCAGTCCGACGACCCCGAGCGAGACGCCCGCCCAGGCGACCGACCTGATCCAGGCGGCCTGCGGGCGGCCGGGGGCGCCGAACGCGGGGCGGGCCAGCACGACCACACCGGTGATCAGCGCGGTCAGTGCGAACAGGCCGGCCCACAGGGCGGTGGTGTGCCAGGCGTCGCCGTAGACCTCCTTGAGCTGCGTGGCGACGCTCGCGGACGACGACGTCCGCAGCTGGCCGATGAGCTGCTCGCGGGCGGAGGCGACGGTGCCGATCCAGCCGCCGCTGAGCGAGACCAGGCCCAGTGCGGCGGAGACGACGGCGCCGGCGCCCTGGCCGATCCCGGAGGGCGCCGGGTCAGCGGCGCCGTCCTCCGCACCGGCTTCCGCGCCCTCCTCGGCTTCCTGGCCCTCCTCGGCGTCCGCTGCCTCGGCGTCCGCGGCCTCGGGGGCCTGGGTCTCCTCGGCGGTGCCGGCCTCCTCCGTCTCGTCGTCCTTGCGCACCTCGGTGCCTTGCGCTGTCTTCGTTGCCATGCCTGGCACCGTACGGACGCTGTCTGAGAGGTCTCTTAATGATCGTTGTGCGCGGTACGCGCGCGTGCCGCACGCCACTCGGGTGCGAGGACCGCCCAGATCTCGGTGCTGGTGCGCACCCCGCGGTGCGGGTAGTGCTCGCGCAGCACGCCCTCGCGGGTCATGCCGAGCCGCCGGGCCACGTTGATGCTGGGCTCGTTGGCCGAGGACACGTACCACTCCACCCGGTGCATGCCGCGCTCCTCGAAGGCCCAGTCGAGCAGCACCCGCATGCCGCGCGTGACCAGCCCGCGCCCGGCCGCCGCCGGCTCCAGCCAGCAGCCGGCCTCGCAGACCCCGCTCGGGGTGTCCCAGACCCGGAACAGCAGCCCGCCGACGAGCTTTCCGTCCAGCCAGATCCCGTGCAGGCTGCCCGCGTCGGCGCCGCGCTTGTCGGCGTACGACTTCAGCCAGCCACGGGCGCCGTCGAGATCGGACACCGCGTCCGCCAGACCGATGTGCCGGCCGATGAACTCCCGTCCCCGGTCTATGTTGGCGAGCAGTTCCGCCGCGTGCCAGACCTCCAGGGGCCGCAGTTCGGCGCCGTCGTCACCGAGCGATGTCGCGTACATCGTGCCGTTCTTCCTTCCGCAGTTCGTCCACCAGGGCACTTCAGTCGAACTGGTCTCCGAGTGCCATCACCATCGTCCCCACGATCAGCAGCCACAACGCCCTGCGGGTACGGCCCCTGGCGCCGAGCACCGCCGCGAGGGCGCAGACGGCGGCCCCGAGGGCGTAGGCGGCGGGGACGCGGGCGGGCGCGGATCCGGTGAGCCGCATCAGGGCGGCGGCGAGGCCCGCGAGGCAGAGCAGCGCTCCGGTGCCGGCCGCGGTCCAGCGGGCCCGGCGGGCGCCCTCGGCGTACTCCTCGCCGTCTTCGCCGCCCTCGTCGCCCTGGGTGTCCTCGCGGTTCCAGGCGGCCTCGGCTATCGAGGGGTCGGTGTCGGAATCGGTGCGTCCACTCATGGCGGGCGAGCGTAGCGCAGGCAGCCGTACGGCCCCGGAGGGCATGCCTCCGGGGCCGTACGACGAGCTGCGGGCTCAGCCCTCGCTGACGCCCAGCTTCTCCAGGATCAGCTCCTTGACGCGGGCCGCGTCGGCCTGGCCACGGGTGGCCTTCATGACCGCGCCGACCAGGGCGCCGGCCGCGGCCACCTTGCCGCCGCGGATCTTGTCCGCGATGCCGGGGTTGCCGGCGATGGCCTCGTCGACCGCCGTACCGAGCGCCGAGTCGTCGGAGACGACCTTCAGGCCGCGCTTCTCGACGACCTCGTCCGGGGTGCCCTCGCCCGCGAGGACGCCCTCGATGACCTGGCGGGCCAGCTTGTCGTTCAGGTCGCCGGAGTTCACCAGCTCGGTGATCCGGGCGACCTGCCGCGGCGTGATGGCCAGCTCGTCCAGCGTCTTGCCCGACTCGTTGGCGCTGCGCGCCAGTTCGCCCATCCACCACTTGCGGGCGGAGGCCGCGTCGGCACCGGCGTCGATCGTGGCGACGATCGGGTCCAGCGCGCCGGCGTTCAGGATCGCCTGCATGTCGGTGGCCGAGATGCCCCACTCCGCGAGCAGGCGGGTGCGGCGGGCCAGCGGCATCTCCGGCAGCGCCGCGCGGATCTCCTCGACCCACTCGCGCGAGGGCGCCACCGGGACGAGGTCGGGCTCCGGGAAGTACCGGTAGTCCTCGGCCTCCTCCTTCACGCGGCCCGAGGTCGTGGACCCGGTGTCCTCGTGGAAGTGGCGGGTCTCCTGGACGATCGTGCCGCCGTCGCCGAGGACGGCCGCGTGCCGCTGGATCTCGAAGCGGACCGCTCGCTCCACGGAACGCAGCGAGTTGACGTTCTTCGTCTCCGAGCGCGTGCCGAACTTCTCCGCGCCCTTCGGCATCAGCGACAGGTTCACGTCGCAGCGCATCTGGCCCATCTCCATACGGGCCTCGGAGACGCGGAGCGCCCGGATCAGCTCGCGCAGCTCACGGACGTACGCCTTCGCCACCTCGGGAGCGCGCTCGCCGGCGCCGACGATCGGCTTGGTGACGATCTCGATCAGCGGGATGCCGGCGCGGTTGTAGTCGAGGAGGGAGTGCTGCGCGCCGTGGATGCGGCCCGTGGCGCCGCCGACGTGCGTCGACTTGCCGGTGTCCTCCTCCATGTGGGCGCGCTCGATCTCCACGCGGAAGATCTCGCCGTCCTCCAGCTGCACGTCGAGGTAGCCGTTGAAGGCGATCGGCTCGTCGTACTGGGAGGTCTGGAAGTTCTTCGGCATGTCCGGATAGAAGTAGTTCTTCCGGGCGAAGCGGCACCATTCGGCGATCTCGCAGTTCAGCGCGAGACCGATCTTGACGGCGGACTCGACGCCGGTCGCGTTGACGACCGGGAGCGCGCCGGGCAGGCCGAGGCAGACCGGGCAGGTCTGGGTGTTCGGGTCGGCGCCGAGCGAGGTCGAACAGCCGCAGAACATCTTGGTCTTGGTGCCGAGTTCGACATGGACCTCAAGGCCCATGACGGGGTCGTACGACGCCAGCGCGTCCTCGTACGACACCAGGTCGGTCGTGGTGGTCACGGTGAAAACTTCCCTCTCAGCCCAGCAGGACGTCGTCGTCGCCCAGCCGCTTCAGCTCGCGGTAGAGGATGGCGAGGCCGGTGACGATGCCGGCGGCGGTGACGACGGCGTCGACGAGCCGCAGCGTGTCGTTCTCGGCGCGGGCCTTCTTGATCTGCTTCACGGCGCCGAACGCGCCGAACGCGGTGGCGGCCATGGACACGTACGTACCGGACTTGGACTTCTTGAAGCCCTTGGCCTTGGTCAGCGCACTCACAGCGACGGAGCCTCCTCGAGGAGCGGGTGCCCCCACTTTTCCACGAAGGCGGCCTCGACGGCAGCGCCGACCTTGTACAGCCGGTCGTCCTTCATGGCCGGGGCGATGATCTGCAGGCCCACCGGGAGGTTGTCCTCCGGGGCGAGGCCGCAGGGCAGGGACATGGCCGCGTTGCCCGCCAGGTTGGTCGGGATCGTGCACAGGTCCGCGAGGTACATCGCCATCGGGTCGTCGGCGCGCTCGCCGATCGCGAAGGCGGTGGTCGGGGTCGTCGGGGAGACGATCACGTCGACCTGCTCGAAGGCCTTCTCGAAGTCCCGCGTGATGAGCGTGCGGACCTTCTGCGCCGAGCCGTAGTAGGCGTCGTAGTAGCCGCTCGACAGGGCGTACGTGCCGAGCATGATGCGGCGCTTGACCTCGGGGCCGAAGCCGGCCTCGCGGGTGAGGGAGGTGACCTCCTCGGCCGAGTGGGTGCCGTCGTCGCCGGTCCGCAGGCCGTAGCGCAGGCCGTCGAAGCGGGCGAGGTTGGAGGAGCACTCGGACGGCGCGATCAGGTAGTACGCCGACAGGGCGAGGTCGAAGGACGGGCAGTCCAGCTCGACGATCTCGGCGCCCAGCTCCTTGAGCAGTTCGACCGACTCGTCGAAGCGCTGGATGACACCGGCCTGGTAGCCCTCGCCGCGGAACTGCTTGACCACGCCGACGCGCATGCCCTGCACGCTGCCGTTGCGGGCGGCCTCGACCACCGGCGGGACCGGGGCGTCGATGGAGGTGGAGTCCAGCGGGTCGTGGCCGGCGATCACCTCGTGCAGCAGGGCCGCGTCCAGGACCGTACGGGCGCAGGGGCCGCCCTGGTCCAGGGAGGAGGAGAAGGCGACCATGCCGTAGCGGGACACCGCGCCGTACGTCGGCTTCACGCCGACCGTGCCGGTGACGGCGGCCGGCTGGCGGATGGAGCCGCCGGTGTCGGTGCCGATCGCGAGCGGGGCCTGGAAGGAGGCGAGCGCGGCGGAGGAGCCGCCGCCGGAGCCGCCGGGGATCTTGGTGAGGTCCCAGGGGTTGCCGGTCGGGCCGTAGGCGCTGTTCTCGGTGGACGAGCCCATGGCGAACTCGTCCATGTTGGTCTTGCCGAGGATGACGACGTCGGCGGCCTTCAGCCGCTTGGTGAGCGTCGCGTCGTACGGCGGGATCCAGCCCTCCAGGATCTTCGAGCCGACGGTCGTGGGTACGCCCTCGGTGGTGAAGATGTCCTTGAGCGCGAGCGGGACGCCGGCCAGCGGGCCGAGCTTCTCGCCGCGCTCGCGCTTCTCGTCCACGGCGCGGGCCTGGGCGAGGGCGCCCTCGCGGTCGACGTGCAGGAAGGCGTGCACCTTCTCGTCGACCGCTTCGATGCGGGCGAGGTGGGCCTCGGCGACCTCGACGGCCGTCAGCTCGCCGGAGGCGATCTTCGCGGCGGTCTCGGCCGCGGTGAGCTTGATGATGGTGTGGTCCGTCATGGCGGTCACTCCTCCCCCAGGATCTGCGGCACCTTGAAACGCTGCTGCTCCTGGGCGGGGGCGCCGGAGAGCGCCTGCTCGGGGGTGAGCGAGGGACGGACCTCGTCCGCCCGCATGACGTTCGTCAGCGGGAGCGGGTGCGAGGTCGGCGGTACGTCTTGGTCGGCGACCTCGCTGACGCGGGCGACCGCGCCGATGATGTCGTCAAGCTGTCCCGCGAAGTGGTCGAGTTCTTCGGGCTTCAGCTCCAGACGCGCCAGCCGGGCGAGGTGGGCGACCTCCTCGCGCGTGATGCCAGGCATGCAGCGATCCTCTGGGGTGAGTGTGTGTGGTTTGGGGCCAATCCTATGGGGCGGGGCCGGGTGGCCGTGAAACGGTTTCCCCGGCCCGCCGCCCGTCAGCCTCGGCGGCCCTCCCAGACCTCGCTGCTGAGGAAGTGGTTGTCGTACCGGTCCTGCACCTCAAGGATGCTCTCCGGGGTGGCCTCGCCGAGGCGGATGCGCTGGAGGTGCCGGAAGTACTCGAAGCGCTCGATGCCCGGCGTGAAGACGATGAGGATGTCCGCCGTGGCCTCCGGCACGGCGGCGAAGGCGTGCGGCTTCTCGGGCGGGACGATGACGAGATCGCCGCGCTCGGCGGTGACGATGTCGTCGCCGGACAGGATCTCGGCGCACCCGTCGAGCAGGTAGAACATCTCCGCGCCGTTGTGGTGGAGGTGGGGCCGCGCTCCGTCGGCGCCCTGCGCCAGGGTGACGCGCACGGTGGACAGCGCCCCTCCGGTCGCGCTCCGGTCGGCCAGCAGCTGGACGGCGACGGGGCTGTCCCCGACCACCTCGGCATCGGCGCCGCGGACGATCACGGAATCGTCGAACTTCGGCACGAACAGTGACATGGCATTCCCCCTTGCGAAGTGGATCCCGAAGGCCACGGCCCACATGTCTGCCGGCCGTACGAGTTCCACAGCGGCCGTGAACCACGCCTCGGCCCGGTATCGGCACTCGGCTCCGCCGCGCGGGCGGGAACGCTACTCGGCGGCCGGAAGCGCCGCGGGCGACCGCTGCCATCCACGCGACCCACGGGCCCGCAGCCAGGCGGTGGTCTCCTCGGGCGGCATCGCCGCGGCGACCAGCCACCCCTGCACGGCGTCACACCCGAGATCCCGCAGCCGCTCCCACGTCTCGTCGTCCTCCACGCCCTCGGCGACGACCAGCAGGCCCAGCGAATGGGCGAGGTCGACGGTGCAGCGCACGATCTCGGCGTCCTCGGCGTCGACCGCCAGCCGGGCCACGAAGGAGCGGTCGATCTTCAGCTCGCTGACCGGCAGCCGCCGCAGGTGCACCAGGGACGAGTACCCGGTGCCGAAGTCGTCGAGGGACATCTTCACGCCGTGCCCGGTGAGCCCGGCGAGGGTGTCGGCGGCCCGCTGCGGGTCCTCCAGCAGCACGTGCTCGGTTATCTCCAGCTGGAGCGCCCCGGCGGGGACCCCGTGCCGGGCCAGCCGGGCGGCGACGGAGCCGGCGAAACCGGGGGTGTGGACGTCGCGCGGGGAGACATTGACGGCGACCGGGACCCTGAGGCCCTGCGCCCGCCACCGGGCGACCTGGCCGAGCGCGGTCTCCAGCACGTACTCGGTGAGGTGGGGCATCAGCCCGGAGGACTCGGCTATCGCTATGAACTCGTCCGGCGGAACCTTCCCGCGCTCGGGATGCACCCAGCGGACCAGTGCCTCCAGGCCGGCGACCTGTCCGTCGAAGCGGACCTTGGGCTGGTAGTGGAGCTGCACCTCGTGCGCGTCCAGCGCCCGGCGCAGGTCGCCCAGCAGGCCGAGGCGGTCCGGGGTGTTGGAGTCCCGCTTGGACTCGTAGACCTCGACGCCCGTACGGTCCCGCTTCGCCTGGTACATCGCGACATCCGCGCGGCGCAGCAGTCCCTCGGCGTCGAGCGCGTGATCGGGGAAGACCGCGACGCCGGCGCTGGCCTCCAGGACGAGGGTGAGCCCATCCAGGTCGAGCGGGGAGCTGAGGGCGGTGACGAGGCCGCGGGCGACGCGCGTGGCCGACGTGGTGGAGTCGGCGACGGGCAGTAAGACGGCGAACTCGTCACCGCCGAGCCGGGCGGCCTCGGCGCCGCGCGGCAGGGCGAGGCGCAGCCGGTCGGCGATCTGGAGCAGCAGCCGGTCGCCGGCCAGATGACCGAGCGTGTCGTTCACCGACCGGAAGCGGTCGAGGTCGATCAGCATGAGCGCGGCGCGGGCCCCGATGCGCTCGGCGTCGTCCAGGGCCGTCCAGATCCGCTCCAGCAGCCACTGCCGGTTGGGCAGCCCGGTCAGCGGGTCGCGCAGCTGCTCCTCGGCGCGGGCGCGGGCCATCCACAGCGTGGAGTCCAGGGCGATGAGCGGGATGGCGAACAGCGGGAGCAGGATCGGCTGGGCGTCGGCGACGACGCACACCAGGGGCGCGATGCCGAGCAGCGCGACGGCGACCAGCCCCTGTCTGACCAGGGCGGTGCGGGCGGCGGTGGGCACCCCGCCGCCGCGCGGGGCGTGCAGGTACCACAGCAGGCCACGGCTGACGGCGAGGTAGGCGACGGCGACCAGGACGATCGCGGGGGCCGTGGTGACGGTCCAGCTGTCGGGCCGCCAGGGCTGCTCGACGCTCGGGACCCGGCCGAACGCGCGGAGCAGCAGGGCGCCGACGCCGATGCCGAGGATGTCCACCGCGCCGTGCAGCACGCCCTGGCGCCAGCGGTGCCGGCGGGCGATGCCGACCAGCACCACGACGGTGAGGCTGACCAGGCCGGCGGGCACCCAGCCGTACAGCAGCAGGACGGCGAGGGTGAGGGCGGCGCCCGATCCGGTGCCGCCCCACCAGCGGGCGCGGCCCAGCATGACGAGGTGGCCGACGATGACGCCGGTGAGCAGGGCCAGTGCCCAGCCGACCGTGCCGGACGGGAAGAGGGCGTGGTGGCCGATGTAGGCGCGGTAGAAGCCGGCGCCCAGGACGAATCCGGCGGCGGCGACGACGGCCGCGGGCAGCGCCGGCCAGGACGGGTGCCGTTCGGTGTCGCCGCCGGCCAGGCCGGGGGCGGGTGCGATGGCGAGCGGCAGCGGGGGGTGGGCTTCGGCGGCGGCGCCCGGTCCGGCCGGGCGGGTCTGCACGCCCGTACGCCCGTCGGCCCGTGCGGTCCAGCGGCTCCCCCGCCACGCGCCCGCGCGGCGGCGCAGGCGCAGCCGTGAGTCCGGGGCGGCGCTCTCGGTCGGTTCCATTCCCGTCCCTCTCACAGCCGGCGGTGCCCACGCCACGCGGCCCGATGCCCGACAACCATCAGCAGCTCCGCGTCGAAGAAACCTTCCCCGCGCCGCTGGAGGGCACGGAGATGCCCCAACCGCAGCTGGGCACGGCAGGCGCACACCTCAACAGTAGGCCGCGGAAGGCTTCCACGGGCAGCGGTCTCCGACGGTTGCCCGAATGCGCCCGGGCCACCCGTATGCAACTGATATGCGCCGAACGGGTGGCCTTCAACCGCTACTCCCCGGTCGGAAGCGCGACTTCGGCCGCGGCTTCGGGGCCCTGCTCCAAGAGGACACCGAAACCGTCCTCGTTCAGCACAGGAACCTTCAGTTGCATGGCCTTGTCGTACTTCGATCCGGGGTTGTCACCCACTACGACGAACGAGGTCTTCTTCGACACCGAGCCGGCCACCTTCGCGCCCCGGCTCTGCAGTGCGTCCTTGGCGCCGTCCCGGGTGAAGTTCTCCAGCGTGCCGGTGACGACGACCGTGAGCCCCTCCAGCGGTCGCGGCCCCTCCTCCTCGCCGGTCGACTCCTCCTCCAGCGGGACTCCGGCCGTCTTCCACTTGGCGACGATCTCCCGGTGCCACTCCTCGGCGAACCAGTCCTTGAGCGCGGCGGCGATGGTCGGGCCGACGCCGTCGGTGGCCGCCAGTTCCTCCTCGGACGCCTGCTCGATGCGGTCCACGGAGCGGAACTCGCGCGCGAGGGCCTGCGCGGCCACCGGTCCCACGTGCCGGATCGACAGCCCGTTCAGGAAGCGGGCGAGCGGACGGGACTTGGCCGCCTCGATGTTCGCCAGCAGGGCCAGGGTGTTCTTCTTCGGCTCGCCCTTCTGGTTGGCGAAGACCGTGACGACCTTCTCCTCGCCGGTCTTGGGATCGCGCTTGGGCAGGCCGCTGTCGGGGTCGAGGACATAGGCCTTGATGGGCAGCAGCTTCTCCACCGTGAGGTCGAACAGGTCGCCCTCGTCCACCAGCGGCGGGTCGGCCGGCTCCAGCGGACGGGTGAGCGCGGCGGCGGCCACCGCGCCGAAGTGCTCGATGTCCAGGCACTCACGGCCCGCCAGATACGACACCCGCTCGCGCAACTGGGCCGGACAGGTGCGGGCGTTCGGGCAGCGGAGGTCGATGTCGCCCTCCTTCATGGGCCGCAGCGCCGTGCCGCACTCGGGGCACTCGGCCGGCATCACGAACTCCCGCTCGCCGCCGTCGCGCAGGTCGACCACCGGGCCGAGGATCTCCGGGATGACGTCACCGGCCTTGCGGATGACGACGGTGTCGCCGATGAGCACGCCCTTGGCCTTGACGACCTCCTGGTTGTGCAGGGTGGCGAACTCCACCTCGCTGCCCGCGACCGTGACCGGCTCGACCTGGGCGTACGGCGTGACGCGGCCCGTGCGGCCGACGCCCACCTTGATGTCGATGAGCTTGGTGTTGACCTCTTCCGGCGCGTACTTGTAGGCGATGGCCCAGCGGGGCGCCCGCGCGGTGGAGCCGAGCCGGCCCTGGAGGCGGATCTCGTCCAGCTTGACGACGACGCCGTCGATCTCGTGCTCCACGGAGTGGCGGTTCTCGCCGAAGTACGCGATGAACTGCCGTACGCCGTCGAGGTCGTCGACGACGCGGTTGTGCGTGGACGTGGGCAGGCCCCAGGTCTTCAGCAGGTCGTACGCCTGGGAGAGGCGGGTCATGCCCTTGTAGCCCTCCAGGGCGCCGATGCCGTGGACCACCATGTGCAGCGGGCGGGTGGCGGTGACCCGCGGGTCCTTCTGGCGCAGCGAACCGGCGGCGGCGTTACGGGGGTTGGCGAAGGGCTTGTCGCCGGCCGCGACCAGGCGTTCGTTCAGTTCGAGGAACTTCTCCATCGGGAAGTAGACCTCGCCGCGGATCTCCACCAGGTCGGGCACCTCGTCGCCCTGGAGGCGGTCCGGGATCTCCGCGATCGTCCGGACGTTCGGGGTGATGTCCTCGCCGGTGCGGCCGTCGCCCCGGGTGGCCGCGCGTGTGAGGCGGCCGTTCTCGTAGGTGAGGTTGACCGCGAGGCCGTCCACCTTCAGCTCGCACAGGAAGTGGTACTCCTGGTCGCCCAGCTCTCTGGCGATGCGGTCGGCCCAGGCGGCCAGCTCGTCGTCGTTGAAGGTGTTGTCGAGCGAGAGCATCCGCTGGCGGTGTTCGACCGCCGTGAACTCCGTCTCGTACGACCCCGCGACCTTCTGGGTGGGCGAGTCCGGGGTGCGCAGCTCCGGGTACTCCTCCTCCAGGGCCTCCAGGGACTTCAGGAGCTTGTCGAACTCCGCGTCGCTGATGACGGGAGCGTCCTTCACGTAGTACCGGAAGCGGTGCTCCTCGATCTGTTCAGCGAGCTGCGCGTGCTTGTCACGTGCCTCGGCGGGCACTGCCGTCTCCGCCTGCTGCTTGTCGCCGGCCACCGTGTCGTCCTCCCGTTACTCTGGGTTGTCCGCGAGGGATCTCGCCGCCCGGACGCAGTGCGCGAGCGCCTGGCGTGCGTAGGCAGGGGAAGCGCCCGCCAGACCGCACGCCGGGGTCACCGTGACCGCCTCCGCGAGCAGCCCCGGATGCAGCCCCAGCCGGCGCCACAACGTCCTGACACCCATGACGCTACCGGCAGGGTCTGACAATGGGCCGTCCGTGCCCGGCACGACACCGGCGAACAGCCGGGTGCCGCCCTCGACGGCCTCGCCGATCGTGTCCTCGTCACGCTCGGTGAGAAGCGCGAAGTCGAAGGAGACGGCTGCCGCGCCGGCCCGCCGCAGCAGGGCGAACGGCACGTCAGGGGCGCAGGAGTGCACGACGACCGGTCCGTCGCCGTGCGCCTCGACGACGTCCCGGAGCGTGGCCTCCACGAGCTGCCGGTCCACGGCGCGGTGCGTGCGGTAGCCGCTGGCGGTACGGACCTGGCCGCGCAGGACGGCGGTGAGGGAGGGCTCGTCGAGCTGGAGGACGATCCGGGCGCCCGGGACGCGGCGCCGCACCTCGGCGAGGTGCAGCCGCAGCCCCTCGGCGAGCGAGGCGGCGAGGTCCCGGCACGCGCCGGGGTCCGACAGGGCGGACTCGCCGTTCCTCAGCTCCAGGGCGGCGGCCAGCGTCCACGGGCCGACGGCCTGCACCTTCAGATCGCCCTCGTAGCCCTGCGTGAACTCCTCCAGGGCGTCGAGGTCCTCGCCCAGCCAGGACCGGGCCCGCTTGGTGTCCCGGCCCGGCCGGTCGCCGATCCGCCAGCCGCTGGGCTCCACGCGCGCGTACAGCTCGACCAGCATCCCGGCGGTGCGGCCGATCATGTCGGCGCCGGGCCCGCGCGCGGGCAGCTCCGGGAGAAACGGGAAGTCCTCGAAGGATCCGGTGGCGGTCTTGGCGGCCTCGCGGGCGTCCCCGCCGGGCAGCGACCCGACACCGGTGGCTCCGGCGAACCTGAACTGGCTGTTTTCGCTCACCCCGGCAGGGTACGTAACGCCGGCCGGTCGGCTCACAACCAGTCGGCGCCGTACCGGCTCAGGAAGGCGCACAGCCCCTGCGGGTCGGCCACCTCGAGGTTGTTCCGGAAGCGGCCCCGCTCCCAGGCGAGGTCCGTCCCACCGTGCAGACTCGCGGCGCCGATGACCGCGCCGTCCGCGCCGAGCAGCGCCACCGTCAGGCTGCCGGGGCACCGGCAGACGGATCCGGTGAACTCGCCGTCGGCGGCCAGACCGCGCAGCTCGGCGAGGTCGGCGTCATCGAAGATCTCGCCCAGGACCGGCCGGTCCGCGAGCGGCACGCCCACGTCCCCGCCGGCCAGGACCAGCGCGGCCTCGGTCCGCGGCCAGACCTCCGCCAGCCAGGCCCGGATCTCGGTGCCCGCGGCTGCGGTCACCGTCCCGGCCGCACGGTGAGGTCGTTGACCTCCGCGTCCCTCGGCAGGTCCAGGGCCATGAGGATCGTCGTGGCGACCGACTCGGCGTCGATCCACTTCGAGGCGTCGTACTCCTTGCCCTCCTGCTGGTGGACCTTGGCCTGCATGGGGCTGGCGGTGCGGCCGGGGTAGACGGACGTGACGCGGACGCCGTTTCCGTGCTCCTCCTGGCGCAGGGAGTCGGCGAGGGCCTTCAGGCCGTGCTTGGAGGCGGCGTACGCGGACCAGCCGGCGTTGGCGCTCAGTCCGGCACCGGAGTTGACGAAGATCACATGGCCGCGGGCCACCCGCAGCTGCGGCAGGAAGTGCCGGGTCAGCTCGGCGGGGGCGATCAGGTTGACGTTGAGCTGGTGGTGCCAGGACTTCGGGGTCAGGTCGCCGACATCGCCGAGGTCGACGACCCCGGCGATGTGCAGCAGGGAGTCCACCCGGTCCGGGAGCGTCTGGTGGGAGAACGCCCAGGACAGCCTGTCCGGGTCCGCGAGGTCGCCGACCAGGGTGCGGGCGCCGGGGAACTCGGCCGCCAGCTCCTTCGCGCGGCCCGCGTCGCGCGCGTGCAGCACGAGTTCGTCCCCGCGCGCGTGCAGCCGGCGGGTCACGGCCGCGCCGATGCCGGAACCGGCCCCGGTGATCACATGAGTAGCCATGCCCGCCATGCTCGCATCACCGGACGCCGAGCTGCTCCTCCAGGTAGGCCAGGGCCCCGACCGGCTCGTCCGCGAAGAAGACCAGCTCGGCCAGCGGGCGGGGCAGGAAGCCCTCGTCCTCCATGCGGTGGAACTGCTGCTTCAGGCCGTCGTAGAAGCCGGCCGTGTTCAGCAGCACGACCGGCTTCTCGGTGCGGCCGTGCTTCTTCAGCTCCAGGATCTCGGTGGCCTCGTCGAGCGTGCCGGTGCCGCCCACCATGATCACCACGGCGTCGGCCTTCTCCAGCAGCAGCTTCTTGCGTTCGGCGAGGTCGGCCGCGATGACCATCTCGTCGGCGCCGGGCCGCGCCCGGTTCGCCAGGAACTCCACGGAGACGCCCAGCAGCCTGCCGCCCGCCTCCTGCACGCCGTCGGCGACCACCTTCATCAGACCGACGTCGGAGCCGCCCCAGACCAGGGTGTGGCCGGCCTTGCCGATCAGTTCCGCGAACTCGCGCGCGGGGCGCGTGTAACGGTCGTCGAGGTCGGCGGCGGACAGGAAGACGCAGATGTTCATGGCGTCCACCGTACGGTTTCCGCCCGGGCGGGAAGAAGCGCGGTCCGCCGGGCGCTGAACGGGTATGACCCAAGGACACACGATCACGATCGAGAAGAGCGAGCGGCACGTGCGCGTGGTGCGCGGCGACCAGGTGCTCGCGGAGTCCGACCGTCCGCTGGAGCTGCGCGAGACGGGCTGTCCGGTGCGGTACTACATCCCCGCCGAGGACGTGCGCCTCGAACTGCTCACGCCCTCCGACACGCACACCGTCTGCCCCTTCAAGGGCACGGCGTCCTACTGGTCCCTGCCGGACGCGCCCGACCTCGTCTGGGCCTATCCGGACCCCAAGCCGGGCGTGGCCGAGATCAGGGACCACTACTGCTTCTACGACACCGAGGTCTCATGACGCCGCGCGGCATCGCCGTGTCGTGACCGGTGAGTCGCGTGCCGTGCGGCAGTCTGCACGGGCATGGACAAGAAGACGACTTCCCGCGACGGCACCTCCCTCGCGTACGGAGTGATGGGCCAGGGACCCACGGTCATCCTGGTGAGCGGCGCGATGTCCACCGGCGGCACCGTGGCGCCCCTGGCCCACCGCCTCACCGACCGCTGCACGGCCGTCGTCTACGACCGCCGGGGCCGCGGCGAGAGCGGGGACACGCCGCCGTACGCGGTCGACCGCGAGGTCGAGGACCTGGCCGCACTGATCGACGCGGTGGGCGGCGAGGCGGCGCTGTTCGGGGTCTCCTCGGGCGGTGCGCTGGTCCTGCACGCGGCGGCGAGCGGGCTGCCGATCGGGCGGGCGGCGGTGTACGAGGTGCCGTACGCCGACCATCTGGCGGGCGGTGCCGCCCGCGAGGCCACCTACAAGGAGCAGCTGAACACGGCGCTCGCGGAGGGACGGCGCGGGGACGCGGTGGAGCTGTTCCTGCGCCTGACGGGCCTCGGCGAGGAGATGATCCAGCGCGCCCGGCAGTCCCCGATGTGGGCCGGCATGGAGGCCGTCGCCCCCAGCCTCGCCCACGACGACGCGGTCATGGGCGACGGCCTGCTGCCCCGGGACCGGGTCGCCGCGATCTCCGTGCCCGTGCTCGCGGTGGCGGGCGGCGCGAGCCCGGAGTGGATGCACCGGGCGAACCAGGCCGTCGCGGAAGCGGCACCCCAGGGCACGTACCGCGTCCTGCCGGGCCAGACCCACATGGTGGAACCGGACGTGCTGGGGCCGGTGCTGGCGGAGTTCTTCGCCGGCTAGGCCGGCCTAGCCGGCCGCGGCCGTCGCGCGCGTGGTGGACGCGATCGTCGCCGAGCCCACCACGCGCGTGCCGTCGTACAGCACGATCGCCTGGCCGGGGGCGACGCCGCGGACCGGCTCGGTGAAGGAGACGCGCAGTTCGCCGTCGACCGGTTCCGCGGTCACCTCGGTCTCGCCGCCGTGGGCGCGCAGCTGGGCGGTGTAGGTGCCGGGTCCGGTGGGGGCGGTGCCGCACCAGCGCGGCTTGATCGCCGTCAGCGCGGTGACGTCCAGGGCGGCGGCCGGGCCGACGGTGACCGTGTTGGACACCGGGGAGATGTCGAGGACGTAGCGCGGCTTGCCGTCGGGGGCCGGGGTGCCGATCCGGAGGCCCTTGCGCTGGCCGATGGTGAAGCCGTACGCGCCCTCGTGCGTGCCGACCTTGGCGCCGGACTCGTCCACGATGTCGCCCTCGGCCTTGCCGAGCCGCCGGGCCAGGAAGCCCTGGGTGTCGCCGTCGGCGATGAAGCAGATGTCGTGCGAGTCGGGCTTCTTGGCGACGGCCAGGCCCCGGCGCTCGGCCTCCGCGCGGATCTCCTCCTTGGTGGTGACCGTGTCGCCGAGCGGGAACATCGCGTGGGCCAGCTGCTTGTCGTCCAGGACGCCGAGGACGTACGACTGGTCCTTCGCCATGTCGGAGGCGCGGTGCAGCTCGCGGGAGCCGTCCTCGCGCACGATCACCTTCGCGTAGTGACCGGTGCAGACGGCGTCGAAGCCGAGGGCCAGCGCCTTGTCCAGCAGCGCGGCGAACTTGATCTTCTCGTTGCAGCGCAGGCACGGGTTCGGGGTGCGGCCGGCCTCGTACTCGGCGACGAAGTCCTCGACGACGTCCTCGCGGAAGCGGTCGGCGAGGTCCCAGACGTAGAACGGGATGCCGATGACGTCGGCCGCGCGGCGGGCGTCACGCGAGTCCTCGATGGTGCAACAGCCCCGCGCGCCGGTGCGGAAGGACTGGGGGTTCGCGGAGAGCGCGAGGTGGACGCCGGTGACGTCGTGGCCTGCTTCCGCCGCGCGCGCGGCGGCGACGGCGGAGTCGACTCCGCCGGACATGGCGGCGAGGACGCGGAGGGGGCGGGGGCGCTGCGGGGTGTCAGTCATAGCCCTTCCAGAGTACGGGGGCGCGGGAACCCGGTCGGCCGGATATCCGTTGACGACCACATGGGGGCGCGGACAGAGGCGACGACAGGGACGGCCGGGAGCGACGGGGACCGGCGGCTGGGGCGGCGGGCCCTGCTCGTCGGCGGGGCCGCGGCGGCGGTGGGCACGGCCGTGCTGGCCCGCGAGGAGCTGTCCCGTCTGTGGTGGCGGCTGCCGGGGGTGGACAAGCCGCGGGTGGCGGGCGCGGTGGACTTCCGGGGCGCGCGCTGGGTGGCGGCCTCGGCGGCGAACTACCGGCGGGCGGACCGGCCGGCCGACTACCGGATCGACCGGGTCGTCGTCCATGTCACGCAGGGCGGCTACGCGTCGGCGGTGAAGGTCTTCCAGGACCCGGCGCACGGGGCGGCGGCGCACTACATCGTGCGCGAGGACGGGCGGGTCACCCAGCTGGTCCGGGAGCTGGACGTGGCCTTCCACGCGGGCAACCGGGAGTACAACGAACGCAGTGTCGGCATCGAGCACGAGGGCTTCGTGGAGGACGCCTCGTCCTTCACGGACGCCATGTACGCGTCGTCGGCCCGCCTGACGGCGGCGATATGCCGGCGCTACGGCATACCCGCCGACCGGGAGCACATCATCGGGCATGTGGAGGTGCCGGGCACGGACCACACGGACCCCGGCCCGCACTGGGACTGGGACCGGTACCTGCGGCAGGTCCGCCGGGCGCGCCCCTGAGGGCCTACGTCAGTCCCGCCGCCCGGGCGCGTTCCACCGCCGGGCCGATCGCCTTGGCGACGGCCTCCACGTCCGCCTCCGTGGAGGTGTGGCCGAGGGAGAAGCGCAGGGTGCCGCGGGCCAGGTCCGGGTCGGTACCGGTGGCGAGGAGGACATGGCTGGGCTGGGCGACGCCGGCGGTGCAGGCGGAGCCGGTGGAGCACTCGATGCCCTGGGCGTCCAGCAGGAGCAGCAGGGAGTCGCCCTCGCAGCCGGGGAAGGTGAAGTGGGCGTTGGCCGGGAGCCGGCCCTCGGGCGCCGGGTCGCCGCCGAGGATCGCGTCCGGTACGGCGCCGCGCACGGCGTCGACGAGCTGGTCACGCAGGGCGCCGATCTCCCGCGCGAACCAGGCGCGCTGCTCGGCGGCGAGCCGGCCGGCGACGGCGAAGGAGGCGACGGCCGGGACATCGAGGGTGCCGGAGCGGACGTGCCGCTCCTGGCCGCCGCCGTGCAGGACGGGTACGGGGGTGTGCTCGCGGCCGAGGATCAGGGCGCCGATGCCGTACGGGCCGCCGATCTTGTGGCCGGACACGGTCATCGCGGCGAGGCCCGAGGCCTCGAAGTCGACCGGCACCTGACCGAAGGCCTGGACCGCGTCGGCGTGCAGCGGGATGCCGAACTCGGCGGTGACGTCGGCGAGTTCACGGATCGGCATGACCGTGCCGATCTCGTTGTTGGCCCACATCACGGTGGCCAGGGCGACGTCGTCGGGGTTGCGGGCGACGGCCTCGCGCAGCGCCTCGGGGTGGACGCGGCCACAGGAGTCGACGGGGAGGTACTCGACGGTGGCGCCCTCGTGCTCGCCGAGCCAGTGCACGGCGTCCAGCACGGCGTGGTGCTCGACGGGGCTGGCCAGGACGCGGGTGCGGGCCGGGTCGGCGTCGCGCCGGGACCAGAACAGGCCCTTGACGGCGAGGTTGTCGGCCTCGGTGCCACCCGAGGTGAAGACGACCTCGCTGGGGCGGGCGCCCAGCGCTTCCGCGAGGGTCTCGCGGGATTCCTCGACCGTTCGGCGGGCCCGGCGGCCGGAGGCGTGCAGGGAGGACGCGTTGCCGGTGATGCTCAGCTGGGCGGTCAGTGCCTCCGCCGCCTCCGGGAGCATCGGGGTCGTGGCCGCGTGGTCGAGGTAAGCCATGGTGAGGTGATTCTACGGCTCCCCCGCGGTTGGCTTCGGCCGCGCGTGGGGGCGTTGAGGCCGGGGGGCCTGGTGGGTGCCGTCGGCCGTGGGGTGCGCCTCGGCCTGGCCGCACCTGGCCTTGGTGGCGGCCTGCCCGGCGTCGCCGGCTGCCGGCTGTGCGGCCGCCCCGTCGTCCTCGGGGCTCGGCTGCGTGCCGTCGGCTCCGGGGGACCCTCTGTCACAGGCTCCAGGAGAGCGTGCCCGAGATCTCCATCGCGGTCGCCAGGGCGACCAGGTCGGCGATGCCCAGCGTCAGGCCCAGGTAGGCACGGCCCCGGCGGGTCGTGCCGCGCCACAGCGCGACCACGGCCAGGACGATGGCGATCGGGCCGAGGAAGAGGTTGAGGACGAGCAGGCCGAGGAGGCCGAGGATGAAGGACGCGACGGCCATGCCGTCGGCGTCACGCGTGCGCGGACGGGTGTCGGTGCGGCCGGTGGCCGGTGCGGTGAGTTGCATGGGGCTCAGCTCCTGAAGTCCTTTTGGGTGGTCAGTTGGCCGAGGTGTGACGGCGGCGGCCGTGGCGCTCGCGGATCGCGAAGACGCCGAGCCAGACGGCGATGACGGCGGCCAGGACGGCGGTGACGGTCAGTGGTGCGTGAGCGACGGTGCCCAGCACGACTCCGAGCAGCATGAGCGCGGCGACGAGGAACAGCATGGGATCAGATCCCCCCTCCGGGATGCCTCGTGTTCAGCCGGTGTGAAATTTCGGTGAACAGTTGTAGTAACAGTTGTTCACTGACTTCGAGTCTAGCGCGCCCGACGGCTTTAAAATTCCGGAGAACAGTTGTTAACTGGATGACATGAGTCACACCCTCGGCATCCGGCAGGCCCAGAAGCAGAAGACCCGGCAGGCGTTCCTCGACGCGGCGCTCGCGCTGCTGGAGGAGCAGAGTCTGAGCAGTCTGGGCCTGCGCGAGGTCACCCGGGCCGTCGGCGTCGCACCGACCGCCTTCTACCGGCACTTCCGCTCGACCGCCGACCTCGGTGTCGCCCTGGTCGACGAGGCGCTGGGCAGTCTGCACCCGATGGTGCGGCCGACGGTCTCCACCACGGGCGGCAGCGAGGAACGCATCGCGCGGGCCATCGAGTTGGTCGCCCACCACGTCGCCGCGCACCCGGCGCACGTCCGGTTCATCGCACGCGAGCGGCACGGCGGGGTGCAGCCGGTGCGCGAGGCGATCCGGGAGCAACTCGCCCGGTTCGCCGAGGAGGTGAAAACGGAGCTGGCCAAGGACCCGGAGGCGGCCGGCTGGAGCGACGACGACCTGGCGATGCTCGCGCACCTCTACGTCGACCAGATGCTCATCACCTCCTCCCTCTTCCTGGAGGCGCTGGAGGCCTCGGAGGACGAGCGGGAGCGGGTGACGCAGCTCGCCACCCGCCAGCTGCGGCTGATCACCATCGGCCGCAGTCACTGGCTCGACTGAGCCGGTCAGCCCTGCTGGGCCTGGCCGCCGGCCTGCCCCGGCTGCCCGCCGCCCGGGCCGCCGCAGCCGCCCTGTCCGCCCTGGGGCGCACTCGACCAACGCCGCTCAGGGCGTTCTTGGGCGCGCCCTGTCCCCGCCCTGTCCATCAGGCAACGCGCACCCCAAGCACCCTTCCCCGCCTGAGGAGTGGGTCACCGCGCGGTGCGCCACCGTCGTCCCGCTCCTCCCCTGCCGCCGCAGCACCTCCCAGGCGTCGGCGAGTTTGTCCCCGCTGTGCCGGTAGCGCACCTTCACGCGCCGGTCGGAGAACACCGCGGGACGCCGGCCGCGGACAGCGACTCGACGTCCCGTAGATGGCACGGACCGACACCTCCGGCCGGTCGGACTTCACCGCGCCAGGAACCCGCCGTGCGGGTGGCCGGAGCAACGGCTGACAGCAGGTGGCAGGTTTCCCGGGAATTCTCCTCCCGAGCACCCGGCCGAACCCGCATGCCCAAGCAGAGAAAGGCCCGCCATGGCCACCGATCCCCGCCCCCTGTACACCCGCGCCACGGCCCAGGCGGCCCGGCTCATCCGGACCGTGCGCCCCGATCAGCTGACCGGGCCCACTCCCTGCGCCGAGTACGACGTGCGCACGCTGTTGAGCCACATCGTCGGCGGCACCCGCCGGATCGCCCTCGTCGGCGAGGGCGGTGAGGGTCAGTCCGTCGCGCTGTACGCGCCCGACGTCCCCGACGATGCCTGGGCGCAGGCGTACGACGAGGTCCGGGAGCAGTCCCTGAAGGCCTGGGAGAGCGACGAGCGGATGGCGTCGACCGTGCGCGTTCCGTGGGGCGAGATCCCGGGGCGGGCGGCCCTGTCGGCGTATGTGATGGAGATCGTCACGCACTCGTGGGACCTGTCCGAGGCGGTGGGCCGTCCGTTGCCGCTCGACCCGGAGCTGGCCGAGTTCTCGCTCGCCGCCGCGCACGAGGCCCTGCCCGACGGACCCCGGGAGGGCCGCCCCTTCGACGCGCCGGTGCCGGCCCCCGAGGGAGCGGGCGCCTACGAGCGGCTGGCGGCCTGGCTGGGCCGCACCCCGCTGAGCCGGACCTGAACCACAGCTCAGCCGAGCCTGACGCGGGCCAGCTGCCGGGACTGGGCGACCAGGCGGTCCTCGCTGTCCCAGACCTCGGCGTCCTCCTCCAGGAAGCCGCCGGCCAGGTTGCGGGTGGTGATCGACACCCGCAGCGGACCGGGGGCCGGGCGGTGGCGGACGTGGACGGTGAGTTCCACCGTCGGGACCCAGCCCTTGAGGCCCAGCTCGAAGGCGGTGGGCGGCAGGGCGTCCACGGCGAGGAGCAGCGAGAGCGGGTCGGCGTCCCGGCCGTCGGCGAGGCCGAACCAGGCGCGCATCTCGCCGTTGCCGGAGGGCGCGCCGAGCGCCCAGCCGAGGGTGGCGGGGTCCAGCTTGAGCATCAGCCGGTCGGCGATGGCGGAGCTGCCGTCGACCGGGGCCGGCCCGTCCTCGGGGCCGAAGCACTGCTCCAGCGGCGGGATCGGCGGCGGGGTGGCGGTCGTACGGACGTCGTCGGGGAGGCCGGCGAGGTCGCCGTAGGAGGCGAGGACGCGGATGCGCTCGACCTCGTTGCCCTCGGCGTCGTACTGGAAGAGCGAGGCCTGGCCGGTGGAGAGGGTCCGGCCGGTGCGGACGGTCTCGGTGCGGATGACCGCCGGGCCGGGCTGGGAGGCGGTCAGGTAGTGCGCGGAGACGGAGAAGGGGTCCGGGTGCGGGAGGGTGTCCGCGAGCGCCCGGCCGAGCACGGCCAGCAGGTAGCCGCCGTTGACGGCGCTGATGATGGTCCAGCCGGCCGAGAGGTCGATGTCGTAGACGCCGGGCTCGCGGCGGGTGACCGCGGTGTCGCGGTCGAACTCGCTGTCGCCGATCAGGGCCTGTACGGCGGGGGCGGAAGCTGCTTCTGGCATGACTGAACGGTACAACAGAAAATTACTAAGCGGTAGCTTTGTAGAGGACGGGCGGATGACACGATCCGGCCACCGGGTGAGGTTCCGGCAATTTCTCGGTAAGTGTCAGGACACATCCACAACCCCGGGCCGCCGAACACCCTCTATGGGGACATGAGCCTCACCGGGACTCCGTTCCTCTACACGACCATCGTGCTGGCCGTGGTCGCCCTCGTAGTGCCGCTCCTCCTGTGGTCACGGATGCGCGGGCCGAGGCCCCTGCGGGCCGCGGCCCGGGTGCTGATGCTGCTGTTCGCCCAGGGCACGGCCGTCACGCTGGTCTTCGTGCTGGTCAACAACCAGAACAACCTGTACGACAACTGGGCCGACCTGCTCGGCACCGGGAACCACGTCCAGCAGGCCGCCGACCTCGGCCGGGACGGCACCGGCGGGATAGCGGTGAAACGGTTGCCCAAGGTGCGACAGGACTTCACGACGGCCGACGGACCCGGCATGCGCGCGGCCGGCGGCGTGCGCGTCACCCAGCTCAAGGGCCGGGTCTCCGGCGTGAACGCCGAGGTCTACGTCTGGCTGCCGCCGCAGTACGACGAGCCGGCCTACCGGCACAAGAAGTTCCCGGTGGTGGAGCTGCTGCCGGGCTACCCCGGCTCCGCGAAGGCCTGGTTCGGGTCGATGAAGGCCCACGAGCAGCTGCTGCCGCTGATGAGGAGCGGTGAGGTGGCGCCGTTCATCCTGGTCGCCCCGCGCACCAACCTGCTGGCCGGCGTGGACACCGGCTGCGCCAACATCCCGGGCCAGGTCAACGCCGACAGCTGGCTCAGCATCGACGTGCCGAAGATGGTCACGGACAACTTCCGGGCCCAGCCGGCGCCCCGGGGCTGGGCGGTGGCCGGGTACTCGGCGGGCGCGCACTGCGCGGTGAAGCTGGCCGTGGCCCACCCCGACCGGTACCGGGCGGCGGTGAGCATGTCGGGTTACAACGACCCGATCGGCGAACGCAACTCCCTCGCCGCCCAGACCCCCGCCCTGCGTGCCGCGAACAACCCCTATCTGCTGCTGAGGAAGGCCGCCGTACCGCCCCGGATCGCGCTGTACCTGTCCGGCGAGTCCGGCGACGGCTACCAGGCGGGCGTGGCCCTGGAGTCCCTCGCCAAGGCGCCGACCACCGTGCGCGTGGTGTTCCTGCCGCGCAGCGCGGGCGGGCACACCATGGCGCTGTGGCGCCCGCAGGTCGACACCGTCTTCCGCTGGCTGACGCTGCAGATGGGGCAGAGCCACGCCCAGGGGCAGGACACCTCGGTGGCCGGGTCTACTCCTCGCGAACCGTCGACCGGCGGTTCCAGGCACGCGGCGCTCGCCAGTGGAACCGCATCGCGAGCAGCCGCAGTACGAAAGCCGTGACGACCGCGAGCCCGCTGGTGAACGGGGTCAGCGCGTCGTAGCGGATGCACAGCACGATCATCGTGGCGCCGACGATCGCCGGGACCGCGTACAGATCGCGGTCCCAGCGCAGCAGCGAGGGCACCTCGTTGGCCAGCACGTCCCGCAGTACACCGCCGCCGACGGCGGTGGCGAGGCCCAGCGTCGCCGACGCGGTCAGGCCGAGGCCGTAGCTGTACGCCTTCGTCGTACCGCTGACACAGAACAGGCCGAGGCCGGCCGCGTCGAAGACGAGCACCGCCGCCTGGATGCGCTCCACGTGCGGGTGCAGGAAGAAGACGACGAGCGCGGCGATCAGCGGGGTGACGAAGTAGCCGAGGTCCGTGAAGGCGGCCGGGGGTACGGCCCCGATGACCAGGTCGCGGAACAGTCCGCCGCCCAGCGCGGTGACCTCGGCGAGGACGGCGATGCCGAAGACGTCGAAGTTCTTGCGGACGGCCAGCAGGGCGCCGGAGATCGCGAACACGAAGATGCCGATGACATCGAGCGCGTGCTGGACGGAGGGACTGAAGAGTTGCTGGAGCTGCACCCTGACATTCTCACCCGCCTGGCGGCGTGAACCTTACAAAGCCAGGCGGGTGAGGTGCATGTCCTACTTCTCGTCGGCCTTGCCGTCAGCCTTGTCAGCGGCCTTGCCGTCGGCTTCTTCATCGGCCTTGTCGCCGGCCTTGCCGGCGGTCGACTCCGCCGATTCCCCGGACTCCGCCGGTTCCTCGGAGTCGGTGGCCTCTTCGGAGTCGGCCGCGGGCGCCTTGTCGGCGTCGGCGGGCTCGTCGGCACCGGCGGCCTTGTCCGCGTCTGCGGACTCGGCAGCCTCCGGCTTCTCGGCGGCCGGCGTCTCCTCGGAAGCCGTCGGCTCCTCGGCGTCCGCCGGGGACTCCGGCTCCGCCGCGGCCTCGGGCTCGGCCGGGGACTCGGGCTCCGTCGGCTCCTGGTTCAGTTCCGCGTCCGGAACCAGTTCCGACGCCTTCTTCGCCGCCGACAGCAGGACCGTGTCCTGCGGGGCCTGGTCGGCGAAGTTCTCCGGGTGGTGGCAGGCGACCCGCTGACCGGGCCTCAGCTCGACGAGCTGCGGCTCGGTCGTCTTGCAGATCTCCGTCGCCTTCCAGCAGCGCGTGTGGAAGCGGCAGCCGGAGGGCGGGGCGATCGGCGACGGGACATCGCCGCGGAGCAGGATGCGCTCGCTCTTCTGGCCCCGGCGCTTCGTGTCCGGCACCGGCACCGCCGACATCAGCGCCTTGGTGTACGGGTGCATCGGCGCCTGGTACAGCGAGGTGCGGTCGGCGAGCTCCACGATCTTGCCGAGGTACATCACCGCGATGCGGTCCGAGACGTGCCGGACGACCGAGAGGTCGTGGGCGATGATGACGTAGGTCAGGCCCAGTTCCTGCTGGAGGTCGTCCATGAGGTTGACGACCTGCGCCTGGATCGACACGTCCAGCGCGGAGACCGGCTCGTCCGCCACGACCAGCTTCGGCTTCAGGGCGAGCGCGCGGGCGATGCCGATGCGCTGGCGCTGACCGCCGGAGAACTCGTGCGGGTAGCGGTTGTAGTGCTCGGGGCTGAGGCCGACCAGTTCGAGGAGCCGCTGGACTTCCTTCTTCACCCCGCCCTCGGGCTCCACGCCCTGGAGCCGGAAGGGCGCCGAGACGATCGAGCCGATGGTGTGACGGGGGTTCAGGGAGCCGTACGGGTCCTGGAAGATCATCTGGATGTCGCGGCGCAGCGGGCGCATCTGCCCGGTGCTCAGCCGCGTGATGTCCCGGCCCTCGAAGGTGATCTGCCCGCCGGTCGGGTCCTGGAGGCGGGTGATGACCCGGCCCATGGTCGACTTGCCGCAGCCCGACTCGCCGACCACGCCCAGGGTCTCGCCCTTGCGCACCTCGAAGTCGATGCCGTCGACGGCCTTCACCGCGCCGACCTGGCGCTGCAGGATGCCCTTCTTGATCGGGAAGTGCTTGGTCAGACCCTCGACCTTGAGCAGCACCTCACGGTCGGCCGGGCTCTCGGTGGCCGGCGCCTGCTGCGGGATGGCGGCCTCGTCCGTCTTCTTGGTCTCACTCACAGCTTCGGCGCAATCTCTTCGGTCCAGATCCGCTGGCGGTCCTCGGCCGAGAGGTGGCAGGCGGACCAGTGCCCGGTGCCCACCTGCTCCAGCTCGGGGCGCACCGTGCGGGTGACGTTCCCCTTGGGGATGTCCGCGTACGGGCAGCGCGGGTGGAAGGCGCAGCCCGAGGGGACGTTGATGAGGCTCGGCGGCGAGCCCTTGACCGGGATGAGCCGTTCGGAGGTCTCGCGGTCGATGCGGGGCATCGAGCCGAGCAGACCCCAGGTGTAGGGGTGCTGCGGCTGTTCGAAGACCTCGTCGGCCGGGCCGCGCTCGACGCACCGGCCGCCGTACATCACGAGGACGTCGTCGGCGATCTCGGCGACCACACCGAGGTCGTGGGTGATCATGATGACCGCGGAGCCGAACTCCTTCTGCAGGTCGCGGATCAGGTCGAGGATCTGCGCCTGGACGGTCACGTCGAGGGCGGTGGTCGGCTCGTCCGCGATGAGCAGCTCGGGGTTGTTCACCAGCGCCATGGCGATCATGGCGCGCTGGCGCATACCGCCGGAGAACTCGTGCGGGTAGCCGTCGACGCGCTTGGCGGGCTCGGGGATGCCGACGCGGTCGAGCATCTCGATGGCGCGGGCGCGGGCGACCTTCTTGCTGACCTTGTGGTGCACCCGGTACGCCTCGACGATCTGGTCGCCGACCTTGTAGTAGGGGTGCATCGCGGACAGCGGGTCCTGGAAGATCATCGCCATCTCGCGGCCGCGGAGCTTGCGCACCTCGTCCGGGGAGGCGGAGACCAGTTCCTGGCCGTCCAGCCAGATCTCACCGGACATCCGCACGTTCTTGCCGCGCGTGCCGAGCCGGTGCAGGCCCATGATGGCCTGCGAGGTGACCGACTTGCCGGAGCCGGACTCGCCGACGACGGCGAGGGTCTTGCCCTTCTCCAGCGAGAAGCTGAGCCCGTCGACGGACTTGACCACGCCGTCGTCGGTCGGGAAGTGCACCTTGAGGTCACGGACCTCCAGGAAGGCTTCGGGTGCCTGGCGGCCGGAGGTGGGCTCCCCCACTGCGGCGCCGGTCTTGGAGAGTTCGGTCACGAGAGCCTCACCCGCGGGTCGGCGGCGGCGTACAGCACGTCCACCACAAGATTTGCGATCACGACGAAGAAAGCGGCGAGCAGGGTGACGCCGAGGATCTTGGGCAGGTCGTTGTCGGTGATGCCCTGCACCGCGTACTGGCCGACACCGGGCAGCGAGAACACGTACTCCGTGATCACGGCACCGCCGAGCAGCAGGCCGATGTCCATGCCGAAGACCGTGATGATCGGGGTCAGGGCGGCGCGCAGACCGTGCCGGGTTACGACGGTGCGCTCCCGCAGACCCTTGGCGCGGGCCGTGCGGATGAAGTCCTCGTTCATCGTCTCCAGCATGCCCGAGCGGGTGAGCCGCGCGTAGATGGCGGAGTACAGCAGGGCCAGCGAACACCATGCCGGGAAGAGGGTGTTGGCCCACTGTGCCGGGTTCTCGGTGAACGGGACGTAGGTGCGGCCGAAGATCGGCAACTGGACGGTGAAGAGCAGGAGCGCCAGGTTGCCCGTGAAGAACATGGGCAGCGAGACGCCCGAGAGCGCGATACCCATGAAGGCGCGGTCGTAGAACGAGCGCGGCTTCAGCGCGGAGATGACACCGGCCACCACGCCGGAGATCAGCCACAGCACGGCGGCGCCCACGGCGAGCGAGAGAGTGATGGGAATACGGGAGGTGAGCTCCGGCCACACCGCCTGGTGGTTCTTGAAGGAGTAGCCGAAGCAGGGTGCGTCGCAGTGCACCGTGGTGGGGCCGAGGTCGTAGGTGGAGCCTGCCACGATCCCCTTGATGAAGTGCCAGTACTGGACGTAGACAGGCTGGTCCAGACCGAGGTTGTGCTTGACAGCGGCGATGTCCGCCTTCGACGGGCTCTTGCCGATGTACTGCTGCGCCAGCTGGTCCGCTGTCTGGCCGGCAAGCCGTGGCAGCAGGAAGAAGATGGCGAAGGTGACCGCGGAGACGACCAGCAGCAGGATCACTGCCGCGAACGTCCGGCGGAGGATGTACGAGATCACGGGGACCGGCGCTGGTGCCCGCGGGCCGCGAAGCCCGCGGGCACCAATGCCTTCACCTGCCTTCCGGGGCTGCTACTTCGACGCGACGCCGATGTTGAGGTAGTCGTACTGACCGCTGAAGGCCGCCGTGGAAACCAGGTTGGTGTAGGTCGTCGGGCGGCCCAGCAGGACCTTGAAGTAGGTCAGCGGGACCAGGACGGCGTCGTCCATGGTCTTCTTGTCGATCTGGGTGTAGAGGCTGTTGCGCTCGTTGTTGTCCTCAGTACCGATCGCCTTGGCCAGCAGGGCGTTGACGTCCTTGCTGTCGTACTGCGACAGGTTGGTGTTACCGGACTGGCTGATCGCCTTGCCGTTCAGGATCTGCTGCAGGAAGCCGTAGCCGGACGGCCAGTCGGCGCCCCACTGCATCATCTCCAGGCCGATGTTCTGCTTCTTGGTGAACTTCGGCACACCCGCGTAGTCGGTGAAGTACTTGCCGGACGGGTACTGCTTGAGGCTGGCGTTGATGCCGACCTTCTTGAGCGAGTTGATGATCGCCGTGGCGGCGTCGACCTCCTGCGGACGGTCCGAGCGGGCCGAGATGTTGGTGGAGATCGACGACTTGCCGCAGGCCTTCAGCTGCTCCTTGGCCTTGGCGACGTCGCCCTTGCTGTCCTTGGTGGCGTAGGCGTCGGACTTCGCGTAGCCCGGGATGTCCGGCGGCAGGACCGTGGAGGCGATGTCACCGCGGATCGGGCCGCCCTCGGCGGTCTGCACCGAGACCTTGTCGATGGCGTACTGCACGGCCTTGCGGCACTCGACCTTGTCGAACGGCGCGACCGTGGTGTTGATCGCCATGTAGACGAGGCGGCCACCGTAGGTGTTGTCCGTGTTCGCCTTCTTGGCGGGGTCGGTGAGCACCTGGGCCTGCGTCGCCGCCTGGACACCCGTACCGGCCAGGTCGATCGCCTTGCCGGCCATGACGTCCTGGTCGATGGTCTCCGGGTTGACCTTCAGCTTGACGACGATCTTGTCCGGCAGCTGCTTGCGCAGCGGGTCGGTCTTGGCGTCCCACTTCTCGTTCCGCACGAGCACGGCCTGCTTGCCGTCCTCGTAGCTCTGGAACTTGTACGAGCCCGAGGACACGATGTGCTTGACGTAGTCGACGCCCGTGTCCTTCGCCTTGGGCACCGGGGCCGTCTGCGGGGCGGCGACCAGGTAGTCGAACTCCTGGAAGGCCTGCTTCAGGTGGAAGACGATGGTGGTGTCGTCCGGCGTCTCGATGGAGGACAGGCCCTTGGCGCTCTTGTCCTTGTAGGGGCCCTTGTACTTGTCGCCGCCGGCCATGAACTGCTGGAAGTAGTTGGGGCCGAGGGAGAGCACGTCACGCGCGAAGTTGGAACGCTCGACGGCGTACTTGACGTCTTTCGAGGTGATCGGCGAGCCGTCCTCGTACGTCAGGCCCGAACGCAGCTTGTACGTCCAGGTCTTGCCGCCGTCGCTCGGGACGCCCTTGCTCGCCGCGAGGTCCGGGACGAGGGTGTTGCCCTCCTCGCCGGCACCGGGCTGGAAGGTCATCAGCGGGCGGGCCCACAGCCGGCTGAGGTTGTACATGTACGCGTAGTACGTGTTGCCCGGGTCGAACGAGTCCGGGACGTCGGACAGCTCGTAGGTGAGCGTGCCGCCCTTCTTGTCCGACGCGTTGACGACGCCCTTGGTCGCGGCGTTGGCGCCGGCCGACTTGGTGCCGTTCTCGGACTTGTTGTCATCGGCCTTGCTGCAACCCGCAAGAAACAGGCTGGCGGTGCCGATGGCCGCGATCGCGGCCAGCGCTGACCTTCGCATGATGGGCGCTTTCCCCTCCATTGTTGGAAACTTTTCGGGCTCTCTGCGGCAGGACTCAGCGGCTGCGCGGGTCGAGAGCATCGCGGAGACCGTCGCCGAGCAGGTTGAACGCCAGGACGGTCACAAAGATGGCGAGGCCGGGAACGATCATGAACTGGGGGTCGACCTGGTAGTAGGTGACCGCCTCGCGGAGCATGCCGCCCCAGGACGCCTGCGGGGGCTGGATGCCGACGCCGAGGAAGCTCAGGGACGCCTCGAAGAGGATGTTGGTCGGGATGAGCAGCGTCGAGTAGACGATGATCGGACCGACCAGGTTGGGCATCAGCTCCCGGAACAGGATGTACGGAGCCTTGGCGCCCATGCCCCGGGAGGCGTCGACGAACTCGCGCTCGCGCAGGGCGAGGGTCTGGCCGCGCACGATCCGGCCCAGGTAGGGCCAGTTGAAGAAGCCGATGACGAAGATCAGCACGCTCAGGTGGAGCGGCAGACCGTTCAGGCCGAAGGCGCCGCCCTGGAGCGTGGCGGAGATGGAGATGGCGAAGAGCAGGAGGGGGAAGGCGAGGAACGTGTCCATCAGCCGGCTGATGATCGAGTCCACCCGTCCGCCGTAGTAGCCGGCCACGACGCCCATGATCGCGCCGATCACGTTGGAGAGGATCGTGGCGCCGAAGGCGACCACCAGCGACACCCAGGAGCCCTCCAGGATGCGGGTGGCGATGTCCCGGCCGAACTTCGGGTCCACGCCGAGCGGGTGGTCCGCGCTCATGCCGCCCCAACTGCCCTTGGGCAGCGAGGTGTCCGGGGTGATCAGGTCCTGGTGGAAGGCGTTGGGGTCGAGCCCGAACATGGCCTGGATGGGACGCGAGAGGACGGCGAGGAGGATCAGCAGGATCACGATGACGCCGCCCGCGACGGCGACCTTGTCCTTCTTGAACCGGGTCCAGGCGATCTGGCCCAGGGAACGACCCTCGATCTGCCCCTTACCGGCACCCTCCAGCACAGCCTCCGGCTGTGCCTCGGTTGCCGCCCCGGTGGTCTCGATCGGTGCGGTCACGGTGAGCGACCCCTCTCGCCGGTGGTGACCGGCCTGCGCCTGCCGCGGATTGCGGCTTTGTCGACTTGCCATCGATCACGAGGTCTCGGCCTCGTGTCTGAGTCGCGAGTCTTCAGCGTCGCTGCGATCACCCGCCAGAGCTGACGGCGAAAGTATGCGCAACCGTGATGCAGTGCGGGGGATTCCGTTATCCGAACAGTGGGTAACGGCTCTCGGACGTTGCCCAGTTGGGACAGAACGGCGAATTTGCGCGGTTCGGGCCGATCGGTCGATGTCTACGCGCGCAGAAGTGTGTCGGCCCGGTAAATCCTGCGATCCGGGCCAAGAAGTGTCTCGCTCGACCCGGTTGTCGCGCCGCTCGGCCCGGTCGCTCAGCCGGTCGCTCAGTAGGCGCCGCGCACCGGCGGGTAGCCGTAGCCGCCGGCCGGGGCCTGCGGCGGGGCCTGCAGCTGGGGCTGCGGTGCGGGGGCGGCGTGGGCCTCGCGGTCGTAGAAGGGGCGCGCGTGGACCCGCATCCACATGACCACCGGGTCGTAGTCGTCGGTCATGGCGACCGTGGACACCGGCAGGCCCTCCGGGACCGCGCCGACGGACTGCTGCATCATCGCGCGCACCGAGTCGACCGCGGCGGGCGAGGTGTCGTACACGTCCAGGCCGAGGGCGAGATACGGCGCCCCCAGCGCGGGCTGCACCCAGGCGCGGCGCAGCGAGCGGAGCGCGGGGGTGCGGTGCGCGTTCTGCGCGAGCAGGGCGTAGAACTGCGGGATCTCGATGCCGGGCTCGGACAGGCGGAGCGGGCCGGCGGGCTGGCGGTCCAGGCCGGTGGCGATGCGGCGCAGATCCAGCCAGGGGATGCCGACACCGCCGCCCGGAGCGTGCGGATTGAGCCAGAGGCCGTAGTGGTCGGGGTAGAGGGTGCGGGCCACGTCGAGGCCGTCGACCACCTCGTAGGAACGGTTCCAGCCGCTGGCCGACAGCTCCTGGGCGGAGGTCACGCAGGGGGCGTAGTGGAAGCCGTCCACCTCCATGTCCCCGTACTGGGCGTCCGGGGAGCCGCCCTGGCCGTGCCACAGGAACATCCAGATCTGGCCGGAGGAGGGAGTGGCGAGGGCGCGCAGCAGGGCCTCGTAGGCGTCGTAGCGTCCGGGCGTGACCTGGCGCAGCATGTGCTCGACGCTGCCGCTGTGGCTCGCGCTCACCTGTCGTGCCCTTCTCTTTTCAGTGACCCTGCGTTCGGAGACAGCTTATGCGCCCAGTAGCTCGGGGCCTCATGTTCGTGCGCGGGTCCGGGTGCGTTGTGCTGCCCGCGCCCCGCGGCGGAGCCGCATATCGGACACAGCCCCGCGCCCCTTCGGGCGCTTTCAGTGGCCGTACTCGTAGAAGGGGCGGACGTTCGTCTTCAGCCAGGTGGCTACCGGGTCGTCCGTCACGTCCAGGAGGACCAGGTTGACCGGCCACGCGACCGGGACCGTGCCGAGGGCCTTGCCCAGGGCCTCCAGGGGAAGGGCGCGGAGGTCGCCCTCCCACCGGGAGAGTTCCACGCCGACGAACATCACCGGGTCGGCCGTCTCGATGGCGGCCAGGCAGCGGCGCGCGGTGAGGACCACGCCGGTCCCGGCGAACTCGGCGGAGGCGGCGGCGAGGAAGTCGACCGGGTCGTCCTGCCAGTCGGGCTCGAAGAGCCGGACCCGGCCGCCGGAGGCGGGGCCGTCGAGCGGGGTGCGGCCCGCCCGGCACAGTTCGGCCACGGCCGCGGGCGGGAGGGGTATGCCGACCACCCCGTCGGGGTTGACGGCGATGCCGATCTGCGGGGGCAGGCCGCGGGCGAACTCCACCGCCGGGGCGATGGTGTACGACATGTGGGAGCCGGCCACCCGGCGCAGCTGCTCCTCGGAGCTGAACACCGGCACGTACGCCTGGCCGTCGATGTCCAGCGTCGGCAGGTCCAGCGGGCCGCTGTCCGGGCCCCCGCCGCCCGGCAGCGGGATCCACAGGAAGCTGCGGCCGAGGACCTCGACGATCCGGCCGCCCGCCGAGGGGATGCCGAGGGAGGCCGAGAGCACCTCCTCCAGTTCGTTGCCGGGCCAACCGCCGTGCGGGTGGGGGTGCGCCTGTGCCGGGAAGTCCGCGGGAATGTCCGCCGGGAAGTCCATCTGCCTACCGCCTGCTGGGAACCACTGCTGTGAGCAAGAAGGCTAGCGGGTGGCGGTGACAGTGCCTCACCGAGTGAAGCCGATGCGGTTCAGGACGTCCGCCGCGTCCCGGTCCAGCAGCACCGCCGCACCGCAGCCGGCCGGCAGCTCCCCCTTCTCCACGGCGCGCAGCAGCCGGTCGGTCGTCCGGCGGTGGCGGCGGAAGGCGTAGCGGGACACTCCCCGGCCGCGCTCGCGCTGACCCTGCCTGGCCGTCTCGGGGGTGACGTCGAGGAGGAGCAGGTGCAGGGTGCCGCCGCGGCGGCGGGCCTCGCGGGCCAGCCAGGCGCGCACCCAGGACTGGGTGCCGCAGTCGTGCACGACGACGCCCTCGCCGGTGCGCAGGGCCCGGCGCAGCCCGGCGTAGTGGGCGAGGCGGACCAGGGGGCGGTACAGCGCGTAGGGGAGGCGGCGGGGGACCCGGGCGTCCCAGCGGTCGCGGGTGTCCTGGGAGTCGACGCGGTGGCCGGTGACGGCGCGGTGCATCAGGGTGGACTTGCCGCTGCCGGGCAGACCGGTGATCACCACCAGGTCCTCGCGGCCGAAGAGCAGGGCGTGCGGGCTGCGGCCGGCGCGGTCGCGCAGATCGCGGACGACCGGCGCGGGGCGGTCCGCGCAGCGCTCGCGGGTGGCGGCGGAGGGCTGCTCGGGCACCGCGATGCCGGCGTAGGCCGTGGTCCTGTTCACCGTGATCGTCCTCCCCAGTGGGCTCGGTCATCCCCATGCCCGTTCTATGTAAAGAGAAGGTAATGGGCAACGGTCGGCGGTTCGTGCGCGTACTGCCACAGCTCGGTTACAAGCAGCACGCTCTGGATGGCCGGGGTGCGGCGTGCAATGATGAGGCCGCCAACTGCATACCGGCCGTTTGAATCCGCGCGGGAGAGTCCCTGGCAGCACTGGTGCCGGGGCGCCGAAGGAGCAAGTCCCTCCCTTGAATCTCTCAGGCCCCGTTACCGCGCGGGCGAGGCACATCTGAAAAGCGGGCCGCTGCGACAGTGGCTCCACCCAAGGTGCAAGCCGTGATCGTCCCCGTGACGGTCAGGGCGAACCTCTCAGGTTCCGATGACAGATGGGGAGGAACGTTCCTCGCCTGTCATTCCTTGGGAGACGACCGACCGATGAGCAGTACCGAACTCCGTCATACAGCGCTGGATGCCGTGCATCGCTCGCTGGGCGCGACGATGACCGACTTCGCCGGCTGGGACATGCCCCTGCGCTACGGCTCCGAGCGCGACGAGCACGTCGCCGTGCGGACGCGGGCCGGTCTCTTCGACCTCTCCCACATGGGCGAGATCACCGTCACCGGCGACGGGGCCGCCGCCCTCCTGAACTTCGCCCTGGTCGGCAACATCGCCTCCGTCGGCGTCGGCCGCGCCCGCTACACCATGATCTGCCAGGCCGACGGCGGCATCCTGGACGACCTGATCGTCTACCGGCTGGCCGAGACCGAGTACATGGTCGTGGCCAACGCCTCCAACGCCCAGGTGGTCCTGGACGCGCTGACCGAGCGCGCCGCGGGCTTCGACGCCGAGGTGCGGGACGACCGGGACGCGTACGCGCTCATCGCCGTCCAGGGGCCCGAGTCCCCGGGCATTCTGAAGTCCCTCACCGACGCCGACCTGGACGGCCTGAAGTACTACGCCGGCCTGCCCGGCACGGTCGCCGGCGTCCCCGCGCTCATCGCCCGCACCGGCTACACCGGCGAGGACGGCTTCGAGCTGTTCGTGAAGCCGGAGCACGCCGTCGAGCTGTGGCAGGCGCTGACCGAGGCCGGCGAGGGCGTCGGCCTGGTGCCGTGCGGCCTGTCCTGCCGGGACACGCTGCGCCTGGAGGCGGGCATGCCGCTGTACGGGCACGAGCTGACCACGTCCCTCACGCCCTTCGACGCCGGGCTCGGCCGCGTGGTGAAGTTCGAGAAGGAGGGCGACTTCGTGGGCCGCGAGGCGCTCACCGAGGCCGCCGCCAAGGCCCAGGAGAACCCGCCGCGGGTGCTGGTCGGCCTGATCGCCGAGGGCCGCCGCATCCCGCGCGCCGGGTACGCGGTCGTCGCCGGCGGCGCGGTGATCGGCGAGGTCACCTCCGGTGCCCCCTCCCCCACCCTGGGCAAGCCGATCGCCATGGCCTACGTCGACGCGGCCCACGCGGCGCCGGGCGCCGAGGGCGTCGGCGTGGACATCCGGGGCACCCACGAGCCGTACCAGGTCGTGGCGCTGCCCTTCTACAAGCGCCAGAAGTAGAGACCGGACGCGGGCGCGGTCCGCGGGGCACCGGCCCCGTGGCCGGCGCGTGACCCTGCGCACATTCGCCCGCTCACCAGCGGTTTCCGCAGTCCCCCCGTCATCAGCAGTCCCGCGTGTACAGGAGAATTCAGGCCATGAGCAACCCCCAGCAGCTGCGCTACAGCAAGGAGCACGAGTGGCTGTCGGGCGCCGAGGACGGCGTCTCGACGGTCGGCATCACGGAGCACGCGGCCAACGCGCTCGGCGATGTCGTCTTCGTCCAGCTCCCCGACGTCGACTCCACGGTGTCCGCCGGCGAGACCTGCGGTGAGCTGGAGTCCACCAAGTCGGTCTCCGACCTGTACTCGCCGGTCACCGGTGTGGTCACCGAGGTCAACGAGGACGTCGTCAACGACCCGTCGCTGGTGAACTCCGCGCCCTTCGAGGGCGGCTGGCTGTTCAAGGTACGCGTCACGGAGGAGCCCGCCGAGCTGCTCTCCGCCGACGAGTACACCGCCTTCACCGCCGGCTGAGGAGTCGTCCCCGCATGACTGTTCTGAACACGCCCCTGCACGAGCTGGACCCGGAGATCGCCGCCACGGTCGACGCCGAGCTGGACCGCCAGCAGTCGACCCTGGAGATGATCGCCTCCGAGAACTTCGCGCCGCTCGCGGTGATGGAGGCCCAGGGCTCGGTCCTCACCAACAAGTACGCCGAGGGCTACCCGGGCCGCCGCTACTACGGCGGCTGCGAGCACGTCGACGTCGCCGAGCAGATCGCGATCGACCGGGTCAAGGAGCTGTTCGGCGCCGAGTACGCCAATGTGCAGCCCCACTCCGGCGCCTCCGCGAACCAGGCGGCCCTGTTCGCGCTGGCCCAGCCCGGGGACACGATCCTCGGCCTGGACCTGGCGCACGGCGGCCACCTGACCCACGGGATGCGGCTGAACTTCTCCGGCAAGCAGTTCGACGTGGTCGCCTACCACGTGAACGCCGAGACCGGTCTGGTCGACATGGCCGAGGTCGAGAGGCTCGCCAAGGAGCACCGCCCGAAGGTGATCATCGCGGGCTGGTCGGCGTACCCGCGGGAGCTGGACTTCGCCGAGTTCCGCCGGATCGCCGACGAGGTCGAGGCGTACCTGTGGGTCGACATGGCCCACTTCGCGGGCCTGGTCGCGGCCGGTCTGCACCCGAACCCGGTGGAGCACGCGCACGTCGTCACCTCGACCACCCACAAGACGCTGGGCGGTCCGCGCGGCGGCATCATCCTCGCCAAGAAGGACTTCGCGAAGAAGCTGAACTCGTCCGTCTTCCCGGGCTTCCAGGGCGGCCCCCTGGAGCACGTGATCGCGGCCAAGGCGGTCTCCTTCAAGGTCGCGGCCTCGGAGGACTTCAAGGAGCGCCAGCGCCGTACGGTGGAGGGCGCGCGGATCCTCGCCGAGCGCCTGACGGCGGCCGACGCCCGCGAGGCCGGGGTCAACGTGCTGTCCGGCGGCACCGACGTGCACCTGATCCTGGTCGACCTGCGCGCGTCCGAGCTGGACGGCCAGCAGGCCGAGGACCGCCTCCACGAGGTCGGCATCACGGTCAACCGCAACGCCGTCCCGAACGACCCGCGCCCGCCGATGGTCACCTCGGGCCTGCGGATCGGTACGCCGGCCCTGGCGACCCGCGGCTTCACGGCCGAGGACTTCGCCGAGGTCGCGGACGTGATCGCCGAGACGCTGAAGGCGCCCTCTCCCTTCGGGGCGGCCGACGCGGAGGCCCTGAAGGCGCGCGTGAAGGCGCTCGCCGACAAGCACCCGCTGTACCCGGGTCTGAACAAGTAAGTCACCTTTCGCGGGGCACCGCGCACACTGGGAGTACGGGTGTGCGCGGTGCCGCGCCCCTGTACCACCCTTTGCACCACCCCCGTCGTGAGGAGTCCCCCCGTGGCCATCTCGGTCTTCGACCTGTTCTCGATCGGCATCGGCCCGTCCAGCTCCCACACGGTCGGCCCGATGCGTGCGGCGCGCATGTTCGCCCGCCGGCTGCGCAACGAGGGTCTGCTGGAGAAGACCACCGCCGTCCGCTGCGAGCTGTACGGCTCGCTCGGCGCGACCGGTCACGGCCACGGCACCCCGAAGGCCGTGCTGCTCGGTCTGGAGGGCGTCTCGCCGCGCACGGTGGACGTGGAGACGGCCGACGAGCGGGTGGAAACGATCAAGCAGGCGGGGCGGCTCAGGCTGCTCGGCGAGCACGAGATCGCCTTCTCCTTCGACGACGACCTGGTCCTGCACCGCCGCAAGGCCCTGCCGTACCACGCCAACGGCATGACGGTCTGGGCGTACGACGCGTCCGGCGCGGAACTGCTCAGCAAGACCTACTACTCGGTCGGCGGCGGGTTCGTGGTGGACGAGGACGCCGTGGGCGCGGACCGCATCGTGCTGGACGACACGGTCCTGAAGTACCCCTTCCGCACCGGCGACGAGCTGCTCCGCCTCACCCGCGAGACGGGCCTGTCGATCTCCTCCCTGATGCTGGAGAACGAGCGGGCCTGGCGCACCGAGGAGGAGATCCGGGCGGGCCTGCTGGAGATCTGGCGCGTGATGCGCGAGTGCGTGCGGCGCGGCATGTCCCGCGAGGGCATCCTGCCCGGTGGTCTGAAGGTCCGCCGCCGCGCCGCCGTCTCGGCCCGCCAGCTGCGCGCCGAGGGCGACCCGCTGGCGCACGCCATGGAGTGGCTCACGCTCTACGCGATGGCGGTGAACGAGGAGAACGCGGCCGGCGGCCGGGTGGTGACCGCCCCGACCAACGGCGCGGCCGGCATCATCCCGGCGGTCCTGCACTACTACATGGACTTCGTGCCCGGGGCCGACGAGGACGGCGTGGTCCGCTTCCTCCTCGCCGCCGGCGCGATCGGCATGCTCTTCAAGGAGAACGCCTCCATCTCCGGCGCCGAGGTGGGCTGCCAGGGCGAGGTCGGCTCCGCCTGCTCCATGGCCGCGGGCGCCCTCGCCGAGGTGCTCGGCGGCTCCCCCGAGCAGGTGGAGAACGCGGCCGAGATCGGCATGGAGCACAACCTGGGCCTGACCTGCGACCCGGTCGGCGGCCTGGTCCAGATCCCGTGCATCGAGCGCAACGGCATGGCCGCGGTGAAGGCGGTCACGGCCGCGAAGATGGCGATGCGCGGCGACGGCTCCCACAAGGTGTCCCTGGACAAGGTCATCAAGACGATGAAGGACACCGGCGCGGACATGAGCGTGAAGTACAAGGAGACGGCGCGGGGCGGGCTCGCGGTGAACATCATCGAGTGCTGACCCGCGCCGTCCCGGGTGCGGTCAGCCGGTCGTCAGGGTGGCGTCGTCGACGACGAAGCTGGTCTGGAGGCTGGAGTCCTCCGTGGCGGTGAAGGCCAGCGTGATCTGCTGACCGACGTACTGGCTCAGGTCGAGGGTGCGCTCGGTGTACCCGGTGGCCGCGTTCGCGTTGGAGTACGACTGCTTCGCGGTTCCGTCGACCTTGACCTGGAAGGTGTCGTAGGCCGTGCTGCCCGACTCGCCGGTGTCGATGTGCAGCCAGTACTTCAGGGTGGCCTTCGCGCAGCCGGACGGGACGGTCACCGTCTGGGCGACGGTGTCGGTGGCCGCGTAGCCGTAGCCCGCGAGCCACGCGTAGCGGGAACCGGAGTGCGCGGACTGGCCGCTGAAGGAGCCGATCGCACCGGTGTCACCCGTCCACGGCGAGGTACCGCTCTCGAAACCGCCGTTGGAGATCACCTGGGACGCCGTGCAGCCGCCCGCGCCCTTGACGGTCAGCGTGTACGACGCGGTGTGCGTGGCGGTACCGGTGCCGGTGACCGTGAGGGGGTACGTGCCGGGCGGCACGGAGGAGCCGACGGAGACCGTCGCCGTGGACGAGGCGCCGGACGTCACCGAGGCCGGGCTGAAGGAGACCGTGACGCCCGACGGGGCGCCCGAGGCGGACAGGTTCACCGTCTGCGCCGAGCCATTGGTGGTGGCCGTGGAGACGGTGGCGGTGAGCGAGGTGCCCGGATCGGTGCTGCCGGTGGCGGGGCTCACCGAGAGCGAGAAGTCGTCGGCCTGGGGGGTGTCCGAGACCGCCTGCTTCCACAGGGTGTAGGCCACGCCGTCGGCGCTGCGGTTCAGCCCGGTGACATTGATGTTGCTGGTGGTGTCGCAGGCCGAGTGGTAGCAGCCGTCGTACGCCGCGCCCGCCGTGCCGCCCCATTTGGCCGCCTGCGCCGAGGTCTTGCGGGCACTCGCGCCCATGGCGTAGCCGGAGGTCGGGATCGAGTAGTTCTCGAAGGAGTAGTCGTCGGAGCGGCCCGCGCCCTCGGTGTTCTCCTCGGGCTGGAGGCTCAGCGAGTCCCAGTACGCCTTCATCGGCGCGGCGGCGGTGGAGTTGACGTGGTTGATGAAGTAGCCGCCGTTGGGCGAGGCGACCATGTCGAAGTTGTAGTACGCCTTGATCGCCGAACGCTGGGCGGAGGCCAGCGAACGGACGTAGAAGTCCGACCCGTTGAGGCCCTGCTCCTCGTCCGTCCACCAGCCGAAGCGGACGCGCGCCGCCATCGACGGATCGGTCTCGGCCAGTTTCAGCGCGACCTCCAGGAGGGTCGCGCTGCCGGAGCCGTTGTCGTTGATGCCGGGCCCGGCGGAGACGCTGTCCAGGTGTGAGCCGAACATGTACACCTTCGACGCGTCGCCGTGGGGCCACTCGGCGATCAGGTTGGGTCCGGCGCCGCTGGTGCAGCCGGAGGTGCAGGCCTGCTCGGTGACCGTGTAACCGGCCGCCTGGAGCTTGCCCTTCACGTAGGCGACCGAGTCGCGGTAGCCCTGGGTGGTCGATCTGCGGTTGCCGCCGTTGCGGGTGGCTATGGCGTTCAGTTCGGTGAGGTGCGCCTGAACCCTGGTGACGTCGATGTCGGGCGCGGCGGCGGTCAGGGCGGGAGCCGAGGCCGCCGCCGTGCGGCCGCCCCCGGCTGCCGCCACGGCGCTCGGGGGCAGCGCCGCGAGTCCCGCGGCGGCCGTGGCCAGCGCGAGGCCTGCCAGGGAGAGTCTTCGTAGTCCTAGCACCTTGTCTCCTTGTGGGGTGGAGGAAACGGGAGGTGAGCGTCGGGCCTGGGTGGACCGTGCCGCTTCACCCCCGATGAGCATGCGCATGCCAATGGCTGGTCAAGCCTCGGCGCGCGAGACCGGCCGGATCAGGAGCGTGCGCCCGCCCTCCCGGCAGCCGCCGGCGCGGGCGTCGGGGGAGGCGCGCCGGGCCCCGGGGAGCCGGGCGGGCGGCCACGAGGTTAACCGGGAGGGCGGCCCGCCCGCGCCTGTCCGAAACCGGCACGTCCGCTCCTGGCCAGTCCCGCCGCCCGCCCCCGCGGTCCGAGCGACCTCTCTGGCCTCCCGCCCGGGGCGCCCCTAGGGTGCGCGCATGCATGCGGCGCAGAACTCTCCGCGGGGCCGGCAGTCCACGGACACCGGGGCGAAGGAGGCCTACCTGGCGATGGTGGAGCGGATCGCGAGGTCGGGGGTGCGGGATGTGGCCACCGAGCGGGAGGAACTGCGGGGAATCTCCGCCGAGCTGACGCGGTGGCTGGCGGACCGGCGGCTGCTGGACCCGAGCGGTGAGCGGCTCAGCACCCCGGACCGCGCCCTGCGGCACTTCGTCGCGGAACACCGGCGCCGCCTGCGGGAGACGGTCGAGGGACTCGGCCGTGACGCCCAGGCGCTGGACGACGTCCTGTCCCTGCTGTCGGCCCCCCGCCTCGACGCCCGGGAGGCCGTGGAGACGGAGTACTTCACGGACCGCGAGCACACCCGGGAGCGGCTGGAGGAGCTGGACGCGCTGAGCCGGGAGGAGTTCCTGGCGATGCGCAACTCCTTCCCGCCGGCGCAGGTTCTGGAAGCCAGCCTCGTCCGGGACCTGGAGATGGCGGCGAACGGGATCCGCATCCGCATGCTGACCTCGCAGCAGGCCCTGCGCTCCCACGCGCCGGCCCGCTATCTGAACGCGCTGACCGACGCCGGGGCCGAGGTGCGGGTCGCCGCGACGGTGCCGCTCCACATGAACGTCGTGGATCGCGCGATCGTCGTCATCGGGGCGGGGCCGGGCCCGCAGGGCGAGGGCGGCGACGTCATCCTGCACAGCACACCGGTCGCGCAGTGCTTCGTCAGGGTCTTCACCCACGCCTGGGACCTCGCACGACCGCACACCGAGCGGCACAGCGGACACGGGCGCACCGGACACGGGCGCAGCGGATGCGCGCTGTCCGCGCAGGAACGTGAGGTGCTGGCGCTGCTGGCCACCGGCGCCAAGGACGAGACGATCGCCCGCCGGCTGGCCTGCTCGGACCGCACCCTGCGCCGTCTGATGAACCAGATCATGGAGAAGCTCGGCGCGTCCAGCCGGTTCGAGGCCGGAGTGACGGCCGCCCGCCTCGGCCTGGTGAGCTGAACCCGAAGGATGTTCCTCCTGGGGCTACCGTACGGTAACCGCACGGCCCTACGCTGCCGCCAACCCGGCGACAACGAAAGGGAGTTCGGTGACAGGTGGTTTGAGACGGTTGGCGGCGCTCGTGGGAGCCGCCGCTCTGCTGGCGGTGGCACCGGGCAACGCCCACGCGGCGTCGCCGAAGTTCTCCGAGACGACGGCCATCGGCACGCACAACGCCTACGAGAAGACCAAGTACGCGTACTTCGCGCAGGCGCTGGACTCCGGCGCCTCACTGCTGGAGCTGGACGTCTACGCCGACAGCCTCACCCGTCGCTGGCGGGTCTCCCACAGCAACCCGCTGGGCAACGACAACAACTGCGAGGCGGCGAAGACACCGGGCGAGCTGTACAGCAAGAACCGCAACCAGGACCTCGGCAGCTGCCTGGACAACATGGCCGCCTGGAACCAGCTCCACCCCGACCACCCGCCGATCGTCGTCAAGGTCGAGCTCAAGGTGGGCTTCAACAACAACGCGGGCCTCGGACCCGACGAGTTCGACACGCTGGTCGCGCAGAAGCTGGGCAGCAGCGTCTACCGACCTGCCGACCTGCTCGGCGGGACGTACGGCACGCTGGACGCGGCGGCGAAGGCCAATGCCTGGCCCTCCCGGGACTCCCTCAAGGGCAAGTTCGTCTTCGACCTGATCCCGGGCACGGTGGAGCAGGCCAACCCGTTCGACCACTACTGGACGGACGAGGAGTACGGCGACCACCTGCGCGACCTCCAGGCCGCCGGCGACATCTCCGCGGCCCAGGCGTTCCCGGCCGTCCTGGGCGCCGCGAACGGCGACCCGCGCACCAGCCGCTACGACGCCTCGATCCGCCCCTGGTTCGTCTTCTTCGACGGTGACGCGGCCACGTACGTCAACAACGGCTACGACACGTCGTTCTACTCGGCGAACCACTACATACTGATCACGACGGACGCCCACAACGTGTCCCCGGCGATCTCCTCCACCGGTCCGACGGACGCCGAGGTCGCCGCCCGGCTCGCCCTGCTGGCCAAGGACCACGCGAGCCTGATCACGTCCGACTGGTCGGCGAAGCCGGCATCGGTACTGAGTTCGGTGACCACCCGAAGCTGAGGTTCCGGACGGGCGCGCACGGGGGACAACCCTCACATGCTGCATGGCATCGACGTGAGCGCCTACCAGTCCTCCTCCTACGGCACGGACGGCCTCTCCTTCGTCTTCATCAAGGCGACGGAGGGGCGTTCGTACGTCAATCCCCGGCTGACCGCGCAGACGAAGACGGCCCGCGACGCCGGACTCGTCGTCGGCTTCTACCACTTCCTGTGGCCCGGCGACCTCACGGCCCAGGCCGAGTACTTCCTCCGCCACGCCCCGGACCGCCCCGGCGACCTCCTGGCCGTCGACTGGGAGACCACCGGCGACGGCACCCACGCGAGCAATGCGGAGAAGGACCGTTTCATCCACAAGCTGAAGGAGTTACGGCCGCACAACAGGGTCGTGCTCTACTGCAACCGCCACTTCTGGCTGACCGTCGACAGCACGTCCTACGCCGGGGACGGGCTGTGGATCGCCGACTACGTCACCGCGGGCAAGCCCCGGATCAAGGCGAAGTGGCGGTTCCACCAGTACACCAGCGAACCCCACGACAAGGACGTGGCCCGCTTCGCCGCAAAGGGCGACCTGCGCGAGTGGGCCACGCCGTAGGGGCCGGGAAGACTCAGCCCCGGAAGTCCGCCGGGCGTTCCGGGGAGGCTTCCGTGAGGGCCTTCTGCACGGCGGCGGTGCCTGCGCGCAGGCCGTAGACCGGCGTGCCCGGCTGCTGGTGCCAGGAGTCGGCGATGGAGCCGGCGTCCACCGTGTCGAAGCCGAGTTCGTCGATGAGGGCGCGGACGGTCTCCTTGGCCCGCTCGTCGTCGCCGGCGACCGGGAGGGCCATGCGGTCCGGGGCGCCCGCGGGGCGGTGGCGGTCCAGGATGTCCTGGGCGTAGGTGCCGTTGAAGGCCTTGATCACCGGGTGGCCGAGGTGCTGCTCGGTCCAGCGGCTCTCGGTGAGACCCTCGTCCTCGATGGCCGCGATCCGGCCGTCCCGCTCGCGCGGGTAGTAGTTGCCGGTGTCGATCACGGCGGCGCCCTCGGCCGCGCCGTCCAGCAGCCCGGCGGGCAGGTCCGGGACCGCCTTCAGCGGGACGGTGACGACCACGACCTGGGCGCCCTTGGCCGCGTCCTCGGCCCGGACCGGGGTCGCGCCGGTCTCCTCGGCCAGTTCCCGGAGCGTCTCGGGGCCGCGGGAGTTGGCGACGAGGACGTCATGGCCGAGGGCGGTGAGCCGCCGGGTGAGGTTGCCGCCGATGTTCCCCGCGCCGATGATGCCGATCTTCATGGCTGACCTTCCGATGATTCATGCATGTGCATGCTTCTGTCTTCCGGGTCAACCTCGCGGGGACAGGGCCTATTCCTGCCGGCGCGGCAGAGCGGAGCGCGCTCAGATCCGTACGACGATCTTGCCCATGTGCTCGTTCGACTCCATCAGCCGGTGCGCGTCCACGATCCGCTCCAGGCCGTCGAAGACCTCGCCGATCACCGGGCGGAGCGTCCCGTCGGCCAGGCCCGACCCGATGTAGTGGACGGCCCGGCGGCGGCCGTCCGCGCTCTCCATCAGGGCGAAGTTGCTGTAGCCGTGGACGGTCAGCGGCCACTCCATGGGGAGTTCCGTGGGCCGCTCGGACAGCCAGCCGTAGCTGATCAGCATCCCGTCGGTGGCCGCCGCCGCGCCCAGCTCCCGGAAGTGGGATCCGCCGATCGCGTCCAGGACGATCCCGGCGCCCCGTCCGCCGGTCAGCCGCCGGGTCTCCTTGGCCACGTCCTCCTGCCCGGAGACGATGACGTGCTCGGCGCCGAGGTCGAGCAGCGCCTGCCGCTTGGCCTCGGTGCGGGTGGTGGCGATCGGCACCGCCCCGGCCCGCCGGGCCACCTGGATCGCGGCGGTGCCGACCCCGCTGGACGCCCCGGTGATCAGGACGTGGTCGCCGGCCGCCATGCGCCCCCGCTCGACCAGGGCGCCGTACGCGGTGGTGTAGGTGAGCCAGACGGCCGCCCCGGTGACCGCGTCCACACCGGCCGGGCGGGGCACCAGCGAGGTCTGGGGCAGCAGCACGTGGTCGCCGTACACCCCGTGGGTGCTGAGGTGGAAGTCGGCCGCGGACAGCACCGGGTCGCCCGGCGCGAAGGCGGTGACGTCGGCGCCGACCGCGGTCACCTCGCCGGCCGCCTCGTAGCCGTTGCGGGAGCCGGGCAGGGTCGGCCGGTAGAAGTACGTGCCGGAGCGGAGCATCGCCTCGGCGCGGTTGAGGCCGAGCGTCTCGACCTTGACCAGGACCTGGTCCGGGCCGGGCTCGGGCAGCTCCGTCCGCTCGATGGTGAGGACGTCGGGGCCGCCGATTTCATGGAAGAGCACGGTGCGTGCGGTGATTGCCATGCCGTCGACGCTATGGCCGGTCCGGGAGACGTTCCATGTCCTGTGATCTCTGTTTCCTGTCCGATCGTCTTTCCCGAGTGGACCGAGCGGGGCTAGGGTCGCCCCCATGGACGTGCTCAGTGACGTGGTCGCCGCCATGCGGACCGGCCGGCCGCACTCCGCGCGCCGGGACAAGTACGCGCCCTGGGGCCTGCGGTTCGCGGCGGCCGACGAGGCCGGGTTCCATGTGATGCTGCGCGGCTCGGCCTGGCTGATCCCGCAGGGCGGGGAGCCGGTCGCGCTGGCCCCCGGCGATGTCGTCTTCCTGGCCCACGGACAGGGGCACGCGCTGGCCAGCGGACTCGATGTGCCGCTGCAGGACGTACGGCTGCTGCCCGACGGCACCTGGAGCGGGCCGCCCGAGCCGCCGGCCGGGGAGGCGCGCGAGGGCTGTCCGGACACCGTCACCCTGTGCGGCACCTACCGGCTCGACCGCGACCGGGCGCACCGGCTGCTGGCCGAGCTGCCCGAGGTCGTGCACCTGCCCGCCCGGGTGGGCGGCCACCGTTCGCTGTGGGCCGCGGTGGAGCTGCTCGGCATGGAGCTGGAGGAACGGCGGCCGGGCAGCGAGGCGATCGTCACCTCGCTGCTGGACACCCTGCTGCTGTACATCCTGCGGGCCTGGTGGGAGAGCGAGCGGGCGGCGGGCCGGGACCGGGGCTGGGCGGCCGCGCTGGCCGACCCGGCGGTCGCGGCGGCGCTGCGCGCGATCCACGGCGAGCCGGGCCGCGCCTGGACGGTGGCGCAGCTGGGCGCGGTCGGCGGGCTGTCCCGCGCGGCGTTCGCCCGCCGGTTCGCGGCGCTGGTGGGCGAGCCGCCGCTGACGTATCTGACGTGGTGGCGGATGACCACGGCGGGCCGGCTGCTGCGCCATGACGATCTGTCGCTGCGCGAGGTGTCCGAACGCACCGGCTACACCTCGGAGTTCGCCTTCGCCAAGGCGTTCAAGAGGGAGTTCGGGGTGGCGCCGGGGCGGTACCGCAGGGCGGGATGACCCGCCGTCATTCCCCGGCCCGCAACAGCCTCAGTGTCCCCTCCAGCTCCCCCAGCAGCACCGTCGCGGCCCTGTCCGCGTCCCCGTCCGCGATGGCCCGGACGAGGGCCGCGTGGGTGTCGTCCCCGGTGCCGGGGTCCGTCTCGCGCAGGCGGGTGAGGTCCAGCAGGGTCACCAGGCCCTCCCGCAGGACGGGCACGAACTCGGCGAACAGGCCGGTGAGGACGGGGTTGCGGGCGGCGGCGACCACCGCCGCGTGCAGGGCGATGTCGGCGTCCACGAAGCCGGCGTCGTCACCGGCGGCCGCCGTACGGTGCCCCTCCAGCGCGGCCCGCAGCGCCTCGACGTCCTCGGGGGTGCGCCGGTGCGCGGCGAGCCGGGCCGCCTGCACCTCGACGCCGATGCGGACCTCGTAGACGTCGGTGACGGCGGCCCGGCGCAGCCGGGTGGGCCAGTCCTCGACGGGCTCGGTGGCGATGACGAAGACCCCGGCGCCGTGCCGGGGCCGGACCAGCCCGGCGCCGGCGAGGGCGCGCAGGGCCTCGCGGACCGTGGAGCGGCCGACGCCGAGTTCCCTGGCCAGGGTGGTCTCGCCGGGCAGTTTGCCGCCGACCGGCCAGTGACCGGCGGTGATCTGGGCACGCAGCCGGTCCGTGGCCTGTTCGACCAGGGGGCTGGGGCGGAGGGCGCCGAGCGGCATGGGGTCACCAACTTGTTCCGGGAGTACGGGGGTTGCGCAGCGATTCTCACTTGTCTGAGGAGCTGAGGTGTGGCTAGCGTACCCGGCATGACGCTCCGCGGTCTCCTTCTTCTCGGCTGCCGCGGCGGGGTTTGACGCGACCGGCGCCCCGCCGCGGGACGCCGTGCTGCCGGTCACCGTCCGACCGCCCCGAAGGCAGCGACCGCCATGACGACACCCTGGAATCCCCAGCGCCCCAGCCCCATGCCGTACCACCGCTACCGCCCCTACCAGGAGCGGGTGAGCGTGCCGGCCGCCGACCGCGGTTGGCCCGACGCCCGGATCGAGCGCGCCCCGCTCTGGGTGCCCGTCGATCTGCGGGACGGCAACCAGGCGCTGGCCGAGCCGATGGACACGCCCCGCAAGCGCCGCCTCTTCGACCTGCTGGTGGCAGTGGGCTTCAAGGAGGTCGAGGTGGGCTATCCGTCCGCCAGCCGGACGGACTTCGACTTCGTCCGGCACCTCGTGGACAGCGGTGCCGTACCGGACGACATGACGCCCGTGGTCTTCACGCCCGCCCGGGCCGACCTGATCGACCGGACCTTCGACGCGATCGAGGGGCTGCCGCGGGCGGTGGTCCACCTGTACATCGCCACCTCGCCGGTGTGGCGGGACGTGGTGCTCGGCCGGAGCCGGGCCGAGGTGTGGCGGACCGTGCGGGAGGCCGCGGAGCACATGGCGCGGCGGGCCGGGGACGCGCCCGGCATCCGCTTCCAGTTCTCGCCGGAGACCTTCAACCTCACCGAGCCCGACTTCGTCCTGGACCTGTGCGACGGGCTGACCGGGCTGTGGGACGCGAGCCCGGACCGCCCGGTCACCCACAACCTGCCGGCGACGGTGGAGATCGCCACCCCGAACGTCTACGCCGACCAGATCGAGTACATGCACCGCAACCTCTCCCGCCGGGACTCGGTGATCCTCTCGGTGCACCCGCACAACGACCGCGGCACGGGTGTCGCCTGCGCCGAGCTCGCCGTGCTGGCCGGCGCCCAGCGGGTGGAGGGCTGCCTGTTCGGCAACGGCGAGCGCACCGGCAACGTCGACCTGGTGACCCTCGCCCTCAACCTGTACGCCCAAGGGGTCGACTCGATGGTCGACTTCGGGGACATCGACGCCGTACGGGAGACGGTGGAGCACTGCAACCGGCTGCCGGTGCACCCGCGGCACCCGTACGCCGGCGAGCTGGTCCACACCGCGTTCTCCGGCACCCATCAGGACGCGATCAGCAAGGGGCTGGTCCACCGTGCGCGCCGGGCGGGCGAGTCGGGGGTGCCCGAGCGGGAGGCGCCGTGGGCGGTGCCGTACCTGCCGGTCGACCCGGCCGACCTGGGCCGGTCGTACGAGGCGGTGATCCGCGTCAACTCCCAGTCGGGCAAGGGCGGGGTGGCGTACCTGCTGCGCGAGCACGCCGGGATCGCGCTGCCGCCGGGCATGCGGCCCGAGTTCGCGCGGATCGTGCAGGACACGACGGACGACAGCGGGCGGGAGGCGACGCCGAAGGAGCTGTACGAACTGTTCCGGGCGACCTACCTGGCGGAGGGTGCCGTACGGCTGCACACCTGGTCCGCGCACGAGGAGGCGCCCGGCGTCCACCGCTTCGTCGGCACGCTGGAGGCGGGCGGCCGGGCCGGCGACCACGAGGGCACGGGCGCCGGCCCGCTGACCGCGTTCGTCGACGCGCTGGCCGGCGCCGGTGTCACGGTCGACGTCCTGGAGTTCACGCAGGACGGCGCGGCGGCCTTCGCGCGGTGCCGGGTCGACGGGGTCACGGCCTGGGGCGCGGGCACGGGCACGGGCCCGTCGGCCAGCGTGCACGCGGTGCTGTCCGCGGTGAACCGGGCGGGTGCGATGCGGGTCGCCCGATGAGCGAGGTGCTGCGCGCCGAGGACGTGCACGTCGTCCGGGACGGGCGGGCCCTGCTCCAGGAGGTCTCGCTGACCGTCCGGGCCGGTGAGCACTGGGCGCTGCTCGGCGCGAACGGCGCGGGCAAGTCCACGCTGCTCGGGCTGCTCGGTGCGCTGGTCCATCCGACCCGGGGCTCGGTCGAGGTGCTCGGGCGCCGGCTGGGCCGGGTGGACCTGCGCGAGCTGCGGGCGCACATCGGGCACGTCGACCCCCGTCATCCGCTGACCTCGCCGCTGCGGGTACGGGACGTGGTGCTCACCGGGGTGACGAACTCGGTCGAGCCGGTGCCCCGCCGACGGCCGGCCCCGGAGGAGGTGGAGCGGGCCGAGTCGCTGCTGGCCACGCTGGGGCTCGCCGCGCTCCGGGACGCCCGGTGGCCGACGCTGTCGCAGGGGCAGCGCGGGCGGACGCTGATCGCGCGGGCGCTGATGCCCGAGCCGCGGCTGCTGCTCCTGGACGAGCCGGCGACCGGCCTGGATCTGCCGGGCCGGGAGCAGCTGATCGAGGCGCTCGAGGAGCTGCGGGCGGAGCGGCCGGCGCTGGCGACGGTCCTGGTCACGCACCATCTGGAGGAGCTGCCGGCCGGCACCACGCATGCCGTGCTGCTGCGCGGGGGGCGGGTGCTGGCCTCGGGTCCGGTCGGGTCGGTGCTCACCGGTGACCGGGTCGGCAGGTGCTTCGGCCTGCCGTTGGCGCTGGAGCGGCATGAGGGCCGCTGGAGCGTACGCGTGCGGCGCGGCGCATGACGAGAGGGGGTGCGCGGTCCGCGTGGACCGGGCACCCCCTCCCGTGCAGGTCACTTGTTCAGGTAGGCCCAGAACTCGTCGAACGACAGCACCTTGTCGCCGTTGAGGTCGCGGGACTTGATGATGGCCTCCGCGACCGTCTCGGTGACGTTCCAGTCACCCTCCTGCGCCAGGGCGGACTTGAACTCCGCTGCGGTGATGAATCCGTCACCGTCCACGTCGATCCGCTGGAACTGCTTGCGTGCTTCCTCGATGTCCGCCACCGATCCGCCCCTTTTGTTCGTGTTTCTCATGCCGTGCTGGCGTACTGACGCTGGTCAGATTAACGGGCCGCACGAGCCCGGAGTGCGGCGACCACCCGGGCGAAGTCCTCTGCGCTCCAGTCCGGTGACCCGGGCCGGCTCGCCGATGGGGAAGAGTCCGGTGCCGTCTTCGATCATGTCTGCGAGTCTGGGCCTTCCAGTGGGCGGAGACTCAAGGAGCGGGCCTTGGCGACCTTGCGGGACATTCTCGACGCGGCGGCGGCCGGCGTCTTCCCGCCGGCGGACGGCGGTACGACGGTCGTACCGCAGCCCTCGCCCCGGGACGCGGGGGTGGTGTCCTTCACCGCGCACTCGGTGGTCTTCACCGACGAGGACCCGGAGTGGGTGCGCGAGACGCTGCGCGGCACGGACTGCGACGCCCTGGCGGCGACGATGAACCCGCGCTTCCTCACCGCCCTCCTGGACCGGACGGGGCGCCGGACCGAGACCGTCGACGCGGTGCTGGTGGGCGACCCGCTGCCGGGCGGGCCGCCGCTCGCGCTGACGGAGATCGAGGACGCGGGCCATCCCCGGATCGCCTACGCCCGCGGGCGGCGCGACGACGTGCGCGCCTGGACGGCCGACGGCGGGGTGCTGGTCATGGGGCGCGGGGTCGCCGGCCGGCTGGAGGTGTCGGTGGAGGTCGACGAGGGCGCCCGGCAGCGGGGGCTGGGGCGGGCGCTGGTGACGGCGGCCCGGCAGCTCGCGACGGAGCCGCTGTGGGCGCAGATAGCCCCGGGGAACGCCCGCAGCCTGCGGGCGTTCCAGGCGGCGGGGTACCGTCCGGTGGGCTCGGAGCTGCTGCTTCAGCGGAAGATGCCGGTGTGCCCCAGCGAGTAGCGGCCCGGCTGCGGGTAGACGGCGAGTCCGTGCGGGCCGCTGCCGACCCTGATCCGGGCCAGTTCGGTGCCGGTGGCGGTGTCGATGGCGTACACCTCGGAGTTGTAGCGGCCGGACAGCCACAGCACCTTGCCGTCGGCGGAGACGCCGCCCATGTCGGGGCTGCCGCCGCCGGGCAGCTCCCACTTCCTGGTGAGCCGGTTCCGGTGGAAGTCGAAGACGGAGACGGTGCCCTCGCCGCGGTTGGAGATGTACATCTCGCGTGAGTCGCGGCTGATGTAGAGGCCGTGGGCGCCCTTGCCGGTGGCGAGGAACCGGGGCCGGGTGAACCTGTCGCCGTCGAGGATCCACACGCCGTTCGCCATCATGTCGGCGATGTAGAACAGCCTGCCGTCCGGGGAGAGCTTGACGTCCTGCGGCATCGCCCCGTGGAACGGCAGCTTCTCCTGCTCGACGACCTTCATCCTCGCGGTGTCGACCTTGAGGATCTCGCCGCTGAACTCGCAGGAGACGATGAAGTAGCGGCCGTCGGTGGAGAAGTCGGCGTGGTTGACGCCGTAGCAGCTGACCGGCACGGACTTGACGACCTTCATGGTGTGCGCGTCGCGGAAGACCAGCTCGCGGTCCATGGAGGCCATGACGACGGCGTACTTGCCGTCGGGCGTGAAGTAGAGGTTGTACGGGTCGTGCACGTCGACCGGACTGCCCGCCCTGCCGGTCCGCGGGTCGATCGGGGTGAGGGTGTTGCCGAGGTCGTTGTTGACCCAGAGGGTCTTCAGGTCCCAGGACGGCACGACGTGCTGGGGCTGGCGGCCGACCGGGATGGTCTCGACGACCCGGTAGGTCGCGGGGTCGATGACGGTGACGGTGTCGGAGTTGGTGTTGGGGACGTACACCCGGGAGGGGAAGTCCTTGACCACGGGCGAGAGCCGGTCCGGCCGGTCGGCTGCGTAGATGTCGGCCGGGTCCTCGACGGGCGGCATCCCGGGCAGCACGTTCACCCGCGGCTTCTGCGCCTGCGGCCGGGCCGGCGCCTTGCTGCCGAGGGCCTCGTCCTCGTGGTCCGGCGTCCCGCCGCCGCACGCCGAGAGCAGCGTCAGGGCGGTGACGGCGACGCCGGCGGCCAGCAGGCGGACGGCTTTCGTGGTTCGCATCAGCTCAGCAGCTCCGTGGTGGTGACCGCGCGCAGTCCGCGGCGGCCGAGTTCGGTCAGGACGTCGGGGAGGGCGGCGACCGTGTCCGGGTACCCGAAGTGCAGGCTCACCACCGATCCGCCGCGTACGCCGGCGAGGACGGTGCGGGTGACGGCGGTGGCGCCGGGGCTGGTGTAGTCGAGCGAGTCGACGTCGTACGACAGCACGTGCGGGTAGCCGGCGGCGCGGGCCAGCCGGGTGACGAGCGGGGAGGCGGCCGGAGCGCGGGACGGGCGGAACCAGGTGCCGATGGATCCGGTGAGCCGGTCGAGCCGCTCGGCGCAGTCGGTGATCTCCCGGCGGGCGTCCGCCTCGGCCAGGGTGTTGATGCCGATGTGCCGCTGGGTGTGGTTGCCGAGGTCGTGGCCGCCGTCGAGGATGCGGCGGGCCAGTTCCGGGTGCTCGTCCAGCCAGGTGCCGACGGCGAGCACGGTGAGCCGGGCGCCCTGCCGCTCGGCCGTGGCGAGCAGGGTGCGGGCGAGAGCGGGGTCGCCCTGGCCGTGGAAGGTGAGGGCCACCTGGGGGCGGGTGCGCGGGCCGTGGGTGATCTGGGCGGGGAGGCCGGGGTAGGGACGGGGGGCGGGGGCCGCCCGGGTGGGCGCCGCGGGCCGGGGGGACCTCTCGGGGGCTCGGGGCGCGGCTGCCCGGCCGGTGCCGCACCCGGCGGCGAGCGCACCGCCGACGAGGGTCCCGGCGCCCGCACGCAGCACCCCGCGGCGGTTGGTGGTGGTCACGCGCACCATTTAAGGGGCGAAAGGTAAGAAATCTGCCGATTCGCCCGATCGGCGGGCGGTTTCGGGTCGGCCGCGCGGAAGCGCCCCCGCTAACGGTCGGCGACGCGCATCTCGAACCAGGTCGTCTTGCCCCGCGGCAGCAGGTCGACGCCCCAGCGGTCGGAGAGCTTGTCCACGAGGAACAGGCCGCGTCCGCTGACATCCAGCTCCTGGACCGGCATCAGACAGGGCAGCCCGCGCGAGGGGTCGCGGACCTCCACCCGGATCCAGCCGGGACGGCGCCGCATCCGCAGGCCGAAGACGCGGGCGCCGGTGTGCCGGACGGCGTTGCCGACGAGTTCCGACACGAGCAGGACCGCGTCTTCGGTCAGCTTGGGGGTGAGGTGCCAGGTGCGCAGAATGACGACCTGGGCGAGCCGGCGGGCGGTGGCCGCGGATTCCGGGCGGGAGGGCAGCGGCACCTCCGCCTCCGTCGGGTTTCCGAACAGTTCGAGCGCCTTGAGCGCCTGTTCGTCCTCGACCGCGGGCGACCAGCGTGCCGCGGCAGCACGGCTGTGTCCCCGCGGCTGTTCGATGCCCTCCAGCCCCGCCATGCCCCCATGATGGCCGTCCGGAGCGGGCTTGGGGGCCGTTCCGAAGGAATACGCCCCTCGTGCGCCCCCGTTCCGCGCCCGTCGCTCGGCATATGCCCACGGCATGTCGATCCCCGGCACAGCCCGGTTGACCTGCGACGACGGATCGCTTCCGGGCAATCGACAGACTCCCTCGACAAGGCAGGCTTAAGGCTGCCTTAAGGCTCCCATAAACCGCCCCATCGAGGGACACGAATGAGACGACCCGTCAATGGCAAGCACCCTCACGGGAGTCGCCGGGAAGTTCACGCGATTGACGGTCGGGGAATCTCAGAGGAACTTCGCCTTCCCCGGCCCCTCCTCCACGAAGCTGCGCATGCCCCGCTCGCGGTCCTCGGTGGCGAACAGACCGGCGAACCAGTTGCGTTCGACGGCGAGCCCGGTGTCGATGTCGGCCTCCAGACCGGTGTCGACCGCCTCCTTCGCCGCGCGCAGCGCGATCGACGGGCCCTGGGCGAGCCTCGCGGCCCAGGCGTGCGCCTGCTCGTACACCTCGGCGGCCGGGACGACCCGGTCCACCAGGCCGATGGCGAGGGCCTCGTCGGCCCTGACCTGACGGCCCGTGAAGATGAGGTCCTTGGCCTTGGAGGGGCCGATCAGCCGGGGCAGCCGCTGGGTGCCGCCGGCGCCCGGGATCAGGCCGAGCAGGATCTCGGGCTGGCCGAGCTTGGCGTTGTCGGCGGCGATGCGGTAGTCGGCGCACAGGGCCAGCTCGCAGCCGCCGCCGAGCGCGTAGCCGGTGACGGCGGCGACGACGGGCTTGGGGATGCGGGCCACGGCGGTGAAGGAGTCCTGCAGGGCACGGGAGCGCCGGACCATCCCGGCGTGGTCCATGTTCTGCATCTCCTTGATGTCCGCGCCCGCCGCGAACACCTTCTCGCCGCCGTAGATGACCACGGCGCGCACGTCGTCGCGGCGCGTGGCCTCCTCGGCCAGTTCCTTCAGCCGGTCCTGGGTGGCGATGTCCAGCGCGTTCATCGGCGGCCGGTCCAGCCGCAGCGTGCCGACGCCTTCGGCGACTTCGAGAGTGACGGTCATGGGGGTCAGGTTAACGGTGACTAACGACAGTGGGCCCGGTGCCGTAGGTCACAGCACCGGGCCCGTACGTCAGACGGGGCTCACTTCTTCCAGTCGGCCCACGACATGTTCCAGCCGTTGAGGCCGTTGTCCGGGGCCACCGTGGCGTCGTGGGAGTTCTTGACGACCACCACGTCACCGATCATCGAGTGGTTGAAGAACCAGGCCGCCGGGACGGAGCTGTCGTAGCCGCCGCGCACGTCGCGCAGGCCCACGCAGCCGTGGCTGGCGTTGTAGTTGCCGAAGGCTCCGCCGCCCCAGTAGTTGCCGTGGATGAAGGTGCCGGAGGTGGTGAGGCGGATGGCGTGCGGGACGTCCTTGATGTCGTACTCACCGCCGTAGCCGACCGTCTCGCCGTTCATGCGGGTCACGGTGAGCTTCTCGCTCATGACCATCTGGCCGTTCCAGGTCTCGTAGCCGGGCTTGCCGGTGGTGACCGGGAGCGTCTTGACGACCTTGCCGTCCTGGGTGACCTTCATCGTGTGCTTCTCGGCGTCCACGATCGAGACCTGGTCGCGGCCGATGGTGAACTTCACGGTCTTGCGCTGCTTGCCGTAGACGCCGTCGCGGCCCTCGACGCCGTCCAGGTCGAGGTCGACGGTGACCTTGGTACCGGCCTTCCAGTACTTCTCGGGGCGGAAGTCCAGGCGGTCGTTGCCGAACCAGTGGCCCTCGACGTCGACGGCCGGCTCGGTCTTGATCCGGATGGCCTTCTCGACGTCCTGCGGGTTGGTGATGCCCCGGGTGAAGCGGACGGAGAACGGCATGCCCACGCCGACGGTGGAGCCGTCCTCGGGGGTGAAGGAGCCGACGAAGGTGTTCTTCGGGGTGAGCGTGGTGAAGCTGGCGTCCTCGGCGGCCTCGCGGCCCTCCGAGTCCTTGGCGACCGCGTGCACCGTGTACTTGGTGGCGGCGGCCAGATGGGTCGACGGCGTCCAGGAGGAGCCGCCGCCGGTGAGGGCGCCCTCGACCTTCGTGCCCTTCTCGTCCTTGACGGTGACCTCGGTCAGCTTGCCCTGGGCGACGCTCACCTTGAGCGCGCCGCTGGTGTCGACGCCGGTGGCACCGGCCTTGGGCGCGATGCTGACGGCGGCCGTTGACTGCCCGCCCTTCTGGCCGCCCTTGTCCTTCCCGCCCCCGGAACCGGACCCTGAGTCATCGCCTCCGCCGCACGCGGTGAGCGACAGCACCAGGGCGCCGGCTATGACCGCCAGTCCCCTACGGCCTCGCCGCCCCCGAGCCGACGCCCCCGCCACAGGCCGCATGTTCAAGTTGTTCTCCCCTCCACCGGGCCTGACCAGGCCCGCTCCCCACCACATCGGTGCGCGCATATTAACTGCCAGGATTTGAGCGCGGTGTCAGGCGTATGTCACCGTTCCGTCGCAACTTCCGCCCGACACCCGCACCGCGCCCCCGCCCCTCACCTGGTTATTTCACCGCGCCGCCCGCTTTCCACTCCTTCCAGCCCATGTTCCAGCCGCCGAGGCCGTTGTCGGGCGCGACCGTTCTGTCCTTGCTGTTCACCACTTCGATGACGTCACCGACGAGGCTGCGGTCGAAGAACCAGCCGGCCGGGGTGTCCGAGCTGCCGCCCTTGACGTCCAGCAGGCCGACACAGCCGTGACTGACGTTGGCCCGGCCGGGGGCGTCCGGGGCCCAGTAGTTGCCGTGCAGGAAGGTGCCGGAGTCGGTGAGCTTCATGGCGTGCGGGACGTCGGGGATGTCGTACTCGCCGCCGAAGCCGACCGTGCGGCTGTTCATGCGGGTGACCTCCAGCATGTCCATCACCACCATCTTCCCGTTGTAGCTCGGGTGCTTGGGGGCGCCCGCGGTGATGGGGACGGTGGCGAGGAGCTGTCCGTCGCGCCGTACGTCCATGGTGTGCTTGGCCGCGTCGACCAGGGAGACCTGGCTGCGGCCGACGGTGAAGGAGAAGGTCTTGTCCTGCAGGCCGTAGCTGCCGCGGGCGCCTTCGACATCCCGCAGGTCCAGGTCGACGGTGACCTCGGTGCCCGGCTTCCAGTAGCGCTCGGGGCGGAAGTCCAGGCGGCCCTTGCCGAACCAGTGCGGGCGGATCTCGACGGGCGGCCGGGCGGTGACGCGGACGGCGCGTTCGACGGCGGCGCGGTTCTCGATCTCCCGGCTGAAGGAGAGCGAAACGATCATCCCGGTGCCGACGACGGAGCGGTTCTCGGGGGTGACGTAGCCGATGAACCGTTCGTCGGGGACGTAGGTGGTGAAGGTGGTGTGCCGGGCCGAGCGGCGGCCCCGGGAGTCCAGCGCGACCACGTCGACGGTGTACTCGGCGGCGAGCGCCAGCCGCTCCTCGTCGGGCCGCCAGGTCAGTCCGTCCTCCTCGATGTGCCCCGGGACCGGCGTCTCCTGCGCGTCCTGCGCCTTGACGACGGTCACCTTCTCCAGGCGCCCGCCGGGCACCCTGATCCGCAGCGGCTCGCCGGGGCGTACGCCCTTGCTGCCGTCGTCGGGGGTCACCCGGATGACGTCCTCGGGGGCCGGGGGCTTGCCCAGCGCCCCGCCGATGCCCAGCGGCCCCGAGCCGTCCGCGGAGCAGCCCGCGAGCAGCCCCGTCCATGTCAGTACGGCGGCCAGCGCGGCCCCCGCGCGCCGTGCGCGTCCTTGTGCGTGCCTCACGCGGGACTCAACGACCGGGCACGCTCCGGGGAAACGTGAGTGCGAGCCACGGGCTGGGCAGAACAGAGGGAAGGACGACACGCCGGGGAGCCTCCCCAGAGGGGGCACCCCCCAGCCCGCACCGGAGCCGTCGGGGCGCGGCCGTACCGGGCGGCCGGGGGCGCTCTTGCCGAGCGCCCCCGGCTTCTCGGCACGGCCGGTCGCGCCCCTCGGGCGAGCCACTGATGAAGAGGGGCCGACAGTGACGAGCGCAGCCGAGCAGCGGGCACCGGCCGGGGAGCCGGCCGCCGGGAGCGGGCAACCGGCGGCGGCGAACGGCGCCCGGCGGTCCGTACCGCCCGTCCCGGCCGTGTGGCCGGGTGCGCCGACCCCGCTGGGGGCCCGCTTCCGGGTGGGCCCGGACGGGGTCGCCGGCACCAACTTCGCGCTGTGGGCGGCCGGGGCGGAAGGGGTCCGGGTGTGCCTCTTCGACGAGGGCGGCCGGGAGACGCGGATCCCGCTGACCGAACTGACGCACGAGATCTGGCACGGCTTCGTGCCGGGCGTGATGCCGGGGCAGCGGTACGGGTACCGGGTGGACGGGCGCTGGGACCCGTGGACCGGCGCCCGCTGGAACCCGGCCAAGCTGCTGCTCGACCCGTACGCGCGCGCGGTGGACGGCGAGTTCGGCCTGCCGCCGCAGGTGTACGGGCACGTCCGGGACTGGCCGGAGCAGCAGGTGGCGGACACCGTGCGGGACGAGCGGGACTCGGCGCCGTACGTCCCGAAGGGGGTCGTCGTCCACGATGACGACGACTGGTCCGACGACCGCCGCCCCAAGACGCCCTGGGCCGACTCGGTCATCTACGAACTGCACGTCCGCGGCTTCACCAAGCTGCACCCCGGCATCCCCGAGGAGCTGCGCGGCACCTACGCCGGACTCGCGCACCCGGCCGCGGTCGAGCACCTGACACGGCTGGGCGTCACGGCCGTCGAGCTGCTGCCGGTCCACCAGTTCGCGCACGAGGACCACCTGCTGCGCCGGGGGCTGAAGAACTACTGGGGCTACAACTCCATCGGCTACTTCGCCCCGCACGCGGCCTACGCGGCCTCCGGTACGACGGGCCAGCAGGTCGGCGAGTTCAAGCGGATGGTGCGCGCGCTGCACGCGGCCGGCATCGAGGTCATCCTCGACGTGGTCTACAACCACACCGCGGAGGCGGGCGAGCTGGGCCCGACGCTGTCCCTGAAGGGCATCGACAACCGCGGCTACTACCGGCTCCAGGACGACGCCCGCCGGTACGCCGACTACACCGGCTGCGGCAACACCCTGCACGTCGTGCAGCCCCAGGTGCTGCGCCTGATCACCGACTCGCTGCGGTACTGGGTGACCGAGATGGGCGTCGACGGCTTCCGCTTCGACCTCGCGGCGGCGCTGGCCCGCTCGATGCACGACGTCGACATGCTCTCCCCGTTCCTGGCGGTCATCGCCCAGGACCCGGTGCTGCGCCGGGTGAAACTGATCGCCGAACCGTGGGACATCGGCTCCGGCGGCTACCAGGTCGGCGCCTTCCCACCGCTGTGGACGGAGTGGAACGACCGCTACCGGGACGCCGTCCGGGACTTCTGGCGGCACGCCCTGCCCGACGTCCGCGAGATGGGCTACCGCCTGTCCGGCTCCAGCGACCTGTACGCCTGGGGCGGCCGGCGCCCGTACGCCTCCGTCAACTTCGTCACCGCGCACGACGGCTTCACCCTGCGCGACCTGGTGTCGTACGGGACCAAGCACAACGAGGCCAACGGCGAGGGCAACCGGGACGGCACGCACGACAACCGGTCCTGGAACTGCGGGGCGGAGGGCGAGACCGACGACGAGCGGGTGCGCGCGCTGCGCCGCCGGCAGCTGCGGAACCTGCTGACGACGCTGCTGCTGTCCACCGGCGTGCCCATGCTGGTGGCCGGCGACGAACTCGGCCGCACCCAGCGCGGCAACAACAACGCCTACTGCCAGGACAACGAGATCGGCTGGCTGGACTGGTCGCTGCTGGAAGAGCCCGGCTGGCGGGCGCTGTACGACCTGACCGCGCGGCTCATCGCCCTGCGCCACCGGCATCCGGTGCTGCGCCGGCGGGCCTTCTTCTCCGGCCGGGCGCAGACCGCGGACGGGCTGCGGGACCTCGCCTGGTTCACCGCGCGGGGCGCGGAGATGACCCGGGGCGACTGGTACGCGCCCGCCGCCACGCTCGGCATGTACCTGTCCGGGCGGGACATCCCCGGCCGGGACGAGCGGGGAGCGCCGGTGGTGGACGACAGCTTCCTCGCGGTGCTGCACGCGGGCGAGAGTCCGACCGGCTTCGTGCTGCCCGGCGCGCCCTGGGCGGAGCGGTACGAGGTGGTCGTGGACACCTCCGTGGAGGAGCAGGCACAGGCACCGGATACGGTCCACCGGGCGGGGACGGAGATCACGGTGCCGGCGCGGGCGGTGCTGCTGCTGCGGGTCGCCTGAGCCTGTGCGACGGCTGTGCGTGACGCGGATCACGTCCTCCTGGTGCAGCGCGGGCGGGGGTCCAGGGCCTTTCCCTTGGTGAGAGACAGCCGGCGAGGACAGGAACCGTGAGGATGGAGCAGGCTCGGGCCGGTGAGTACGACGCGTTCGTGGCGGCCCGCTGGTCGGTGTTGTTCCATCTGGCCCGTCTGCTCACCGGAGGGGACCGGCATCGTGCCGAGGACCTGTTGCAGGAGTCCTTGGTCAAGCTGTGGTTCGTCTGGCCGAAGGTCGCCGACGAGGCGCCGGAGGCCTATGTGCGCAAGGTGCTGGCGCGGGCCGCGGCCCGCTCGGCCCGGCGGCGCTGGTGGGGCGAGCGGCCCGTGGAGCAGCTGCCCGAGGTGGCGGCGGACGGCGACATGTCGGCGACCGTGGCGGAGCGCTCCCGGCTGGAGGCGGCGCTCGCGCGGCTGACCCCGCAGCAGCGGGCCGCCGTGGTCCTGCGCTACTACCAGGACCTGCCCGACCGGCAGGTCGCGGAGACCCTGGGCTGCCCGGTGGGCACGGCCCGGTCCCATGCCGCGCGCGGGGTGGCCCGGCTGCGCCGGCTGCTGGCCGACGTCATCGAGCCGGTGGGGTGAGGGAAGAAGTCATGGATCACTTCGAGCGGCAGCTGACCCAGCTCATGCACCAGGACCGGCAGCCGGTGTCCTTCGAGGCCCGGCACCGGGAGGCGCTGCGCACGGGGGTGCGGGCCCGGCGCCGGGTGCGCGCGGCGCGCCGGGCCGCCGGTTCCGTCCTGGCGGTGGCCGGGCTCGGCCTGGGGCTGTTCCTGTGGCCGCACGGCCACACCGACGACCGGCCCACCGCCCCGCGCCCCCGGCCCGCCGTGAGTCCGGCACCCACGCCGAGCACCTCGCCGACCCAGTCGCCGACCCTGTCGCCGAGCGCGCCGCCGCCTTCGTCGACCACGGCACCGTCGGGCTCGCCGACGCCCACCGACACCTGGACCACCTCCGACCCGCCCGCGACCACCGGGAGCACGGCCACCGCCTCGCACCCGCCGGCGTCGGCCACGGCCACGGCCACCCGCCGGGCCGGCAGCACCATCGCGCCGGCCACGGCGACGGTGAGCGCGCCGGCCGAGCCGTCGGACGAGCCCTCGTCGGTGGTCAGCCCGAGCGGCTAGCCCTCGGCTCTCCGCCTCGCCCACGCGTGCCCTCGGCACGCCCTCCATACAGGAACAAACGGGGACTTACATGACGTACATCCGACCGAGCCGACCGAGCCGGCCAGCAGGCGCGGCCCCGGCACCCCGCCGCACCCCGCTGCGGACGCACCACGAGGAGCCCGTCCTGGACGTGGCCGTGCCGGTGTTCAACGAGGAGAAGGACCTGGAGCCCAACGTCCGGCGGCTGCACACGCATCTGCGGGACACCTTCCCCTACCCGTTCCGGATCACCATCGCCGACAACGCGAGCACCGACCGCACCCCGGCCATCGCCGCCCGGCTGGCCGCCGAACTGCCCGAGGTGGCCTCGCTGCGGCTGCCCCAGAAGGGCCGCGGCCGGGCGCTGCGGGCCGCCTGGTCGGGCTCCCGGGCACCCGTGCTGGCGTACCTGGACGTGGACCTGTCCACCGGGCTCACCGCGCTGCTGCCGCTGGTCGCCCCGCTGATCTCGGGCCACTCCGACCTGGCCATCGGCACCCGTCTCGCGCCCGGCGCGCGGGTGGTGCGCGGCACCAAGCGCGAGGTCATATCCCGCTGCTACAACACCCTGCTGCGCTGCACCCTGGCCGTCGGCTTCTCCGACGCGCAGTGCGGTTTCAAGGCGGTCCGGCGCGAGACCGCCGAGCGGCTGCTGCCGCTGGTGCGGGACGGCGAGTGGTTCTTCGACACCGAGCTGCTGGTGCTCGCCGAGCGGGCGGGCCTCAGGATCCACGAGGTGCCGGTGGACTGGGTCGACGACCCGGACAGCAGCGTCGACATCCTCGCCACCGCGCTGGCGGACCTGCGCGGGATCGCACGGATGCGGCGCACCCTGGCCCGCCGGCCGGGGCCGGTGGCCCGGTGACCGTGACCCTGCCCCCGATACGCTCCTCGGCCTCCGAGTCCGCGCCCGGCTCGCCCGGCTCCCGGCTCCGGGCAGCCGCCCGCCGGCACGGACCGGTCCTCGCCGTCTTCGGCACGCTGAAGCTGGCCGGTTTCTGCTCGTTCATGTACCTGCTGTCCTCCACCGGGGCCTACCGCACCAAGCACCCCCGGTTCGGCGGCGGCGCGCACGCCTGGGACGTGCTGGCCACCTGGGACGGCTGGTGGTACCAGCAGATCGCGCTGCACGGCTACGACCCCAAGCTGATCCCGGTCCCGGGCGCCACCGGGCTGATCACGCTGGAGGGCAACTCGGCGGCGTTCTTCCCGCTGTACCCGGCGCTGATCCGGCTGACCTCGGCGGTCACCGGCCTCGGCTCGTACGGCGCCGGGCTGCTGGTCTCGATCGTCGCCTCCTTCGCCGCCGCCCTCGGGATCTACGCCGTGGCAGAGCGCTTCGGCGGCCGGCGGGCCGGGTTCGCGGCGGCCGGGCTCTGGGCGGTGTGGCCGGGCTCGGGCGTGGAGTGGGCGGTCTACTCCGACTCGCTGTACGTGGCCCTGGCCGCCTGGGCCTGTTATGCCGTCCTCACCCGCCGCTGGCTCACCGCCGGGATGCTCACCTTCGCGGCCGGCCTCAACCGGCCCACGGCCGCCGCGCTGATCGCCGCGCTCGGCGTGGCCGCCCTGCTCTCCCTGCGCCGCCGCGAGGACGGCGTGCTCCGCCCGGTGCTGGCCATGGCCCTCGCGCCGCTCGGGCTGATCGGCTATCTGCTCTGGGTCGGCAACGAGATGGGCGACCTGCGCGGCTACTTCAAGCTCCAGTCGGGCGCCTGGGCGCACAGCTTCGACTACGGCGAGCAGACCCTGGACGTGCTGACGTCCGTGCCCGTGGGCAAGTTCGACTACCTCTTCGCGTGGCCCTTCGCCGACGTCATCTCCGTCGCCGTCATCCTGCTCGCCTGCGCGCTGCTGCCGCTGCTGCTGCGGCTGCGCCCGCCGGCGATGCTGGTCGTGTACACCGTCCTCACGCTCGTCCTGGTGCTCGGCAGCCAGCAGATCGTCGCCAACATCTCCCGCTATCTGCTGCCCTGCTTCCCGCTGTTCCTGCCGCTCGCGGTCGCGATGCGCCGGCTGAGCCTGCCCGTGCAGTGCACGCTGCTGGGCATCGCGGCGCTCGCCTCCGGGTCGTACGCGGGGTACGCGCTGTTCGAGCTGGGGGTGCCGTAGGGCTACGCCAGGCTGTCCCGCCACGCCCGGTGGAGGTCCGCGAACCGGCCGGTGCCCGCGACGAGTTCGTCCGGGCGGCCGTCCTCGACGATCCGGCCGTGCTCCATCACCAGCACCCGGTCCGCGATCTCCACCGTGGACAGGCGGTGCGCGATCACGACGGCGGTACGGCCCCGCAGCACCGTCGACATCGCCCGCTGCACCGCCCGCTCCCCCGGGACGTCCAGCGAGCTGGTCGCCTCGTCCAGGATCAGCACGGCCGGGTCGGCGAGCAACGCCCGGGCGAAGGCGACCAGTTGGCGCTGCCCGGCCGAGATGCGCCCGCCGCGCTTGCGGACGTCGGTGTCGTAGCCGTCGGGCAGCGCGCTGATGAACTCGTGCGCCCCGATGGCCTTCGCGGCCCGCTCGATCTCCTCCCTCGTCGCGTCGGGCCGGCCGATGGCGATGTTGTCGGCGACCGTGCCGGAGAACAGGAACGCCTCCTGCGTCACCATGATCACCCCGCGGCGCAGCTCGGACACCGGCAGCTCGCGCAGGTCCACGCCGTCCAGCAGCACCCGGCCGTCCGAGGGGTCGTAGAAGCGGGCGAGCAGCTTGGCCAGGGTCGACTTGCCGGCGCCGGTGGAGCCGACGACCGCGACCGTCTGCCCGGCGGGGAGGGTCAGATCGAAGCGGGGCAGCACCTCGCCGCCGGTGCGGTAGGCGAAGCGGACCCCGTCGAACACGACCTCGCGCCCCGGGAGCTCGCTCTGCCGCGGCGGGAGTTCCCGCGGCCGGGCCGGCTCCGGCACGGACGGTGTCTGCGCCAGCAGCCCGGCGATCTTCTCCAGGGAGGCGGCGGCCGACTGGTAGGAGTTCAGGAACATGCCGAGCCGGTCGATCGGGTCGTACAGCCGGCGCAGATAGAGCACGGCCGCCGCCAGCACGCCCAGCTCCAGCGAGCCGGACGCCACCCGGTGGGCGCCCCAGAGCACGATCGCCGCGACCGCCGTGTTGGCCACGAGTCGGGAGCCGACCACATAGCGGGCCATCTCCAGCAGCGCGTCCCCGTTCGTCCTCTCGTGCCGCTTGTTGAGCACGGCGAACTCGGCGTCGTTCGCGGCCTCCCGGCGGAAGGCGCGCACCGGCCGGATGCCGTTCATCGTCTCCACGAACTTCACGATCACCGCCGCGATCGCCGTGGACCTGGCCCGGTACACCCGCCCCGCGCGCCGCCGGTAGAGCCGGACGAGCAGGTACAGCGGCACGAAGGAGGCCACCGCGACCGCACCGAGGCCCAGATCCAGCCAGAGCAGCATGGCCGAGATGTAGACGAACGACAGGATGACGGTCACCAGCTCCTGGAGCCCCTCGTCGAGGAGTTCGCGCAGCGACTCGACGTCCGTGGTGGACCGGGATATCAGCCGGCCCGAGGTGTACCGCTCGTGGAAGTCGACGCTCAGCGCCTGCGCGTGCCGGAAGATCCGGCTCCGCAGGTCCAGCAGCACGTCCTGGCTGACCCGCGCGGAGGTCTGGATGAACGCGAACTGCAGCGCGCCGGAGGCGAGGGCGCACAGCAGATAGCCGGCGGCGACCGCGAGCAGCGGGCCGTGCCGGTGGTCGCGGAACGCCGGTACGGCGGTGTCGATGGCGTACGCCACCAGCAGCGGGCCCGCCTGCACCGCCGCCTGCTGGAGCAGGAGCAGCAGCGTGGTGAGCGTGACCCGGGCCTTCATCGGTGCGAGCAGCGAGCGCAGCAGGGCGGCCGTGGCACCGGGCGGGGTGGGCAGGGCGTCCCGGTCGACGGGGTCGCCGGCGCCCTCGGGGCGCGGGAGATCGTCGTCGTCGGTGGCGGGGGCGGCGGTCGTCGTCGTGGTCATCGGTCGTCCTCCGGGTCGCCTTGTTCGCCGGACATCAGGTGCGCGTACTCGGCGTTGGTGCGCAGCAGTTCCTGGTGGGTGCCGACGGCGGCGATCCGGCCGCCCGACAGCAGGGCGACCCGGTCGGCTAGCAGCACCGTGGACGGGCGGTGGGCCACGATCAGCGCGGTGGTGTCGGCGAGGACCTTCCGCAGCGCGGCCTCCACGGCGGCCTCCGTGTGCACGTCCAGGGCGGACAGCGGGTCGTCCAGCACGAGGAACTCGGGCCGGCCGACGACCGCGCGGGCCAGCGCGAGACGCTGGCGCTGGCCGCCGGAGAGGCTGAGGCCCTGCTCGCCGACGCGGGTGTCGGTGCCCTGCGGGAGGGCGTGCGCGAAGTCGGCCTGGGCGATGGCGAGGGCGCGGTCGAGGTCCGGCTTCCCGGCGGTGTCCGGGGCGCCCATGAGCACGTTCTCGCCGACGCTCGCCGAGAACAGCGTGGGCTCCTCGAAGGCGACGGCGACCTTGGTGCGGAGTTCCTCGCGGGACATCGCGGCGATGTCCACGCCGTTCAGCGTGATCCGGCCGGAGGTGACCTCGTGCAGGCGCGGGACGAGGGCGGTGAGGGTGGTCTTGCCGCTGCCGGTGGCGCCGACGAGGGCCATGGACTCGCCGGGGCGGATGTGCAGGTCCACGCGGGTGAGGAGGGGCGGGGAGCCGGGGGCCGCGTCGGGGTAGCGGAACGAGACGTCCTCGAAGCGCAGTCCCGTTGCCTCCCCGGCGGCACGACCGCCTGTGACCGAGTCGTCCTCCGGCACCTCGTCCATCACCTCGAAGTACCGCTCGGTCGCCGTGGCCGCCTCCTGACTCATCGCCAGCAGGAACCCGATCGAGTCCACCGGCCACCGCAGCGCGAGTGCCGTGCTCAGGAAGGCGACCAGCGTGCCCGTGGACAGCCGGCCGTCCGCCACCCGCAGGGCGCCCAGCACCAGCGCCGCCCCGATCGCCACCTCGGGCAGCGTCACGATGACACCCCAGATCGTGGCCAGCAGCCGGGCCTTGCGCAGTTCCGTGCCCCGCAGCCGCCCCGACAGTTCACGGAACGCGCGGGCCTGGCTGCGGTGGCGGCCGAAGCCCTTGATGACGCGGATGCCGAGGACGCTCTCCTCGACCACCGTCGTCAGATCCCCGACCTGGTCCTGGGCCCGCCGCGCCACCTCCGCGTACCGCCGTTCGAAGACCACGCAGGTCCACATCACGGGGACGGCGGGGCCGAGGACGACGAGGCCCAGCAGCCAGTCCTGCATCAGCATGATCACCAGGCCGACGAGGATGGTGACCGCGTTGACGAGCAGGAACGTCAGCGGGAAGGCGAGGAACATGCGCAGCAGCATCAGGTCGGTGGTGCCGCGGGAGAGCAGCTGACCGGAGGCCCAGCGGTCGTGGAAGGCCACCGGCAGCCGTTGCAGACGCCGGTAGAGGTCCGCCCGCATCTCCGCCTCGACGTGGGACAGCGGCCGGGCCACGAGCCAGCGCCGTACGCCGAACAGGACCGCCTCGGCGAAGCCGAGCAGGAGCAGGCACAGCGCGCCGAGCCACACGCCCGCCGGATCGCGGTCGGCGACCGGCCCGTCCACCATCCACTTGAGGACGAGCGGGATCACCAGCCCCGTGCAGGAGGCGACGACCGCGACGAACGCGGCCGTGAACAGCCGCGCCCGGACGGGGCGGACGTACGGCCACAGCCGCAGCAGGGTACGCACGGCGGAGCGGCCGGTCTCGGTGGTTGCACGTGTCGTGGGCATCAATCGCGAGCGTACGGACCGCCGCTGACATCGCCCACCGAGTTTTGGCCGGACCCCGCCCGGGCGTTGGACCTACGACCACGACCAGGACCACGCATACGACCGCGACCACGACCGCGGCCTGCCGCCACGCCTTCTGTCGGCTGTTCAATGAAGTACTCGACGGATCGGGGGATGCATGATCGACGCGTACGAGGATCCGGGCACGCCCGACGCCCGGGGCGGCTGGTGGTACCTGTGGTGGCTGGTGCGGTGTCAGCCGGGGCGCTCGGCGGCCGGGGCGCTGCTGGGCAGCGGCTGGATGGTGCTGCTGGCCGCGCAGCCGTACCTGATGGCGCGGGCCGTGGACGACGGGCTGCTGTCGGGGCGGCTCGGGGTGCTGGCCGGGTGGACCGGGGTGATGTTCGTGGCCGGGTCGGTGAACGCCTGGCTGAGCATCCTGCGGCACCGGACGATGACCCGGGTCCGGATGGACGCCAACTTCCGTACGGTCAAGGTGCTCGTGGGGCATGTGATGCGGCTGGGGGCCGCGCTGCCGCGCCGGGCCGGGGCCGGAGAGGTCGTCACCATCGGGGTCGGTGACGTGCAGGTCATGGCGCAGGCGCTGACCGTGGTCGGGCCGGGCGTCGGCGCGATCGTGGTCTACGGAGTGGTGGCCGGACTGCTGCTGACGATCTCGGCGCCGCTCGCCGCCGTGGTGCTGCTCGGCGTCCCGGTGACGGCGCTGCTGACCGGGCCGCTGGCCCGGCGGCTGCAGGGCGCGGAGAGCGGGTACCGCGAGCGGCAGGGGGTACTCGCCGCCCGCATCGGCGACCTCGCGGGCGGGCTGCGCGTGCTCAACGGGCTGGGTGGCAAGGGGCTGTTCGCGGACGCGTTCCGGAACGACTCGCAGCGGCTGCGGGCGCAGGGGTACCGGGTGGGCGCGGTGGCCAGCTGGGTGCAGGCCCTCGGGGTCGGCCTGCCCACCCTGCTCCTGGCTGCGGTGACCTGGCCGGCGGCCCGGCTCACCGCCCAAGGGGAGATCTCCGTCGGCGAGTTGGTGTCGGTCTACGGCTATGCGGCGGTGCTGGTCGGACCGGTCGCGTTCTTCGTGCAGATGGCCTACGACCTGAACCGGGGCGTGGTGGCGGCGCGCCGGACGGTCCGGCTGCTGCGGCTGGAACCGGAACCGGACGCCGGCACCCGGCCGGCGCCCGCCGGGCCGGCCGAGCTGCACGATCCGGCGTCCGGGGTGCGGGTGGTGCCGGGCCGGCTGACCGCGCTGGCCGCCGCCCGGCCCGCCGAGGCCGCCGCCGTGGTCGACCGGCTCGGCCGGTACGGCCCGACCGACGTCACCTGGGGCGGGTCACGGCTGGACGCGGTGCCGCTGACGGACGTACGGCGGCGGATCCTGGTCGCGGACAACGAGGCGGACCTGTTCGCGGGCCCGCTGCGGGAGGTGGTGGCCGCCGCGCACCCGTCCGACGAGGCGGCGCTGCGCCGGGCGGTGCACGCGGCGGCGGCCGAGGACGTGGTGCGCGGCCTGCCGGACGGGCTGGACTCGGTGGTGGCCGGGCAGGGCCGCAGCCTCTCGGGCGGGCAGCGGCAGCGGCTGCGCCTGGTGCGGGCGCTGCTGGCCGACCCCGAGGTGCTGCTCGCCGTGGAACCCGCCTCGGCGCTGGACGCGCACACCGAGGCGACGGTCGCCGAACGGCTCCGCGCCGCCCGCAGCGGCCGTACGACCGTGGTGACGACGACCTCTCCGCTGGTCCTGGACCACGCGGACACCGTCCTGTTCCTGGCCGACGGCAAGGTGGCCGCGAGCGGCCCGCACCGCCGGCTGCTGGCCGAGGAGCCCCGCTACCGGGCGCTCGTGGCGCGCGACGCCGAGGAGTCCGAGGGCGGCGGGGCCACCGGCGATGTGGCGGGGGTCGTACGGTGACCGCCGGCGAGGGGCTGCTGCCGGTCGCGGACCGGGGAGCCGTGCGCCGCGCCGGCGTGCGGCTGGTGCGGGCCGACGGGCGGGCGTTCGCCGCCGCGCTGCTGCTCAACGCGCTGGCCTCGGCGGCGGGGCTGGCCGGGCCCTGGCTGGTGGGCCGGATCGTCGACGAGGTGCGCGCCGGGCACGGGACGGGCGCGGTGGACCGGCTGGCGCTGGGGATCGTGCTGTGCGCGCTGGCGCAGCTGCTGCTGGCCCGCTGGGCGCGGTATGTCGGGCACCGGTTCGGGGAGCGGACGCTGGCCCGGGTCCGCGAGGAGTACGTCGAGCGGGTGCTGGCGCTGCCCGCGTCCGTGGTGGAGCGGGCCGGTACCGGTGACCTGACCGCGCGGGGCACGGCGGACGTGGCGGCCGTCGGCACCACGCTGCGGGACGTCGGCCCGGAGCTGCTGGTCAACTCGGTGCAGGCGGTGTTCGTGCTGGGCGCGGTGTTCCTGCTCGACCCGCTGCTGGGGGCGTTCGGGCTGGTCTGCCTCGCCCCGATCCAGCTGGCGCTGCGCTGGTATCTGCGGCGGGCCCGGGACGCCTATCTCGCCGAGGGCGCGGCGACCTCGCGGGTCGCGGAGATCGTCGCGGCGACGGCGGCCGGGGCGCGGACGGTGGAGGCGTTCCGGCTGCGGGAGCGGCGGACCGCGGCGAGCCGGAACGCGCTGGCCGAATCCCGCCGCACCCGCTTGTACACCCTGCGGCTGCGGACGGTGTTCTTCCCTGCGGTCGAGGTGACGTACACGGTTCCGGTGGTCGGGGTGCTGCTGCTCGGCGGCTGGCTGCACGCGCGGGGCGCGGTCGGGGTGGGCGCGGTGGTCGCGGCGGCGCTGTATCTGCGGCAGTTCACCGAGCCGCTGGACCAGATCCTGATCCGGGTGGAGCAACTGCAGAGCAGCGGCGCCTCGTTCGCCCGCGTGGAGGGGCTCGCGCAGGCACCCCGGGGGGAGAGCGGGGGCGGGTCCGCGGGACCGGCGGACGACCGGATCGACGTGCGCGGGGTCCGGTACGCGTACGAGCGCGGCGGCGAGGTGCTGCGCGGGGTGGACCTGACGGTACGGCCCGGGGAGCGGCTCGCGGTGGTGGGGCCGTCCGGCGCCGGGAAGACGACGCTGAGCCGGCTGCTCGCGGGCATCGACCGGCCGGGTTCCGGCACGGTGACGGTGGGCGGGGTGCCGGTGGCGGAACTGGCGCCGGAGCTGCTGCGCCGCCAGGTGGTCCTGGTCACCCAGGAGCACCATGTCTTCCTGGGCACGGTCCGCGACAACCTGCTGATCGCCGAACCTGCCGCCGGCGACGCCGAGTTGTGGGCGGCGCTCGCGGCGGTGGACGCCGACGGCTGGGTCCGCGACCTGCCGGACGGGCTCGACACCCGCCTGGGCGCGGGCGGCCGGCCGACGGACGGCTCGCAGGCGCAGCAACTCGCCCTGGCCCGCGTGGTGCTGGCCGACCCGCACACCCTGATCCTGGACGAGGCGACGGCCCTGCTGGACCCCACCACGGCCCGGCACACCGAGCGCGCCCTCGCCGCGGTCCTGCACGGCCGTACGGTCATCGCCATCGCCCACCGCCTGCACACGGCCCACGACGCGGACCGGGTGGCGGTCATGGAGGACGGCCTGGTGACCGAACTGGGCACGCACGAGGAGCTGGTGGCGGCCGGCGGGGCGTACGCGGCGCTGTGGCGGACCTGGCACGGGGAGCACGGGGAGACAGGCGACACCGACCAACAGTCCGCATACCGAACATGAACATCCGGTCAACGGACCATTTCCGGCCAACTTTGTGACGCGGTCCTGACAGGTGGCGAGATCTCCTGCCACTCTTCCCTGGCCGACTCACAACAACCCCACAGTTTCGGCACGCCTGTGTGAGCCGGCTCCGCACCTGCACGTGGTTCCGCGTAACGCCCTGTTCTGCCCGGACGTCCCAACCCACCGTCCGGTCTCCCCTGGCCGCGCGACCCGCGGTCACGCAGAAGGAGTCAGTGTTGAGAAGCAATTCCTCTCGCGGACGCACCTCCCACACCACGTCCCCCCGCCGGACCGCCACCGTCGCCCTCGCCGGTGTCGCCGCCCTGATCGCCGCCGCCGTCCAGTCCGGCGCCGCCAGTGCCGCCCCGGCGAAGCCGCAGGCGGGCAAGGTCAACCCGGCCCACGCGGCGGTCAGGCTCACGCCCTCGCAGCGCGCCGAGCTGATCCGCGACGCCGACGCCGGCAAGGCCGCCGCGGCCCGGCAGATCGGCCTGGGCGCCAAGGAGAAGCTGGTCGTCAAGGACGTCGTCAAGGACGGCGACGGCACGCTGCACACCCGGTACGAGCGCACCTACGCGGGCCTGCCCGTGCTCGGCGGCGACCTGGTCGTGACCAGCGCGAAGTCGGGCAAGACCATGGACGTGGTCCGGGCCACGAACGCCACGCTGAAGGTCGCCGGTCTCACCCCGGCCGTGTCGAAGGCCGCGGCGGAGAAGCAGGCCGTGCAGCGGGCGAAGGCGCTCGGCGGGACCAGGTCGGCCGCGGACAGCGTCCGCAAGGTGATCTGGGCGGCCACCGGCAAGCCCGTGCTGGCGTACGAGACGGTCGTCGGCGGGCTCCAGGACGACGGCACCCCGAACCAGCTGCACGTCATCACCGACGCGGCCACCGGCAAGAAGCTGTTCGAGTACCAGGGCATCAAGAACGGCATCGGCAACACCCAGTACAGCGGGCAGGTCACGCTGACCACGACCCAGTCGGGGTCGAACTACACGCTCACCGACGGGGCACGCGGGGGCCACAAGACGTACAACCTGAACCACGGCAGCTCCGGCACCGGCACCCTGTACTCGCAGACCAGCGACACCTGGGGCAACGGGACCAACTCCAACGCGGCCACCGCGGGCGCGGACGCGCACTACGGCGCGGCGCTCACCTGGGACTTCTACAAGAGCACGTTCGGCCGCAGCGGCATCAAGAACAACGGCGTCGGCGCCTACTCGCGCGTCCACTACGGCAACTCGTACGTGAACGCGTTCTGGGACGACAGCTGCTTCTGCATGACGTACGGCGACGGCTCCGGCAACGCCAAGCCGCTGACCTCGATCGACGTCGCCGGCCACGAGATGAGCCACGGCGTCACCTCCGCCACCGCCAACCTCAACTACAGCGGTGAGTCCGGCGGCCTGAACGAGGCGACCAGCGACATCATGGCCGCGGGCGTGGAGTTCTACGCGAACAACGCCACCGACGTCGGCGACTACCTGGTCGGCGAGAAGATCGACATCAACGGCAACGGCACCCCGCTGCGCTACATGGACAAGCCCAGCAAGGACGGCGCGTCCAAGGACAGCTGGTACTCGGGCATCGGCGGGATCGACGTGCACTACTCGTCCGGCCCCGCGAACCACTTCTTCTACCTGCTCAGCGAGGGCAGCGGCGCCAAGGTGATCAACGGCGTCAGCTACAACTCGCCGACGGCGGACGGCCTTCCGGTCACCGGCATCGGCCGGGACAAGGCGCTGCAGATCTGGTACCGGGCGCTGAGCACCAAGTGGACGTCCACCACCAACTACGCGGGCGCCCGCACCGGCACCCTCGCGGCGGCCGGCGAGCTGTACGGCACCACCAGCACCGAGTACAAGGCGGTCCAGGACGCCTGGGCGGGCATCGGGGTCGGCTCGCGCTCCGGCGGCGGGGGCGGCGGCGGTACGTCGTACGAGAGCACCACGCCGGTGTCGGTGCCGGACAACGGCCCCGCCGTCACGTCGAACATCACCGTCTCCGGCCGGACCGGGAACGCGCCTAGCAACCTCCAGGTGAGCGTCGACATCACCCACACCTGGCGGGGTGACCTGGTGATCGACCTCGTCGGCCCGTCGGGCACCGCCTACCGGCTGAAGGACTTCAGCTCCTCGGACTCGGCGGACGACGTCAACGAGACCTACACGGTGAACGCCTCCGCCGAATCGGCCAACGGCACCTGGAAGTTGCGGGTGCAGGATCAGGCCACGTACGACACCGGAACGATCAACGGCTGGAAGCTGACCTTCCCGTAAACCATAGGCCACGAGCCCGGGATCACGGCGCTGTCCGAGGGCGGAGCCCCTCGGACAGCGCGCGTTTACATCGATGAAACGTTTATCGGACAGTCGAGTTTCGGCCAACATCACTTCAGGGTCCTGACATGTACGCGCCCTGGATGTCACTCTCTCTCCACCCGCCGCAGCAGCACAGCACTTCACGACCCCACACAGCCGGCCAGTAACCCCACGCTGACCGGACTCCCCACGAGAAGGAGCTTGCGTGAGCCCCCTCTACGCGCGTCACAAGCGCACCACTCTGGCCATCGCCACCGCTGTCGCGGCCGGAGCCCTGCTCGCCACTGGTCTGACCACCAGTGCCAACGCCCAGACCCCGGCCGGAGCCGCGAAGCCGCTGGCCGCCGCGCCGACCACGCTGTCCGCCGCTGCCCGCACCACCCTGATCAAGCAGGCCCAGGCCGGCGCGGCCGAGACCGCGCAGCACATAGGCCTCGGCGCCAAGGAGAAGCTGGTCGTCAAGGACGTCGTCAAGGACGTCGACGGCACCGTCCACACCCGCTACGAGCGCACCTACGCGGGCCTGCCGGTGCTCGGCGGCGACCTGATCGTCCACACGGCGAAGTCCGGCAAGGCCGAGGGCGTCACCAAGGCGAACAAGTCGGCCATCAAGGTGGCCTCGCTCAAGCCGCAGATCACCGCCGCCAAGGCCGAGAAGCAGGCGGTGTCCGCCGCCAAGACCCTCGGCTCCTCCAAGACCGCCGCGGACGGCGCCCGCAAGGTGATCTGGGCCGGCTCCGGCAAGCCCGTCCTCGCCTACGAGACGATCGTCGGCGGCCTGCAGGACGACGGCACCCCGAACCAGCTGCACGTCATCACCGACGCGGCCACCGGCAAGAAGCTCTACGAGTACCAGGGCATCGAGACCGGCACCGGCAAGAGCCTGTACTCCGGCACGGTCACCCTGAACACGTACAAGTCGGGCACGTCGTACCAGCTGTACGACACCACGCGCGGCGGCCACAAGACGTACAACAAGGCGCACGGCACCAGCTCCACCGCCGGCACCCTGTTCACGGACGCCGACGACACCTGGGGCACCGGCGCCGCCTCCAGCTCCAGCACCGACCAGACCGCGGCCGTCGACGCCGCCTACGGCGCGCAGACGACCTGGGACTTCTACAAGTCCACGTTCGGCCGCAGCGGCATCAAGAACGACGGCAAGGCCGCCTACTCCCGCGTGCACTACGGCAACGCCTACGTCAACGCGTTCTGGGACGACAGCTGCTTCTGCATGACGTACGGCGACGGCGAGGGCAACGTCAGCCCCCTCACCTCGCTCGACGTCGCCGGCCACGAGATGAGCCACGGTGTCACCTCCAACACCGCCGGCCTCGACTACTCCGGCGAGTCCGGCGGCCTGAACGAGGCCACCTCGGACATCTTCGGCACGGGCGTGGAGTTCTACGCGAACAACGCCTCCGACCCCGGTGACTACCTCATCGGCGAGGAGATCGACATCAACGGCGACGGCACCCCGCTGCGCTACATGGACAAGCCCAGCAAGGACGGCGGCTCGGCGGACAGCTGGTCCTCCTCCGTCGGCAACCTGGACGTCCACTACTCGTCCGGTGTCGCGAACCACTTCTTCTACCTGCTGTCCGAGGGCAGCGGCGCGAAGACGATCAACGGCGTGAGCTACAACTCGCCGACCTCCAACGGCTCCACGGTCACCGGCATCGGCCGCGCCAAGGCGCTGCAGATCTGGTACAAGGCGCTGACCACGTACATGACGTCGACGACCAACTACAAGGCCGCCCGCACGGCGACCCTGAACGCGGCGTCCGCCCTGTACGGCTCCACCAGCACCGAGTACAAGACGGTGGCGGCGGCCTGGTCGGCGGTCAACGTCAGCTAGTCGCTTGTGAGTTGAGTCAGGGCGGCACCCGGGAAGAAGGCGTTCCGGGTGCCGCCCTACTCTTGTGACCCATGTCCTCGGCGTCCTTCACCTACGAGCCGGTCGGCGCGACCCGCGACGACCTGACGCTCTGCCCGCCCGGCTTCCATCCCCTGTTCGTGCGCACCCGCCTCGGCGAGGGCCACGACGTGTTCCAGCGGGCCGCCGAGGCGGTCCTGACCTGGGAGATGCACCGCGAGCTGGGCGTCCGCATCGACGCCACCGCCGACCGCGCGGCCCCCGGCGTCGACGTCACGGTCACCCTGGCCGGCCTCGTCAAGGCCCCCTGCCGCATCATCTGGACGGCCGAGGAACCCCGTCACGCCGGCTGGGCCTACGGCACCCTCGAAGGCCACCCCGAATGCGGCGAGGAGGCCTTCCTGGTCGACCGCACCGGCGACGGCACGGTCTGGCTGACCGTGGCGGCCTTCAGCAAGGGCGCCAAGTGGTACGCACGGGCGGGCGGCCCGGCGACCCGGGGCTTGCAGCACGCGTACGCCCGCCGGTGCGGGACGGTACTGAGGAAACTGTGCGCGGGACGTTCGGAGGCATGATCTGACGAGCGCCACTCGTCAGCCCCCTCACCGCAACAGCATCCCCGCCCCCTCCACCCCCTCCTCCGAAGGCACCGTCACCAACCCCATCTCCGCGCTCGACGCCAGCAACCGATGCGCGGGGAGGATGCGGACCGTATAGCCGTACGGACCCGTGCGGTCCAGGGACAGCGGGCCCTCGTACAGGAGGTGGCCCTCCAGGTCGGGGGTGGACGTCGGCTTCAAGGGGACCGCCGTCGCGTCCGTGATGCGGTCCTCCCCGTCCACCCGCCCGGACACCGCCTGCACCTCCACGTCGTCCGGGCTCAGCTCGCCCAGGCCCACCCGGACCCGCAGGCCCAGCGTGGCGCCCAGTTCCGCCGTCGCCGTCGTCCCGGTCGTCTCGACGTGGTCCACGGTCACCCCGGACCACGCGGCCCGCACCCGGGCCTTCCACTCGGCCAGGTCCCTCGCCGTGTCCGGGGTCAGCGCGCGGTGCGCCTGCGCGGCGGGGGCGTAGAGCCGGTCGACGTACTCGCGGACCATGCGGCCGGCCAGCACCTTCGGGCCGAGCAGGGACAGGGTCTGGCGGACCATCTGGATCCAGCGGTCGGGCAGCCCGCCCCGCCCGCTCTCGTAGAAGCGCGGCGCGACCCGCTGTTCGAGGAGGTCGTACAGGGCCGCCGCCTCGATGTCGTCCCGGTGGTCGGGGTCGGTGCCCGCGCCGTCGGCGGTCGGGACGGCCCAGCCGAAGTCCGGCTGGAACCACTCGTCCCACCAGCCGTCCAGGACGGAGAGGTTCAGGCAGCCGTTGAGCGCCGCTTTCATGCCGCTCGTGCCGCACGCCTCCAGGGGGCGAAGGGGGTTGTTCAGCCAGACGTCACAGCCCGGGTAGAGCTTCTGCGCCATCGCCATGCCGTAGTCGGGGAGGAAGACGATGCGGTGGCGTACGCGCGGGTCGTCGGCGAAGCGGACCAGTTCCTGGACCAGGCGCTTGCCGCCGTCGTCCGCCGGGTGCGCCTTGCCCGCGACCACGATCTGCACCGGGTGGTCGGGGTGGAGGAGCAGCTCCATCAGCCGGTCGCGGTCGCGCAGCATCAGGGTCAGGCGCTTGTAGGAGGGGACTCGGCGCGCGAAGCCGATGGTCAGGACGTCCGGGTCCAGGACGCCGTCGATCCAGCCCAACTCGGCGTTCCCAGCGCCGCGTTGCCGCCAGGACGCGCGCAGCCGCTCCCGCACCTCCAGCACCAGCTGCTCCCGCAGGGTGCGGCGCAGCTCCCAGATCTCCTGGTCCGGGATGTCCGTGACCGAGTCCCAGCGCTCGGAGCCGCCGACGGTCAGCGCGTCCTCGGCCCGCTGGACGCCGACCTGCCGGGCGCCCAGCCGCAGCACCTCCGGCGCCACCCAGGTCGGCGCGTGCACCCCGTTGGTGACGGACGTGATCGGCACCTCGTCGGGGTCGAATCCCGGCCACAGGCCCGCGAACATCTCCCGGCTGACCTGACCGTGCAGCAGGGAGACGCCGTTCGCGCGCTGGGCCAGCCGCAGGCCCATCACCGCCATGTTGAACAGGTTCGGCTCACCGCTGGGGTAGGTCTCCATGCCCAGCGCCAGGATCCGCTGCACGTCGAGGCCCGGGAGTTCGGCGTCGGGGCCGAAGTGCCGGCCGATCAGCTCCCGGTCGAAGCGGTCGATGCCTGCCGGGACGGGAGTGTGGGTGGTGAAGACCGTGCCGCCGCGTACGGCCTCCAGCGCCGAATCGAAGTCCAGGCCGTCCGCGCACAGTTCGGCGATCCGCTCCAGCCCGAGGAAGCCCGCGTGCCCCTCGTTGGTGTGGAACACCTCCGGCTCCGGGTGCCCGGTGAGCCGGCAGTACGTCCGTACGGCCCGCACACCTCCTATCCCGAGGAGCATCTCCTGGAGCAGCCGGTGCTCGCTGCCGCCGCCGTAGAGCCGGTCGGTGACCCCGCGTTCGCCGAGGTCGTTCTCCTCCACGTCCGAGTCGAGCAGCAGCAGCGGCACCCGGCCGACCTGCGCCAGCCAGACCCGGGCGCGCAGCGCCCTGCCGCCGGGCAGCGCGAGGGAGACGTGCGCCGGGGTGCCGTCGGACTCCTTCAGCTGGGTCAGCGGCAGCTCGTTGGGGTCGAGCACCGGGTAGTGCTCCTGCTGCCAGCCGTCCCGGGAGAGGGTCTGCCGGAAGTACCCGTGCCGGTACAGCAGGCCCACGCCGATCAGCGGCACCCCGAGGTCGCTGGCCGCCTTCAGATGGTCGCCGGCGAGGATGCCGAGGCCGCCGGAGTACTGCGGGAGCGCGGCCGTGATGCCGAACTCCGGGGAGAAGTAGGCGACGGCGGCGGGCACCCCGTCCGACTGGGTCTGGTACCAGCGGTCGCCGGTCAGATAGTCGTCCAGGTCGTCGGCGACCGCGGTGAGCCGGCGCAGGAACCGCCGGTCGCCGGCCAGCTCGGCCAGCCGGGCCGGCCGCACACTGCCCAGCAGCCGCACCGGGTCACCGCCGGCCGCGGCCCAGGCCTCGGCGTCGACGGACTGGAACAGGTCGCGCGTTTCCGCATGCCAGGACCAGCGCAGATTCCGCGCCAGGTCGCTCAGCGGCCGGAGGGGGTCGGGGAGAACGGGACGGACGGTGAACCGACGGATCGCCTTCACATTCACCTCGGGCGCGTTGCGGGGTGAGACGCACGGCGCTGTACGTCTCGTCGTCGTCTTCGACGGTAGTGGTTACCGCGCGGTCGGTGGGGACGTACCCGCCGGGGGGTGTCGGGAGGCGTCAGGACCCGGTCACCGGGCATCCGGAAAATGGGGCCGGTCTTGTGCGTAGACATACGCGTGAGTAGTTAACAAAGTGCCGGATTGCCCACCCGAACCGGGTGGGAAGGCTCCTCCGGTACACACCCCACAGGCGCACCACAGCACCTCCGCAGGACCCACCTCCCCACATCCTCCGCCCACACCCACGTTGCAGCGGACAGGAGCGGTCATGCCCGCCACGCACCACTCGTCAGCACCTCCGACAAGCAGCAAGGCCAAGGCAGCAGGAAAGAAGACGACGGGCAGGAAAGGCGTGACGCCGGCCGGCGCCGCCGATCCGCCCGGCGCCGGGGAACGCGCCGGGGAACAGTCCTCCCCGGGGTCCTCCCCGGCCGCGGCCGGCACCCTGGGCCGCATCCCCGTCCTCGACGTACGTCCCGTGGTCCAGCACAGCCGCAGGCCCGCCAAGGCCGTGACCGGGGAGTCCTTCGAGGTCACGGCCACCGTGTTCCGGGAGGGCCACGACGCCGTCGCGGCGGACGTGGTGCTCCGGGACCCGGCGGGCCGGCCCGGGCCCTTCACCCCGATGCGGGAACTCGCCCCGGGCACCGACCGCTGGGGCGCCACCGTCACCGCGGGCGAACCCGGCCGCTGGACCTACACGGTGGAGGCCTGGTCGGACCCGCTCACCACCTGGCGGCACCACGCCGGGATCAAGATCCCGGCCGGCATCGACACCGAACTGGTCCTGGCGGAGGGCGCGCTGCTGTACGAGCGGGCCGCCGCCGGGGTCCCCGAGGAGCACCGGCGGCCCGTTCTGGACGCGGTGGCGGCCCTGCGGGACGAGAACCGCCCGGCGGCCTGGCGCCTCGCGGCGGCCCTGGCCCCGGAGGTGACCGAGCCGCTCGCCCGGCACCCGCTGCGGGAGCTGGTGACGGCCTCGGACCCGATGCCCCTGCTGGTGGAACGCGAACGCGCCCTGTACGGCTCCTGGTACGAGTTCTTCCCCCG
>NZ_JBEYYR010000019.1:0-151218 GCF_040645635.1 Streptomyces sp. NPDC046727
ACATCTGCGGCGTTGTCGTCGGTTGCCAACGCTCCGCGTTGGCGCCCTCCTCCGCCTTGCAGCTGCACGCACCAGACCCCGCTCGGGTCGGCCAGAAGGCGCCGCATCTCACGGCCGGCCTGATCCAAACGACAGGACCTAGCCGTTCGGCAGCTGCTCGGGCGACAGGCCCAGTTGCGCGGCCCATTCGTCGGCGAGCCGGTCGGCCAGTCCGGCGATGGCGTCGAATCTCATGGTGTGACGTCGGCGGGCCGGCCAGGTGCCGCCCGCATCCTCGCCGTCGCCGAGTTCGACGGCCTTCTCGGTCCGCGTCCTGCCCATGACGTCCACCTCGTTCAGGACTTCGCGGAATCGGCGTTCCCGGCGGCGGCCACCTGCCTCGCGTAATGGGCGGAGACCGTGCGGGAGATGTTCGCGGCCGTGTTCTTCGCCGCCGCGGCGATGAACGGCTCCAGTGTCTTCTCCAGCGCTCGTCCCGCTATTCCGCCGGGCAGGGTGAAGCCGATGCGTACCTCCACCTCGCTGCGGTTCCCGGGCAGTTCCCGGAAGACGAAGCTGGTGGTCGACTTCATTCCCGAGACCGACTCGTACGACACGCGGGCGTTCTTCTCCCAGTGCACGTTCTTGATGGTCGACTTCTGGGTGGACGGCCCGAGTTTGATCGTCGATTCGAAGATCGCGCCGAGCCCGTGATCGAGTTCGCCGACCGGACGATAGCTCGTCATGCCGTGCCAGTACTCCAGAGTGTTGCGGTAGTCGTCGAGGTAAGCGAATGTGACGTCGAGCGGCGCATCGCAGGTCGCGGTGAAGCAGACTTCGGACACTTCGTTTCCCTTCTTCCGGCAGTACGGTGCATGATGCAGCCGCGTCAGATGATGTTGGTACTCTTCGCCACGCTCCACAGCGACCGGAGCGACAATCCGCCGTCGAAGGCGAAGTACTCGGGCAGCACGGCGTCCGGATACCACTTGGACTTGTATTCCAGCTGGCTCTTCGCGGGGTACACGCGGTCGCCGTGATCGGCGATGAACCGGACCACGCGCGCCGCCATGGGGCTGGCGGCCGGCAGCTCGTGGTCGCCGTCGAGGCCGGTGAACGGCGTGAAGCCGAAGTGCAGCCAGGCCGTGCCGGCTGCCCGCATGTCCTGGATGGCCTGGGAGTTGATGGCCTCCATCACGCCTGGTGGGGAGTCCGGCAGGCGCCTGCTCAGGTCATGCAGCCACCCCGGGCGCGAGCCGTGGACCGGCACGTACGACACGTACGCGATCGCGGTGCCGTCCACCCTTCCCACGTACAGCTTGCGCAGCGGCTGCCACTCGCCGCCGATCTCTCCGATGAGGAAGGCGAGTTCCTTGGTGTGCTTGCCCTTGTCCCGCAGCCACCGCTGGTTGATGACCTCGATCTCGTCGGCGCATTTCTCCGGTTCGATCTCGGTGATTTCGAGGCCGGCGCGCAGGGCCCTGGATATCTTGTTGCGCAGCCGTACGAAACGCTTCCCGCGCAGCGAGAAGTCCGCGAGGCTCACGGCGTAGGAGGCCCCGACCTGGTTGACGGTGTGGCCCAGCTCGGCGAACAGCTCGGCGTCCGCGCGCTGGAGTTGCGCGCCGATCACCTTGCAGCCGTGTTCATGCGCGCGCTCGACGAACCGTGACTCCAGTTCCCGCCGGCAGGCCGGGTCGGCGAACGGGCCGCCGAACTGAATCCAGCGACGCCCCTGGACCCGGTAGCAGACAAAGCCGTCCAGGTCCTCGCAGGTGAAGTACTCATTGCCGCGGTTGAGAGCAAGAAAGGCACTGGGGTTGTCCGCGTGGCGTTCCAGGGCCGAAAGGATCGAGGCACTGGCTTCCGGCCGGCGCGAGTCGGGCATCTGCATGCTCTGTCCTCACGTACGGAATATGGTCTGCCAGAAGCTAGCAATCCCTTCTGACGTGGGGCCCACACCACCGCGCGCCGGAAGTCAGACCCGTTTCAGGGGCGCCGTCAATACTGCTTTCCGCAGCGCTGGCAGCGGCGTGCGGACAACGTCACCCAGCTGCCGCAGACATCTACCTTGCGGGGTCACTTTGGCAGCAAGTGTCGAGGCTCAGGCAATCCCATCACTGAGTAGTTACGTGCGGGGGAAGGACATCGAGAGCGGCCGGTGGGTCTACGTCCTGTCGGCTCGCTCGGTCCTGGAGGACTCGTTCGCGAGTCTCACCCTCAAGAGGCGGCTGGAGGCGGGCCGGGTCTCCCCGGCCGAAGTACCGGAGGGCGTCATCGCCGGCCGGGTGGCCCTCGCCGACGAGGCCACCGTTCAGGACGCGGTGCAGGCCGCGGCGGAGGCGACGAAGATCTGGCGCGCGGCTCCCCTGTCGGTCCGTTTCGACGGCTGGATGGAGCTCCTGCGCACCACCATCGACGAGCACCAGGACGAACTCGTCCGCCTGCTCACCCTGGAGGGCCACCCGCTGGAGCTGGCGAAGTGGGAGATCTCCGGGATGCGCGAGCTGACCCGGCCGGAGTCGGCGGCGTACCTGCGCGGCCAGATGCACCAGGAGTTCATTGTCGACAACCGCCGCAACATCGTCCGGCGGCAGCCCGACGGCGTCGTGTGCATCACCCCGCCCGCGAACGCGCCCCTGGTCAGCGCGCTGCTGGGAAGCATGTGCATCCCGGGCGGCAACGCGGCCGTCGTGCGTGCCCCGCGCACCGCCCCGTACGGCGTCACGTACGCCCTGCGGCACATCATCGCCCCGATCCTCGACCAGCTCGGCGCACCGCCCGGACTGCTCAATGTGGTGTGCGGGAACCCCGCGCCGATGCTGGACGCGTGGATCGAGAGCCCGCTGGTCGACGACATCCTGTTCTTCGGTGACGTGCCCAACGGCCTCAAGCTGGAGCGCCGCTGCGTCGAGGCGGGGAAGAAGCCGATCCTCGAACTCGCCGGCAACGACCCGGTGGTGGTGTGGAAGGACGCCGACCTGGACGGGGCGGCCGACGCGCTCGCGGAGAGCTTCTACGGCTCGGGCCAGCTGTGCATGATCCCGAACCAGGCGATCGTGCACCCGGAGGTCGCGGACGCCCTGATCGAGCGTGTCGCCGAGCGCGCGCAGCGGCTGCGCCCGGGCTACCCGGACCAGGAGAACGTCCTGCTCTCGCCGGTGCTGCGGCACGACAAGTTCCACGACTTCCTCGCCGACGCGGTGGACAAGGGCGCGACCGTGGTCACCGGCGGCCACGGCATGCAGCTCGACGGAACGGTCGACGACAGCTCCGGGTTCTTCCTCCAGCCCACCGTGCTGCGGGTCGACGGGCTGAAGGACGCGCGTGAGGTGCGGGCGGTGAAGGAGGAGACGTTCTTCCCGCTGCTGCCGATCGTGGTGCCCGAGCCGGCCGACGACGAGGAACTCCTGGACGCCTGCGTCGAGTTCGTGAACTCGAACGAGTACGGCCTGCGCAACTCGCTGTGGACCCGCGACGAGGAGGTCATCGACCGGTTCGTCGCCCACACCGTCACCGGCGGGCTGCTCAAGGTCAACGACTCGCACATCGCGTTCACCGCGCCGCTGCCGTCGCACGGCGGCACCGGTCTGACCGGCGGAGCCTTCGGCGAGGCCAACTACCCCGTCCTGCGGACGACCCACATCCAGGGAGTCTCCGTCGTCGTGAAGGAGGAGGACAGCGTTGCAGACGCTCGATGAGGCCCGCGCGGTCTGTGAGACGTACCTGCCCGGCCTGCTGTCGAAGCTGACCGAGTCGCCCCTGTCCGAGCTGGAGAAGCCCGGCAACCAGGGCCTGGAGCTGTTCCGCTCGGCCGGCGGCGCCGCCCTGGTCATCCCCAAGGCGTACTCGGGTCTGGGTGCGAACGCCCTGGAGGCCGTGCAGGTGACCCGCGCGATCGGTGCGGCGGCGCCGTCCGTCGCGGTGGCGTCGACCATGCACCACTTCTCGGTCGCGACGATCTTCACGCTCGCCGAGAGCCTGCGGTCCAGCGGTGTCGAGTGGGCGCTGCTGGAAGGCATCGCCACGCAGAAGCTGCTGGTCTCGTCCGGCTTCGCCGAGGGCAACCCGGGTCAGGGGATCCTCTCCCCGACGGTCAGCGGGACCCGCGTGGACGGCGGGATCGTCGTCAACGGCTCCAAGCGCCCGTGCAGCATGTCGCGTTCGATGAACCTGCTGTCCGCCAGCATCGCGCTCCCGCGCGAGGACGGCGGGCAGGAGACCGTCCTGATGCTGCTGCCGGCGGAGACCGAGGGGGTGTCCGTCCACCCGTTCTGGAAGAGCAACGTCCTCGCGGGCGCGGAGAGCGACGAGGTCCGGCTCACCGACGTGTTCGTCGACGAGCGTCTGCTGGTGCCGACGGAGATCGGCGACCAGGGCGAGATCGACGAACTGCAGACCATCGGCTTCATGTGGTTCGAGATGCTGATCACCTCCTGCTACCTGGGCATGGCCAGCGCCCTGGTGGAGAAGGCCTTCGCGAGCAAGCGGATCACCCCCGCCGTCGTCGCGGACCTGGGCGTCCGGATCGAGACCGCCGCGCATCTGCTCGAAGGGATCGCCCGGCAGCTGATGGCGAAGGAGGGCGACAACGCCGCCCTGGCCCGGGCCATGGTCGCCCGGTACGGCGCCCAGGAGGCCATCGTCGACTCCGCGCGGCGGGCCGTGGAGGCCCTCGGCGGCATGGCCTACATCGGGTCACCGGACGTGGCCTACCTGGCGGCTGCCTGCCACTGCGTCAGCTTCCACCCGCCGTCCAAGGCCGCGACCAGCGCGGCTCTGGCCGCCAGCTTCCGCGGTGACGTGCTCCGTTTCGACTGATTCCCGAGGGATCCACACAGAGGTGAGAGGTGAGCGCAGCCATGCAGAGCGACGAGACGCTCGACAGTGCCCGGGTGTCCGCGGCGTATCGGCGCACGATGAGTTCGGGACGGGCCCGGCTGGCCGAGGTGCTCGGCGGTCAGGTGGAAGTGGAGTCGTCAGGGGCGTGGATCACGACGAGTGACGGCCGCAGGTACCTCAACGCGGGCGGCTACGGCGTGTTCATCACCGGCGCCCGGCACCCCACGGTGGTCCGCGAGGTCGAGCGGCAGCTGCACAGCCATCCGATCGGCTCCCGTATCTTCCTGGACCCGGCCGCCGCCCGCGCCGGCGAGCTGCTGACGTCCGTGACGCCCCCCGGGCTGGAGCGCATCCACTTCTCGGGCTCGGGCACCGAGGCGGTCGAGGCGGCCATCAAGCTCGCCCGGCTCAACGGGCGGCGGCGCCTGGTGTCCATGGTCGGCGGCTACCACGGCAAGACGCTGGGCGCCCTGTCCGTGACGGCGAAGAGCACCTTCCAGGAGCCGTTCCGTCCGCTGCTCCCGGACGTCACCCATGTGCCGTTCGGTGACGCGTCGGCTCTCGGCGCGGTCCTGGCCCAGTACCCGGGCGAGGTCTGCGTGATCGTCGAGCCGGTGCAGGGCGAGGCCGGTGTGGTGATCCCGCCGCCCGGCTATCTGGGCGAGGTGCGGGCGCTGTGCTCGGAGTACGGCGCTCTGCTCGTCGTCGACGAGATCCAGACCGGGCTCGGCCGGCTCGGCTCCTGGTGGGGATCCGACGCCGAGCAGGTACGGCCCGACATCCTGCTGTCGGGCAAGGCGCTGGGCGGCGCGGTGGTGCCGGTCGCCGCGACGATCGCGACGTCCGAGGTGTTCGCCGTACTCGATCGCGACCCCGTCCTGCACACGTCGACGTTCTCCGCGGCGCCCATCGCCATGGCCGCCGTGTGCGGCGCGATCACGGCGATCCGCGACGACGGTCTGGTGGACCGGGCGGCCGAACTCGGCAGCCGGATCACGGCCGAGCTCACGCGGATCACGGGTACGTATCTGGCCCACCATCCCCATGAGGTGCGCGGCGCCGGGCTGCTGATCGGCGTCGAGTTCGTCGACCCCGCCCTGGCGGCCGATCTCTTCATCGCGCTCGTCGGCCACGACGTCGTGGCGAATCTGTCCCTCAACTCCGACAACGTGGTGCGGTTCACGCCGCCCGCCGTGATGTCGGAACCCGACGTCGAGTTCTTCATCGAGCGGTTCGACCGAGCGGCCCGTCAGGTCGCCGAACGCAATCCTGAATACGAGGTACTCACCCATGCGTAGCCTTGAACTGACCCTGCGCTCCTCGGGCGTCGACGCCGACGCGGCGTACCAGCGCATCACCGAATTCGAGCGCTACCCCGAATTCGTGGACGAGGTGCGCTCCGTCGTCGTGCACCCGGGCGACGACGACGGGCCGCTCGCCAGCGACTGGGACATCTTCTTCCGCAACGGTCCGTTGCGCTGGTCCGAGGTCGACTACTTCCAGCGGGAGTCGCGACGGATCGTCTTCGAGCAGACCGACGGGGACTTCGAGCTGTTCCGCGGCTCCTGGCAGATCGAGCCGGTCGCCGACGGCTGCCAGGTGACGTTCGAAGTGACCTTCGACTTCGGCATCCCGAGCCTCGCGGGGGTGCTGGAGCCGATCGCGACCAAGGTCCTCAAGGAGGCCATCGCCACCATCGTCGGCAGCCTGCTCGGCAATGTCACGGTCATCGGCGACCCGGCCACGGCCGCCGTCATCAAGGCGCGGTTCGCGGGGGCGAACGAGCGCTCCGCATCAGCCGCGTGAGCGAGGAGACGGCACATGGATCACGCGAACCGCTTCGAGACCAGGACGACGTACGGCCTGCTGCGCCTGGAGTACGGGGTCGCCCTTGTGGTGTGCTCGGTGCTCTTCCTCCTCCACATAGGGGAAGTGCGCTGGTGGCCGGCCGTCCTGCTGTTCGCCTACATCGACCTCATCGGCTACATCCCCGGGGCGATCGCCTACCGGCGGGCCCGCGACGGTGACATCTCCAAGGTGTACTACGTCCTCTACAACACGATGCACAGCCTGGTCACGAACGCCGTGGTCGTCGGCATCTGGGCGCTGGTCGCGGGCTTCGAGTGGGCGCTCCTCGCGGTGCCCATCCATCTGTGCGGTGACCGGGCCCTGTTCGGGAACTTCCTGAAGCCGTTCAAGGTCCGGTTCGAACCGGTGCGGCTGCCGGCCTTCGAGGAGTTCGAACGCCGGCTCGCCGAACGGGACCGGACCGGCATGCGACAGCCCGAACGCGTCTGAGGTGAGGAGCTCATGTCCGTGACTAAGGAACGCCCTGTCATCATCGGCGCCGGGCCGGGCGGGCTCGCGGTGGCCTGGACCCTGAAGGAGGCCGGCCTCGATCCGCTGCTGCTCGACCGTGAGCAGCAGGCCTGCTCCACCTGGCACTCGTACTACCCCTCGCTGCGGATGAACTCCTGGCGTCGGCTGAGTTCGCTCCCGGGCATGCGGCTGTCCGCGGAGTACGGGCCGTGGCCCATGCGCAACGACTTCCTGACGTACATGAAGAAGTACATCGAGGTGCTGAACCCGGACATCCGCTTCGGTACCGACGCGCAGCGCGTGGACCGCGACGGAGACCGCTGGGTGGTGCGCACCTCCGACGGCGATCTGCGGACCGAGCACGTCATCGTCGCGACCGGGCTGCACCGCAAGCCGTTCGTCCCGGACTGGCCGGGGCTTGAGGAGTTCGAGGGCGAGTTCCTCCACGCCCGCGAGTACACCGTGCCGGAGCCCTACGCGGGCAAGGACGTGCTGGTGGTCGGCTGCGGCCCGACCGGGATCGACATCGCCGTGGCCGCGGCGCAGGCCGGCGCGTCCCGGGTGCGGATGTCCATCCGGAACATGCCGGTGCTGTTCAAGCTCAGCCCCAGCACCTCTCTGCTCTGCCAGGCCATCAAGCACGGACCGCTGCCGCACTGGCTCGTCAACCGGGCCAGCCTGCTGATGCACCGGGTGCAGTGGGGGGACCTGTCCCGCTACGGCATACCGACGCCCAAGGAAGGCACGATGGCGGGCACCGCCCGTATCGGCCACTCGTACGGCGCGATCGACCGCGGCCTGATCGCGGGCGTCCGCGACGGGTCCATCGAGATCGTCCGGGGTGTCACCGGGTTCAACCGGAAGGCCGTGCTGCTCGACGACGGCACCAGCATCAAGCCGGACGTCGTCGTCGCGGCCACCGGTCAGCGCCCGGACATGGAAGGGCTGCTGGGGCATCTCCGCGTGCTGTCCCAGCCGGGCGGCCGGCCCCTGGTGTTCGGCGCCCAGACCCTCCCGCACGCCCCGCACCTCTACTTCCAGGGGTACCGGCTGCCTCCCGGCCAGCTGCCCGACATGGCCGTCGACGCCCGGGCCATCGCCCGCGCCATCACCGGATCCCGGCGCTTCCCCCTGGCCGGGGCCCTGCGGAGCAGGCGATGAGCAGCCATCTCACCCCCTGGGCTGCGAGCCAGGAGGCGACGCGACCACGGCTGCGCGGGCGGCAGCGCTGCGACGTCGTGGTCGTCGGAGCGGGCCTGACCGGGCTGTCCACCGCCCTCGAACTCCTGTCACTGGCACCGGAGCTGAGGGTGGTGGTGCTGGAGGCGGACCGGGTCGCGGCCGGCGCGAGCGGCCGCGGCACCGGGCTCCTCGGGCCACGGGTCGGGCCCGCGCTGCACGTGGCGCGGCGGCGCTTCGGTGACGACGTCGCCCGGGCCGCGCACCTGTGGTCGGTGGCCGCGGTGCGGCATGTGCTCGACCTGGTGGAGCGTCACCGCCTCACCTGCGATCTGACGCCGGGCGGCCAGCTCGTCGTCGCCCGTGACGAGCGGGCCGCCGAGCACCAGCTCCAGGAGCGCCAGGCGGCGATGATGCTCGGACTCCCCCCGGAGTACGTCGAGTACGTCGAGCGGGACCGGCTGCCCGCGTACGCGGGCCGCTGTCTCAGCGGGCTGCGGTACGGCCCGGCCGCGACGGTCGACCCGGCGGCGCTCACCGAGCAGCTGGCCCGGGCCGGCGAGCGGCTCGGCCTCGTCATCCACGAGAACAGCCAGGTCCGCCGGGTCCGGCGGGGGCTGCTCAACACGGTCGTCACCGACGGCGGCGAAATGATCGCCGACCATGTCGTCATCGCCGTCAACGCGTACGGCGACGCGATGGCGGCGGCGCCGTCGGGTGTCCTCCCCGTGCGTGTGCAGGCCGGCGTGACGCACAAGCTCTCCGAGGACCAGCTGGCGGAGCTGGCCGGTCTCGACGTCGAACCCCTCATCGAGCACGGTGAGGTGGCGCCGTACTTCCGGCTCACCCCGGACGGCCGGCTGGTGATCGGCGGGGGCGCCCTGGAGCGGGGCGCCCACGGCGGTCTGGCCCCCCACCCCGGGAGGCTCCTCGCGGCGGCGCGTGCCTTCTCCCCGGCGCTGGCCGGCATCTCGCTCGACGCCACATGGGCGGGGCCGATCGCCGTGACCCGGGACGGTCTGCCCGTGCTCGGAGAGCACCGCGGCGATCCCTGGCTGCATCATGCGACCGGCTGCAACGGTCACGGGCTCGCCCTCAGCGTCTACCACGGCAGCTGGCTGGCCCGTCGCATCGTCGGCGCGGACATCGGCCCGGACGATCTGCCCTGGCTGCGGGCGAGCGCGCCCTGGCTGCCGCGGGGCCGCGTCGCGGACCGCGTGCTCGACCGCTATCTGGGGCATCTGGCGACAGCGGCCGCACCGGTCGGGTCCGCCCGGGCCGCGGCCGAGGCGGGCAGCCCCGCACCACGGACGGAGATCCCATCGTGAGCACCTCCGCACAGCACACACCGACACGCCGCCCGGCGACGGCGCGCGAGCGTCTGGCCAGGTCGGCCTCGATCAGCAAGATGCCGATCACGGAGCCGATGGACCGGATGCCGCCGGGCCCGGCCGAGTCCGTGGCCCGGCAGACCGTCCACTTCCGGCGCAGCAGGCAGCACTACCTGACGCAGATGCACGACCGGTACGGCGACATGGTGACCCTTCGTGTCGTGCCCGGCGGCCCGTTCGTACTGCTGCGCGACCCGGAGCACATCAAGGAGGTGTTCCGCGGCGCGCCGGACGTCTTCCACGCCGGGGAGGGCAACTCCCTGCTCGTGCCGATCGTCGGCCGCCACTCCGTCCTCACCCTCGACGCGCCCGAGCACCGCCCGGCGCGCAAGCGGATGATGCCGCCGTTCCACCACGAGCGCATCAGCCAACTCGTGGTGGCCATGCAGGAGCTGGCGGAGCAGGAAGCCCTCAGCTGGCCGGTGGGCCGTCCGGTCAAGCTCCTCGACCGGGCCTACGCGCTGACCCTCGACATCATGGTGCGGGTGGTCTTCGGCGTCGACGACCCCGGACGAGCGGCCGAACTGGGCGCGGCGCTGCGCAAGGTCGCGGACATCGGGCTGTCCGACATCCTGGTCTGGATCCGTCCGGGCCTGGGCCGGGTCTGGCCGTGGACCAAGGTGGTCTCCGGCCTCGAACACGCCGACGAACTCATCTACGCGGAGATCGCCCGCCGCCGGGCGGACCCGCGGCGCTCCGAACGCACCGACGTGCTGTCGATGCTGCTGGAGGGCGAACCCGACGACGAGGTGGTCCGCGACGAGGTCATGACGCTGCTCGTGGCCGGTCATGAGACCACCGCGGTCGCGCTGGCCTGGCTGTTCGAGCGGCTGGTGCGCCATCCGCGGGTGCTGGCCCGGCTGCGCGAGGGCCTGGACGAGCCCAAGGACCCGTACCGCACCGCCGTGTTCAAGGAGGCGCTGCGGGTCCGCCCGGTGATCCACAACGTGGCGCGCCGGCTGACCGAGCCGATCGAGCTGGGCGGCTACCGGCTGCCGGCCGGGGTGTCGGTGCTGCCGTCGATCGGTGCCGTGCAGCACGACCCGCGGCTGTGGGGGCCCGACGCCCGGCTCTTCCGTCCCGAACGGTGGCTGGAGGGCAACCCGCCGCAGAACGCCTGGATCCCCTTCGGCGGCGGCGCCCGCCGGTGCCTGGGCGCGACCTTCGCGCAGGTCGAGGTGGAGACCGTGCTCGCGGCGGTGCTGCGCGTCGTGGAACTGCGCGCCGTCGAGCAGCGCGACGAGGGAAGCGCCATGAACCACATCACCATGATTCCGAAGCGTGGAGCGCGCGTCAGTGTCGTGCGTCGGCTGCGCCCATGAGCGAGCGAGAATCCAGGAGAGACATGTCTGCACAGCAGCCTCTGCGCCTTGCCGCCGTACTCAACCCGGCGGCGGGCAGCGACGGCGAGCAGCTGATCGCGGCCCTGGCGTCCCGTGAAGCGGTCGAGGTGCGCACCATCACCACCACGACGGCGGGGGACGCCACCGACATCGCGTACAAACTGGCCGCGGACGCCGAGCCCGTGGACGCCGTCGTCTCCGTGGGCGGCGACGGGACGGTCTTCGAGGTGGCCTCGGGACTGTGGCGGGCCCGCGCGGCCGGTGTGACGACCGTGCCCCCGCTGCTCGTCGCGCCGGGCGGGACGGGCAACTCCGTCTACCGCGGCCTGTGGAACGACGCGTCGTGGGACTCCGCCGTCGAGCGGGTGACGCGCGGGCAGGCGCCGACGCGCACCCTCGATCTCGCGCGGATCGAGCAGAACGACCAGATCGTGGTCCTCGGCTCGGGCAGCGGCCTGTTCGCCCAGACCCTGGTGAAGGCGGCCGAGCTTCCCGGCAGCGGACGGCAGTTGCTGATGGACGCGGCGCTCGCCGCCATGGCGGAGCACGTGCCCTATCAGGGCAGGGTCGTGGTCGACGGGAAGGTCGTCCACGAGGGCGGCATCGTCGAGACGATCGTGGGCGGATTCCGTTACCGGGGCGGTCTGCTGAACCTGGTGCCGCGGTCGGTGCTCGACGACCGTCTGCTCGACATCACGGTCGTGACGGCCGATGCCGACATGAACGCCTTCGCGCACGCCGCGCTGGTCGGCGACGTCTACGACGTCCCCGGGATCCGGTGGGGGCGCGGCGAGCACGTGGTCGTCGAGCGGGTCGACGGGGAGCCGCTGCTTTTCGAGCACGACGGCGAGGTCATGCCGCGCGCCGGCGCCTCCTGCGACCTGCGGGTGATCCCGGCCGCGCTGGACGTCGTGGTCACACCCGACACACCCGCCTGGTTCCGGGAGGGATGATCCGTGGCCCAGCACCGCCAGACGCCGGCTTCTCCGGCGCCGAGCAGCGAAGCGTGCCGCGACTACTACCGCAGGATGACGGCCGGCGTGGCCGTGGTCACCGCCAGCGGTTCGGCGGGGTGGTCCGCGTCGACCGTCAGCACCGTCACGAGTGTGTCCCTGTCGCCGCCGGTGATCCTGTGCTGTCTGTCGCGGGGCTCGGACACCCTCGTGGCCATCCGGGAGGCGGGGCGTTTCGCCGTCCATCTCCTGGCCGACCATCAGCACGACGTGGCCGACCGATGCAGTCGCCGCCCCGGCGGCAGCGCCCGGCTGACGGATCTGCGCCAGGAGGTCCGCATGGTCGACGGGGCACCGGTGATCTCCGGCGCCCTGGCCGTGGGCTGGTGCGATCTGCACTCCACCGCGGAGATCGGTGATCACGTGGTGGTCTACGGGCAGCTCGTGTCCGTGGACGCCGGGCACGGGCGCCCGCTGCTGTGGCACGACAGCTCCTTCCGTGCCCTCGGCGCGGATCTCGACGCGCTGGCCTCCAAGTCCTGAAGTGTCCGCAGCAGAACTCGACGAAAGCCGCATCCTCATGTCCAGCGACGCCATGTCCCTGACCGCACGTCTGGCCGATTGGGCGCACCGGGTGACGTACGACGACGTTCCGCCGCTCACCCGGCAGGCCGCGGTCAGTCAGTTGATCTCCAACCTGGCGGCGGTCCGCGCCTCCCTGGGCCACCCGGTGGGCCGGTCCCTGGTGGCCGCGTTCGGCTCCCCCCTCCAGGACGACGCGGCACGCTCGGCCTACGTCCTGTCCGGGCTCGCGACGGCGCTCGACTTCGACGAGGTCGCGTACGCCGGGCATGTGTCGGCGGGCGCCGTGAACGTCGCCCTGGCGGAGGCCAGGCGCGGGCGCAAGGACGGCCGGTCCCTGCTCGCCACGATCGTCACGGCCAACGAGTGTGCGGCGCGGATCACCGCGGCCACCATCCTCAGCCCGTTCTTCCGGGGCCAGACCAACACGCACTGCCACCTGGCCAGTGCCGCGGCGGCACGGCTGCACGCCCGGGGGGCCGCACGCAAGGAGTGGACGGCCGCGCTGGGCCTGGCCCTCGGCATCCTCGCCGTTCCGCTCCATCACGGGGTGGTGACGAGCGATGTGAAGGCGTTCACCGCGGCGGCCCCGGTGCGGCTCGCCCTCGACGCCTGCGACGCGGCGGCCCACGGTCTCAGCGGTGCCGACGACGTCCTCGAACACCCGGAGGGTCTGCTCGCCCACCTCTCCGCGGTGCCCGTGCCCGAGACCGTGGACCGGTTGCTCGGGGTCCGCTGGCACACCGACACGCTGACCTACAAGAAGTTCCCGGGCAGTGCCTATCTGCACGCGGCCTTCGACTGCGCCGAGCGCCTGTACCGGCGTCTCGGCCGGCTCGACGCCGAGCGGGTCGGGCGCGTCGTCGTCGAGGGGTCGCTGCTGACCTGGCAGATGGAGCGCAAGATCGCCGGCGCGCTGCGCGGGCCCGACACGTCGGTGTCGGCCGCCACCCTGTCCGTCGGGTACGGGGTGGCGTCCCTGCTGCTGAACGGTGCGTTCGGGGCGGGCGACCTGGATCCCGCCGCGCTGGGCGACAAGGACCGCTGGGCGTTGGCGGACAAGGTGGTGGTCGAGCACGACATGGATCTGTCGTTGCGCATGGCGCACGCCACGTCCCCGCTGGGCGAGGCGCTGCGGCAGGCCGGCGAACGCGCCCTGGAGTGGCCCGAGCTGACGCGATGGACCGGCGCGGACGCGTCGCTCGTCCTGGACTCGCTGGGCGAGCCGTCGGACACGTTCGAGAACGCGACGATGGCGATCGGCGCACGGGTCAGGATCGAGCTGGTGGACGGCACCGTCGCGACCGAGGAGTGCGAGGCGTTCGCCGGTTCCGCGGGAGCCTCCTCGCGCGAGGAGCAGCGAGCGCTGGTGCGGCGCAAGTTCCTCGGCACCGGGGGGACGGAGGAGGTGCTTTCCGCCCTGGAGGGCATCGAGGGACTCGGCCCGGACGCGACGTCCAGGGTGCTGGAGAAGGCCCTGGACGTCGCTGTGTGACACCCCGGTCGACGCGGTCGACGCCGCGGCGGCTCAGGGATCGGGCACCGTGGGCTCGTCGTGCGCATCGAGGTTCGAGAGGATCGTGGTCAGTTTGACGCGTGTGGTGATCGCGAGTTTCCGGAAGACGTTGCGCAGGTGGTAGTTGACCGTGTGCGGGGACAGCTCCAGTTCCCGCGCGATCTGCTGGTTGGTCAGCCCACGGGCCACGTGCCGGGCGATCTCGATCTCCCTCTGGGTGAGCGAGGCGAGCCGCTCCTGCTGGTCCGCCGCGGCGTCGTCCGCGTCCCGGGCGGACGACGGCGCTGTCCGGGGGCTCGTCTCGCTGGTCGGCGTAGCGAGCGGGCCCGTCGGGCGGTGCGCCATCGGCTCCGGCGGGGCGGCCGGCCGGCGCTCGGTCGCCTCTCCTGGTTCCGTGGAGCCGGCGGCGCCCCCGAAGTCGAGAGCGGTGACGACGTCGGGGCGCCGGCCCGGCGACGCCGAACGGGCGTATTCCGCCGCGGATTCGAGGACGGGCACGCCCGGATTGTTCTGGGCGAGCTGTTCGATGGCGTGGAGCGCGCGGTCCGCCAGGTCCCGGTCCCCCGCGGCGCGGGCCATTGCCACCATCCAGGCGGCCCGGGCGGGGTCCTCCACGAAACACCCGGAGGCGGTGGCCAGCAGATGCCATTTCGTACGCATCAAGTCGACGGCCCGGCTCGGTCCGCTCTCGGCCGCGGCGAGGGCGATCTCGGTGAAAGCGGCCCGCGCCACGGAGTCCGGGTAGGCGTAGTAGGCGGAACGCCGGTGGTACTCGGCCAGTTGTCGCGCGGCCAGATCCCGCTCGCCTCGCAGGAGGTGGGCCATGGCGGCCACCGAATGGGCGAGCTTCACGCTCACGGCCGACCGCCGCTGGTCGCTGAGGTCGATGGCGGCGACAGCCCGGTCGATGGCCTCGCCGAATCGTCCTTCCTGCAGATGGAGCGTGGCGAGCAGGGCATCGGGCAGCGAGTTGAAGGCCAGCAGCCCGCCGCCGTCGATGGTGGCGCGCATGTCCTGGACGACGCGCACCGCCTGTTGTGACACATGCAGGTCGATGAGCTTCTTCGCCAGCAGCAGCTGGGTGTAGAGCTTCCACATGGGAATCACATCGTGGGATTTCTGCATCGCGGACTGGTTCAGCCACAGCCCTTCGACCAGGTTTCCCTGATGCCATTTCTGGTGCGACCGCACGCACAGGGTGACCACTTCCAGGGAATCCGGTTCGCTCCGGCCCCCTACGAGCGTCAGCCATTTCTGGGTATCCTCACCGGTCATGGATCCGGTGAGAAGGCGAAATGCCAGGATGTCCCGATGGGCCGGTATTTCCGCGTCCAGCTCCCCTAGAGCCTCGTCCAGAAATTCCAGTGCCCCGTATATTTCACCCCTGACGAACCTGAGCCGGGCCTGGTCGAGCTTCGCCCTCGCGTCGTCGCTCATGTCCGTCGAGTGAGATGATCCGATGAGGTAGAGCGCATCGCTCATCGAGGTCGGGTCGTGAGGCGGGTCGCTGTGATCGCGACTCCTCGCTCGGCCTCGCTTACCACCACCGGGCTGTGTACCCCCGTTCACAGTCCACGCTCCTTCGGCATGTCCAGTATTGAACTGTAAAATTCATCCAAATTCGCGCCACTCGTAGATGATCATCGATAAATACTAAAGGGACGCGCGTTCGATACCAAGAGTTACCGACGGGTTGCTTGACTGTGTCATGTGCCGACGGACGGGTTTGAGTCAATCGGCCGACTCGAAGCTTCCGGATTGGCGATTGGTCGGCGGAACACGACAAGGTCGGTCAAGGCACCGTGCGCAGATTGTAACTTCCCGGACATATCAGGCGCCCTTCGGCCGGCAACGTCGGCCGGTTACCGCTCCTTTCCAGCCGTGTGAGTAGTTTCACATCAACCCGCGTCACCCGGACGGCTCTCCCGGGCGGCCGGACAAGGGGGCGGTCACTAGCGTCGTACTAACATTTCCGGTTTGTTACCCGCCGGAGCCGACGTGAGGACCTGATGGCAGCCATAGACGAGAGCGGCGCTCTCGGCCTGCTCGACGAAGAGATCCACACGCAGTCCGGTGACAGGGCGCGCTTCTCCGCGGGGCCGGCCGCCTCGCCGCGCACCCTGGTCGACGTCTTCGACGCGTCCGTGCGGTCGTACCCGGACGAGCTCGCCCTGGACGACGGCACGCACCGTCTCACCTACCGTGCGCTGGCCGCCGAGGTGGAGCGGCTGCGGCGGCGGCTCGCCGACGCGGGGGTCGGGCTCGGGGACCGGGTCGGGGTGCGGGTTCCCTCCGGGACCAACGATCTGTACGTCGCGATCCTCGCCGTCCTCGCCGCCGGTGCCGCCTACGTCCCCGTGGACGCCGAGGACCCGGACGAGCGGGCCGAGTTGGTGTTCGGGGAGGCGGAGGTGCGGGCCGTCATCGGGGCCGGGCACACCCTCACCGCCCAGGGCACCTCCGGCTCCCCCGCCGCCCGGCCCGGCACCGGGCACGACGCCTGGATCATCTTCACCTCCGGGTCCACCGGGAAGCCCAAGGGCGTCGCCGTCACGCACCGCAGTGCCGCCGCGTTCGTGGACGCCGAGGCCGCGCTGTTCCTGACCGAGGAGCCGATCGGGCCCGGGGACCGGGTCATGGCGGGGCTGTCCGTCGCCTTCGACGCCTCCTGCGAGGAGATGTGGCTGGCCTGGCGGTACGGCGCCTGTCTGGTGCCCGTGCCCCGGTCGCAGGTCAGGAGCGGTGCCGATCTCGGGCCCTGGCTGGTCGAGCAGGAGATCACCGTGGTGTCCACGGTGCCGACGCTGGCCGCGCTGTGGGAGCCCGAGGCCCTGAGCGACGTACGGCTGCTGATCTTCGGCGGCGAGGCCTGCCCGCCCGAGCTGGCGCAGCGGCTGGTCACGGAGGGGCGCGAGGTGTGGAACACCTACGGGCCGACCGAGGCGACCGTCGTGGCCTGTGCGGCGCTGATGACCGGCGAGGAGCCCATCAGGATCGGGCTGCCGCTGAACGGCTGGGAGCTGGCCGTCGTCGATGACGCCGGGGAGCCCGTGGCCATGGGCGGCAGCGGGCAGCTCGTGATCGGCGGGGCCGGGCTCGCGCGCTATCTCGATCCCGAGAAGGACGCGGAGAAGTACGCGCCGCTTCCGTCGCTGGGCTGGGAGCGGGCGTACCGGAGCGGTGACCTGGTCAGGGCCGAGCCCGAAGGGCTGGTTTTCCTGGGGCGGGCCGACGAGCAGATCAAGCTCGGCGGGCGGCGGATCGAGCTGGGCGAGGTGGATGCCGCGCTGCAGGCGCTGCCCGGGGTCTCCGGGGCCGCCGCTGCCGTGCGCACCGCCCGCAGTGGCAATCAGCTCCTCGTCGGCTATGTCGTCACCCAGGACGGCTGGGACCACGCGGCCGCCGTGGAGAAGCTGCGCGCGGAGCTGCCCGCCGCGCTGGTGCCGCTGCTCGCGCCCGTGGCCGAGCTGCCGACCCGGACGTCGGGGAAGGTGGACCGGAACGCCCTGCCGTGGCCGCTGGAGGGCGTTCAGGCCCCGAAGGCCGAGCTGTACGGCACCGAGGCCTGGCTCGCCGAGCAGTGGACGGAGGTCCTCGGCATCCCGGTGAGCAGCGCCTTCGACGACTTCTTCGCGATCGGCGGCAGCAGTCTGGCCGCCGCCCGGCTCACCACCCGGCTGCGCACCCGCTACCCGAGCGCCGCCGTCCTCGACATCTACCAGCAGCCCGTCCTACGCAAGCTGGCCCGGCGCCTCGAGGCCTCGGCCCAGGACGACGGCCGGACCCGCACGGTCGCGCCGGTGCCGGTGCGCGCCCAGGCCGTCCAGCTCCTGCTGCTCCTCCCGCTGGTCACCCTGCTCGGGCTGCGCTGGACGCTGATCCTGGCCGCGGCCGGGAAGCTGCTGCCCGCGTACTCCTGGCTGCCGACCGCCCCCTGGTGGCTGCTGGCCGCCGGCGCCCTGCTGCTCTTCTCCCCGCCCGGCCGGATCGCGCTCGCCGCGGGCGGGGCGCGGCTGCTGCTGCGGGGGCTCACGCCCGGACGGTACCCGCGTGGCGGGAGCGTGCATCTGCGGCTGTGGGCCGCCGAGCGGCTGGCCGAGTTCAGCGGGGCCACCGCGCTGACCGGCTCGTGGCTGGAGCGGTACGCGCGGGCGCTGGGCGCCAAGGTCGGGCCCGACGTGGACCTGCACTCGCTGCCGCCGGTCACCGGCATGCTCCGGCTGGGGCGCGGGGCGGCCGTGGAGTCCGAGGTGGACCTGTGCGGGTACTGGCTGGACGGCGACCGGCTGGAGGTCGGTCCGGTGCGGGTCGGCGCGCACGCCGTCGTCGGGACGCGAAGCATGCTGTTCCCGGGCGCGCGGGTCGGCAAGCGGGCCGAGGTGGCGCCGGGGTCGGCGGTCACCGGGCAGATTCCCACCGGCCAGCGCTGGGCGGGCGCGCCCGCGGTCAAGCTCGGCAAGGCCAAGCGCAACTGGCCGAAGGAACGGCCGCAGCGGGGCACGTACTGGCGGGTGATGTACGGCGTGACGGGCCTCGGGCTCAGCGCCCTGCCGCTGGTCGCGGGGGTGGCCGCGCTGCTGGTCGCCCGGGTCTTCGTGACACCCGGCGGCTCGCTGGGGCAGGCCCTGCGCGGGGCCGCGCTCGCGCTCGTCCCGGCGACGCTCGCCTACGGGCTGGCGTACGCGCTGCTGATCCTGGTCGCCGTACGCGTGCTCAGCCTGGGGCTGCGCGAGGGCACGCATCCGACGCACGGCCGGGTCGGCTGGCAGGCGTGGACCGTGACGCAGCTGATGGACCGGTCCCGCGAGACGCTGTTCCCGCTGTACGCGGGGCTGGTCACGCCGGTGTGGCTGCGGCTGCTGGGGATGCGGATCGGGCGGGGCGCCGAGGTGTCGACCGTGCTGGCCCTGCCGAGCCTGACCACCGTCGGCGACGGGGCGTTCCTGGCGGACGACACGCTGACGGCGCCGTACGAGCTGGGGGGCGGCTGGGTGCGGATCGGGCGCGCGGAGATCGGGCGGCGGGCCTTCCTCGGGAACTCGGGGATGACCGCGCCGGGGCGGAGCGTGCCGGACGGCGGCCTGGTCGGCGTGCTCTCGGCGACGCCGAAGAAGGCGAAGAAGGGCACCTCGTATCTGGGGCTGCCGCCCGTGAAGCTGCCGCGCAGTGCCGCCGACGGGGATCAGAGCCGTACGTACGACCCGCCGGCCCGGCTGCTGTGGGCGCGGGGTCTGGTGGAGCTGTGCCGGATCGTGCCGGTGCTGTGCAGTGCGGCGCTGGCCGCGGCGACGGTGGCGGCGCTGTGCGCGCTGGGGGCGTGGGCCTGGGCGCTGTCGGGGCTGGTGCTGCTCGGGGCGGGTGCCGCGGCGGCGGTCGTCTCCGTTCTGGCGAAGTGGCTGCTCGTGGGGCGGCACCGGGCCGGGGAGCATCCGCTGTGGAGTTCGTTCGTGTGGCGGGGCGAGCTGGCGGACACGTTCGTCGAGGTGCTGGCGGTGCCGTGGCTGGCCGGGGCCGTGCCGGGGACGCCGGTGATGACGGTGTGGCTGCGCGGGCTCGGCGCACGCATCGGCCGGGGCGTCTGGGTGGAGAGCTACTGGCTGCCGGAGACCGATCTGGTGACCCTTCAGGACGCGGCCACGGTGAACCGCGGCTGCGTGCTGCAGACTCACCTCTTCCACGACCGGATCTTGCGGACGGATACTGTGGTCCTCCGTGAGGGCGCCACACTGGGCCCTGGCGGGATCGTGCTGCCCGGCAGCACGGTCGGGGCCCGTACGACCCTGGGTCCCGCGTCGCTCGTCATGGCCGCGGAGTCCGTCCCGGACGACACCCGCTGGCTCGGCAACCCGATCGAGGCATGGCGTCCGTGAGCGCGGTCCCCGCGGGGTGCGGTGCGCCGGCGGAGTGACGGCACAGCGCAGGGAGCGGACACAGCAGTGGCAGTTCAGCAGTCGGTCGGCCCGGACCCGTATTTCCCGGACAACGGTGACTCCCGCTACCGGGTGCACCGCTACGAGCTCGCGCTGGACTACCGCCCGGCCCCGAACCGGCTGGCCGGCACGGCCCGGATCAACGCCATCGCGGGACGGTCGGCGCTCGCCGAGTTCCAGCTCAACCTGGCCGACTTCAAGATCGGCCGGGTCCGGGTGGACGGCCGGCAGCCGCACTACACGCACCGCGGCGGCAGGCTGCGCGTCCGCCCGGCCAAGCCCGTCCGGGCCGGCGCCGCCTTCACCGTCGAGGTGCACTGGTCGGGCAACCCCAAGCCGGTGGCCAGCCCCTGGGGCGGGCTCGGCTGGGAGGAGCTGGAGGACGGGGCGCTGGTGGCGAGCCAGCCGATCGGGGCGCCGTCCTGGTACCCGTGCAACGACCGGCCCGCGGACAAGGCGTCGTACCTGCTGTCGGTCACCCTGCCGTCCGCGTACGCGGTCGTCGCGGGCGGGCGCCTGCTGACGCGCACGACGAAGGCCTCGACGACCACCTGGGTGTACGAGCAGCCGGCCCCCACGTCCAGCTATCTCGTCGGACTGGCGATCGGCACGTTCCAGACGGTGCTGCTGGGCGACCCGGGACCGGGCGGCGTCCCGCAGCACGGACACATCCCGGCGCGGCTGCTCCCCGAGTTCTCCCGGGACTTCGCGCGGCAGCCCGCGATGATGGAGCTGTTCCAGGAGCTGTTCGGGCCGTACCCGTTCGACGAGTACGCGGTCGCGGTGACCGAGGAGGAGCTCGATGTGCCCGTCGAGGCGCAGGGGTTGTCGCTGTTCGGCTCCAACCACGTGGACGGCGCCCGCGGTTCGGAGCGGCTGGTGGCGCACGAGCTGGCCCACCAGTGGTTCGGCAACTGCGTGTCCATCGCCGACTGGCGGCACATCTGGCTGAACGAGGGCTTCGCCAAGTACGCGGAGTGGCTGTGGTCCGAGCGCTCGGGCGGCCGCACCGCCCAGCAACTGGCCGCCGCCGCACACCGGTTGCTGGCCACACTGCCGCAGGACCTGCGGCTGGCCGACCCGGGCCGCAAGGCGATGTTCGACGACCGGGTCTACGAGCGGGGCGGCCTGGCCCTGCACGCGGTGCGGTGCGCGCTCGGCGACGAGGCGTTCTTCGCGATGGTGCGCGGCTGGGTGCGGCAGCACCGCAACGGCACGGTGACGACACCGGCGTTCACCGCGCACGTGGCCCGCTACGCGGACGAGCCGCTGGACGCGCTGTTCGACGCCTGGCTGTACGGGACGGCGCTGCCGCCCCTGCCGACGCTCGGCGCCCCCGCGGCCGTCTAGCGGCCCGGTCCGGGACGTCGCGCGGGGACGCGGACACGCTCGTACGGTGGAAAGAGGACGCCCTCCCTGGCCATCAGGACGCCCTCCCTGCCCGTGAGTGCGCACGCTCCAGGAGGTTGAACCCATGACCACCGCAGCAGACATCATGCATGCCGGGGCCCGTTGGATCCCGGCGACCGAGACCCTTGACCGCGCCGCGCAGCTGATGCGGGAGCTGGACGTGGGTGCGCTGCCCGTCAGCGGCCCGAACGAGCGGATGGTCGGCATCGTCACGGACCGCGACATCGTCGTGAAGTGCGTGGCCTCGGGCCGCGATCCGGCACAGGTGACGTGCGGCGAACTGGCGGAGGGCACGCCGCGCTGGATCGACGCGGACGCGAGCGTGGACCAGGTGCTGGAGGAGATGGAGAGCCACCAGATCCGCCGGCTGCCGGTCATCAGGAACAAGCGGCTCGTCGGCATGATCAGTGAGGCCGATCTGGCCGCCCACCTGACGGACGAGCAGCTGGCCGAATTCGTCGAGAGGGTCTACGCGTAGGCCGGAACCGGTCCCGGAGTCGACACGTGGCCCGGCGCAACGACGAGGTCGAGGCGCTGCTGCGGGAGTACGCCGATCTCATCGCGATCACCGGAGGCGACGCCTTCAAGGCGCGTGCCTACGAGAAGGCGGCACGCGCCATCGGCGGGTATCCGGCCGACATCTCCACGCTGGACGCCGACGGGCTGCGGGAGATCCCGAACGTGGGCCGGTCGATCGCCGAGAAGGTGAGCGAGTACCTGCGCACCGGCACGATGGCGGTGGTCGAGGAGCGCCGGGCGAAGATCCCCGCCGGGGTGCGCGAGCTGATCACGATCCCGACCCTGGGTCCGAAGAAGGCGCTGCGGCTCTACGAGGATCTGCACATCTCGTCGGTGAGCGAACTGGCGGCGGCCATCGAGGCGGACGCGCTGGCCGATCTGAAGGGCTTCGGCGAGAAGACGCAGGAGAACATCCGGCACGGCATCGAGCTGCTGCAGCGGGCGGGCGCGCGGGTGCCGCTGGCGCTGGCGCTGGACACGGCCGAGGAGATCGTCGGCCAATTGGCCGGCGTGACGGGCTGCAAGCGGTGCGCGTACGCCGGTTCGCTGCGCCGGATGCAGGAGACCGTCGGCGACCTGGACGTGCTGGTCGCGGCCAAGCGGTCGGCACCGTTCATGGACGCGCTGTGCGAGTTGCCGGTCACCGCCGAGGTGATCGCACGCGGCACGAAGAAGACGTCGGTGCGCACCGGCAAGGGGCTCCAGGTGGATCTGCGGGTGGTGCCGCCGGAGTCCTGGGGCGCAGCGATGCAGTACTTCACCGGGTCCAAGGCGCACAACATCCGCACCCGGACCATCGCCGGGCACCAGGGGCTGAAGCTCTCCGAGTACGGCCTGTTCGACACCGAGAGCGGGGACTCGGTCGCGTCCCGGACCGAGGAGGACGTGTACGCGCGGCTCGGTCTGCCGTGGATCCCGCCGACGCTGCGCGAGGACCGCGGGGAGATCGAGGCGGCGCTGGGCGAGGGCCTGCCGGAGGTGGTGACCGAGCGGGACATCCGCGGTGACCTGCACACGCACACCGATCTCACGGACGGTCTGGCCTCGCTGGAGGCGATGGTGGAGGCCGCCGCCGAGCGCCGTTACGCGTACTTCGCGGTCACCGACCACGCGCCCAACCTGTACATGCAGCGCATGACGGACGAGAAGATCCTCGCCCAGCGGGAGCGGGTGCGGGAACTGGACGGCACCCGGCGCCGGATGCGGCTGCTGCACGGCACCGAGCTGAACATCGGACCCGACGGCGAGGTGGACTGGCCGGAGGAGTTCCTGGCCGGCTTCGATCTGTGCGTGGCCTCGCTGCACTCCCACTTCGACCTGGGCCGCGGGGCGATGACCCGGCGGCTGGTGCGGGCCTGCGAGAACCCGTACGTCCACATCATCGGGCACCCCACGACCCGGCTGATCGGCAAGCGGCCGGGCGTCGACGCCGACTGGGACGAGGTGTTCGCCGCGTGCGCGCGCACCGGCACCGCACTGGAGGTCAACGCCCAGCCGGACCGGCTGGACCTGTGCGACGAGGACATCCTGCGGGCCCGGGAGCACGGGGTGAAGTTCGCCGTGAACACCGACGCGCACTCCGTCCCGCACCTCGGGCAGCTGCGCTACGGCGTCGGCACCGCGCAGCGCGGCTGGCTCACGAAGGAGGACGTGATCAACACCTGGACCCTGACCCGGCTGCGCGCGTTCCTGCGCAAGGGCGGGCGCGCCTGACGCCCGGTCGCACCGGCCCGGGTCTCACCGCAGGGACCGTACGGTGAGCGTGCCGTCGTCGGCGTGTTCGACGCGGGTGCCGTGGTCGCGGGCGTACCCGTCGAGGACGGTGCCCAGCCAGGCGGTGTCGTCGGGTGTGGCGTGCTCCAGGCGCAGCCGGCGCGCCCGCAGCGGCACCATCCGCAGGCCGGTCAGCCGGCCGGTCCCGGGCTCGACCGACGCCAGGTACAGCAGCCGCAGGTCGTCGCGGTAGCGCTCGTAGCCGCCGATGCCCTCGTAGTCGTCGACGAGGTCGCCGCAGCCGTACAGGACGAGCCGGTCCCGGTACACCTCCGGCGGGCGCGGGTGGTGCGAGGAGTGTCCGTGGACGACGGCGGCGCCCGCGTCGATGAGCGCGTGGGCGAAGCGGACCTCGCTGCGGGTGACGCCGTAGCCCCAGTTGGGGCCCCAGTGGACGGACGCCACGACGATGTCGCCGGGCCGCTCGACCCGGCGCAGCCGGTCGGCGAAGTCGGCCGCGGCGGCGGCGGTCGGCGCGGTGAACAGGGCCACGCCGGGGCGTTCGGCGGTGGCGGCCCAGCTGTGCGGGATCCCGCTGGACGGCATCCCGAAGGCGAAGACCAGGACGCGTCCGCCCCACGGCAGCGGAACGGTGGCCGGACGCCATGCCGCGGTCTCGTCCCGGCCCGCCCCGGCGGTGCGCAGCCCGGCCGCCGCCAGGGAGTCCAGCGTCTCGTGGAGGCCGGTCGGGCCGAAGTCGAGCACGTGGTTGTTGGCGAGGACGCAGACGTCGGGGCGGACGGCGGTGAGGCAGGGCAGGTTGGCGGGGTGCATGCGGTAGTGGACGCCCTTGCCGGGGGCGAAGTCGGCGCCCCGGGTGACGGCGGTCTCCAGGTTGATCACCCGGACGTCCGGTGCGGCACGTTCCAGCACGGGCAGCGCGTCGCCCCAGGGCCAGGCGGGGTCCACGGGCCGGGGCACCGGTCCGTTCGCGGCCTCCGCCAGGGCCACGTAGTCGCGGGCGTCGTGCACGTAGTCCTCGCGCAGGACCGGGTCACCGGGGTGCGGGAGGATCTGGTCGACGCCCCGGCCGAGCATGACGTCCCCGGCGAGGAACAGGGTGACGAGCCCCTCGGGCATGATCCCCGCCTAGACGTGCGCCGGTGCCATGTGGTCCGTGAACCAGTCGCGCGCCAACTCGGTCACCCTCTCCAGCGTGCCGGGCTCCTCGAAGAGGTGGGTGGCGCCGGGGACCACCTCAAGGCGGTTCTCGCACCGGAGCCGGGCCTGTGCCTCCCGGTTGAGTCCGAGGACCAGATCGTCGGCACCGCCGACGATGAGGAGGGTGGGTGCCGTCACCTCGGCCAGCCGGGGTCCGGCGAGGTCGGGCCGGCCGCCGCGGGAGACGACCGCGGCGGGCCGCGCGTCGGGATCGGCCGCGGCCGACAGAGCGGCGGCCGCGCCGGTGCTGGCGCCGAAGTAGCCGATGGCGAGCCCTTCGGCGTCGGGTTCCTCGCGGAGCCAGCGGGTGGCGTCGAGCAGCCGGCCGGCCAGCAGCGCGATGTCGAACACGTTGCCCCGGTCGGCCTCTTCCGCGTCGGTGAGCAGGTCGAACAGCAGGGTGCCGAGCCCGGCCCGGTGCAGCCCCTCGGCCACGAACCGGTTGCGCGGGCTGTGCCGGCTGCTGCCGCTGCCGTGGGCGAAGACGACGACACCGGTGGCGTCGTCGGGCAGGGTGAGCCGGCCGCCCAGGCGCACGGCGCCGGCCGTCACGGTGACCTCCCGGTCGCCGGCCGCGGCGCCCGTGGTGTGCCGGTGCCGGCTCGCGGCCTGCCGCAGACAGGCGGTGACCTCCTCGTCGCCGACCTGGGCGAAGTCGGCGTAGAACTGGCCGACCGCGGCGAAGTCCCACGGGGTGTGCAGGCAGACCAGTTCGTCGGCGTCCCCGGCCAGCCGCCGGGTGAAGTCCTGCGGGGCCACGGGGACCGCCAGCACGATACGGGCCGCGCCCCGGGCCCTGGCGATCCGGCAGGCGACGCGCGCGGTGGAGCCGGTGGCCACGCCGTCGTCCACCACCACCGCGGTCCGGCCGGCGACGGAGACGGGGGGTGCCGCGCCCCGGTAGCGGGCGGCCCGCTCCTCAAGGACCCGGCGCTCGTCCTCCTCGACCCGGGCGAGGTCCGCCTCCGAGACCCCGGTCCCGCGCACGACCTCCTGGTTGATGACGCGTACGCCGTCCTCGCCGATCGCCCCCATCCCCAGCTCGGGCTGGTAGGGCACGCCCAGTTTCCGCACCAGGCAGACGTCCAGGGGGGCGTCGAGCGCCTCGGCGACCACCGCGGCGACCGGCACCCCTCCCCTCGGCAGCCCGAGCACCACCACGTCCTGGCCCCTGAGGTACTCCAGGCGCGGGCCCAGCCGCCGTCCCGCGTCGAGACGGTTCCTGAAGTGCACGGTCGGGCTCCTCACTCCCGGGGCAGCCAGAGCGGTGCCGGGCCCTCCGCGTCGGCGGCGCCGGTCGCCTTCATGTCGCCGTCGGCGGCGCGCAGCAGCATGCGGCCCATGGCGATGAGCGCGCGTCCGGCGGCGAGTTCGTCACCGATCTCCGGCATCGCCTGGTCGTAGGGGTTGCGGCGGGCCTCGGCGTGGCTCTCCAGGACGTTGTCTCCGGTGTCCAGGACGATCCGGGCGGTGGTGTCCGGGTCGTGCTCGGACAGGTACAGGTTCAGCCGCCACTCCTTGACGGCGGGAGCACGGCTGCTCACAGGTCCGGTCATCGTCCCTCTCCTCCCGGACTGCGCTGCGCTGCACTTCCACTGTGTACCCAGGCCGCGGCGGACGCCTCCCCCGCTGCGGGCAGAATGTGGGGCATGACCGCGCGTACCTGCCCCTGCGGGCTCCCCGAGCCCTACGACGCCTGCTGTGGCCGCTTCCACTCCGGACCGGCCGCGGCGCCGACCGCCGAGCTGCTGATGCGCTCGCGGTACTGCGCGTTCGTCAAGGGGGACGCGGGGTATCTGCTGCGCACCTGGCATCCCCGGACCCGGCCCGAGCGGCTGGACCTGGACCCGCGGATGACGTGGACGGGGCTGGAGATCCTGGGCACCACCGACGGATCCGCCTTCCACAGCACGGGAACGGTGACCTTCCGTGCCTCCTACCGCGGCGGCTCGCTGCACGAGCGGAGCCGGTTCGAGCGGGTGGCCGGGGCGTGGGTGTACGTGGACGGGGACTTCCTGGAGTAGCCGGGGAGTTGCCGGACGGCCGGCCGGCTCAGGGCGCCAGGATCTCCAGCTCCTCCAGGGCGCCCATGGTGATCTGCCGGGTCAGTTCCTCGGCGCGGGCCGCGTCGCCGGCGCGGACCGCCTCGGCCACCCGCACGTGCAGGGTCACGGCGGCCGGGTCGGGGTCCTCGAACATGACCTCGTGGTGGGTGCGGCCGGCCAGCACCTCCGCGACGACGTCGCCGAGCCGGGCGAACATCTCGTTGCCCGAGGCGTTCAGGACGACGCGGTGGAAGGCGACGTCGTGGATCAGGTACTCCTCCAGCTTGTGGCCGCGTGAGTTGGCCACCATGCCGAGCGCGCACTCGGTGAGTTCGGCGCACTGCTCGGCCGTGGCGTGCTGGGCGGCGAGGCCCGCCGCGACGGGTTCGATCGCGGACCGCAGCACGGTGAGCGAGCGCAGCTGGTGCGGGCGGTCGGCGCCGGCCAGGCGCCAGCGGATGACCTGCGGGTCGTAGACGTTCCACTCGGCCTTGGGGCGGACCGTGACGCCCACCCGGCGGCGGGACTCGACCAGGTGCATGGATTCGAGCACGCGGACCGCCTCGCGCATCACGGATCGGGAGACCTCGAAGTGCTGTGCCAGCTCGTCGGTCCGCAGGACGCTGCCCGGCGGGTACTCGCCCGCTGTGATCGCGGGGCCGAGGGTGTCCAGTACATGGCCGTGCAGACCCCGGCCCCGTGTGCTCATGCACTCAGCGTACGACCTGCGTCACAGTCGCAAAAAGTCAGACTTATATGTCACAGACTCTTGAATTCGTCGTACCTAATGGGTTTCAGTGTGGCGACGCCGCAGCGGCGTCGGATGTCGAGGAAGACAGCGAGGCAGTGATGCGAACCCCCCAGGTCGTCGTCGTGATGGGCGTCGCGGGGACGGGCAAGACCACGATCGGTCCCTTGCTCGCCGCGCGGCTGGGCGTCCCGTACGCCGAGGGCGACGACTTCCACCCGCAGGCCAACATCGACAAGATGTCGGCCGGGATCCCGCTCGACGACGCCGACCGGTGGCCATGGCTGGAGGCCATCGGGCACTGGGCGCACGGCCGGGCCGGACTGGGCGGAGTGGTCAGCAGCTCGGCGCTGAAGCGGTCGTACCGCGACCGGCTGCGGGCCGTGGCCCCCGGGATCGTGTTCCTGCACCTCACGGGTGACCGGCGGCTGATCGAGGAGCGGATGTCGCAGCGGCAGGGGCACTTCATGCCGACCGCGCTGCTGGACTCCCAGTTCGCCACGCTCCAGCCGCTCGAACCGGACGAGGCGGGAGTCGCCGTGGACGTCAGCGGCGGCCCCCAGGAGATCACCGAGCGCGCCGTAAGGGCCCTCGCAGCGCTTCCCGACACCGCGGGCACCTCCAAGTAGCCCCCTCAGAAGATCCCCCGTAACCGCAAGGGAACCCCCGTGACCAGACTCAGCGTCGAGATGCTGGCAGCGGACGCGCCTGCCCCGATCACCTCCGCCGGACACGCCCAGCTGGGCATCGCCGTCCTGGTGGGCATCGCGGTCATCGTCCTGCTCATCACCAAGTTCAAGCTCCATGCCTTCCTGGCGCTGACCATCGGGTCGCTGACGCTCGGGGCGGTCGCCGGGGCGCCGCTCGACAAGGCCATCACCAGCTTCACCACCGGGCTCGGCAGCACCGTCGCCGGCGTGGGCGTCCTGATCGCGCTCGGGGCGATCCTGGGCAAGCTCCTCGCCGACTCCGGCGGCGCCGACGAGATCGTGGACACGATCCTCGCCAAGGCGGGCGGCCGTGCCATGCCCTGGGCGATGGTCCTGATCGCCTCCGTGATCGGACTGCCGCTGTTCTTCGAGGTCGGCATCGTGCTGCTGATCCCGGTCGTGCTGATGGTCGCCAAGCGCGGCAACTACTCCCTGATGCGCATCGGCATCCCGGCGCTCGCCGGTCTGTCCGTGATGCACGGCCTGATCCCGCCGCACCCCGGCCCGCTGGTCGCGATCGACGCGGTCAAGGCCAACCTGGGCGTGACCCTGGCGCTCGGCATCCTGGTCGCCGTCCCGACGGTGATCATCGCCGGTCCGCTGTTCTCGAAGGTCGCCGCCCGCTGGGTGGACGTGCCGGCGCCCGACCGGATGCTGCCGCAGCGCGCCTCGGAGGAGCTGGAGCGCCGTCCGGGCTTCGGCGCGACGCTCGCCACCGTGCTCCTGCCGGTGGTGCTGATGCTGGCCAAGGCGCTGGTGGACATCGTCGTGGACGACCCGGCGAACAGCACCCAGCGCGTCTTCGACGTCGTCGGCTCCCCGTTGATCGCGCTGCTCGCCGCCGTGATCGTCGGCTTCTTCACGCTGGGCCGGCCCGCCGGGTTCACCAGGGACCGGCTCCAGCAGACCGTCGAGAAGGGCCTCATGCCCATCGCCGGCATCCTGCTGATCGTCGGCGCCGGCGGCGGCTTCAAGCAGACGCTGATCGACTCCGGCGTGGGCCAGATGATCCTGGACGTCTCCAAGGACTGGTCGATCCCGGCGCTGCTGCTGGCCTGGCTGATCGCGGTGGCGATCCGGCTGGCGACCGGCTCGGCGACGGTGGCGACGGTCTCGGCGGCCGGCCTGGTCGCGCCGCTCGCGGCCGACATGTCGACCACCCACGCGGCCCTGCTCGTCCTCGCCATCGGCGCGGGCTCGCTCTTCTTCAGCCACGTCAACGACGCCGGTTTCTGGCTGGTGAAGGAGTACTTCGGGCTGAGCGTGGGGCAGACCGTCAAGACCTGGTCGGTGATGGAGACGATCATCTCGGTGGTCGCGGGCGGCCTGGTCCTGCTCCTCTCGCTGATCGTCTAGGGGTACGGGATGAGTCACCCGCTCTTCGACATCAGCGGCCGCACCGCCCTGGTCACCGGGTCCAGCCGGGGCATAGGCCTCGCCCTGGCCCGGGGCCTGGCCGAGGCCGGCTGCACGGTGGTCCTCAACGGACGCGACGGCGACCGGCTGACCGAGGCCGCGGCAGGGCTCCCCGGTGACGTCCGCACGGCGGTGTTCGACGTGACCGACGGCCCGGCCGTCGCCGCCGGGATCGCCGAGGTCGAGGAGCGGGTGGGCCCGCTGGACATCCTGGTGAACAACGCGGGCATGCAACTGCGCGCTCCGCTGCTGGAGTTCGCCGACGCCGACTGGCACCGCATCCTGGACACCAATCTCACCAGCGCGTTCCTGGTCGGCCGGGAGGCCGCCCGGGGGATGACGGAACGCGGCCACGGCAAGATCATCAACATCTGCTCGCTGCAGAGCGAGGTCGTCCGGCCCGGTATCGCGCCGTACGCGGCGACCAAGGGCGCGCTGAAGATGCTCACCAAGGGCATGTGCGCCGACTGGGGCCCGTACGGCGTCCAGGTCAACGGCCTCGGCCCCGGCTACATCGAGACCGAGCTGACCCGGCCGCTGGTGGCGGACGCGGAGTTCAGCGGCTGGGTGCGCCGCCGCACCCCGGCCGGCCGCTGGGGCCGGCCCGAGGACCTGGTGGGCGGCCTCCTCTTCCTCGCCTCGCCCGCGGCGGACTTCGTCGGCGGACAGGTGCTGTACGTCGACGGCGGTATGACGAGCGTGCTCTGAAAGGAGCGGCGGACATGCTGGGTTGTGTGATCCACGGAGCCGGCGATCTGCGGGTGGAGCGGCTGACGCCCCCTCGGCCCGGCCCCGGCGAGGCGCTGGTGGCGGTCCGGTACGGCGGGGTGTGCGGGTCCGATCTGCACTACTGGCGGCACGGCGGGGTCGGGGACTTCCGGCTCCGGGAGCCGATGGTGCTCGGGCACGAGGTGGTCGGCACGGTGGTGGCCTACGGCCCCGGGGCCACCGGTCCCGCTCCGGGTACGGCCGTCGCCGTGCACCCCGCCACCCCCTGCGGGCGCTGCCCGGAGTGCGCCGACGGGCGGGCGAACGTGTGCCGGGACACCCGGTACCTCGGCAGCGCGGCCCGCTTCCCGCACGTACAGGGCGCGTTCGCCGGTCAAGTGGCCGTACCCGCCGGGCAGTCGAGGCAGCTGCCAGAGGGGCTCGGGCTGCGCCGGGCGGCCCTCGCCGAGCCGCTCGCGGTGGCGCTGCACGCGGTGCGCCGCGCCGGGGACGTGTCCGGCAGGCACGTGCTGGTGACCGGGGCCGGGCCGATCGGGTGCCTGGTGGTCGCGGCGGCGAAGGCAGCCGGCGCGGCCCGGGTGACGGTGACCGACCTGCTGCCCGAGGCGCTCGGGTACGCCGCCGTCGCCGGGGCCGACACCCTCGTACGGGCCGACGACCCGGAGGACACCGGGTGGCCGGCCGAGGTGGACGTGGCCGTGGAGGCGTCGGGGGTGGCCGCCGGTCTGGACACCTGTCTGCGGCGGGTGCGGCGCGGGGGTGTCGTCGTGCAGCTCGGCATGCTGCCGGCGGGGCCGACACCGTTCGCCGGGAACCTGGTGGTGAGCCGGGAGATCGAGCTGCGCGGCTCGTTCCGCTTCGACACCGAGTTCCAGGACGCGCTGGAACTGCTGGCGGCACGCGGGGAGTTCGACGGGCTGGTCAGCGCGGTGGTTCCGGTGGGAGAGGCCGAGTCGGCCTTCGCGCTGGCCGCCGACCGGGGCCGGTCGTGCAAGGTGCTGCTGGAGTTCTGATCCGCGGCTAAGGGCGCCACATGGGGTGCTCCCGCTCCGCCCACTCCCTGCTCACCGCCCCCGTCCGCAGCCCCCGTCGCGCCTCCGGGTCCCCCAGCGCCATCCCGATGTGGCCCGCCAGGACCACGCCGATCGTCAGGGCCAGCCAGTCGTGGACGAAGGTCGCCGACGTGCGCCACATCAGCGGGGTGAGGTGGGTGAACCACATCATCAGGCCGGTGCCGAGCATGACCAGGGTGGCGCCGGCGATCCAGGCGGCGTAGATCTTCTGGCCGGCGTTGAACTTGCCGGCGGGGCGGGAGCCGTGGCGCTTGTCGCGGCGCAGGGCGGCACGCAGCCAGACCTTGTCGTGCGGGCCGAAGCGGTTGAGGAAGCGCAGGTCGGCGCGGAAGGCGCGGGAGGCCAGGCCCAGCAGGACCGGCACCGGCAGGGCGAGGCCCGCGCACTCGTGCACCCGGACGACCAGCTGGCGCCGGCCGACCGCCACCGCCAGCTGCGGGATGTAGAGGACGGCGGCGGTCAGCACGCAGGCACCCATCAGCACGGCCGTGACGCGGTGCACCCACCGTTCGGCCCGGGCGAAGCGGTGGACGCGGGCGTCCGGCGGGGCCGGGGTCTCAGCTCGTAGGGTCATCGCTGCGTCCGTTCGAGCGGCCGACCCAGGCGTCGACGTCGTAGCCCAGCTTCTCCCAGTAGCCGGGCTCCACCCGGTCGGTGACCGTGATGCCGGAGAGCCACTTGGCCGACTTGTAGAAGTACATGGGAGCGACGTAGAGGCGGACCGGGCCGCCGTGGTCGTGGCCGATGTCCTGGTCCTGCATGCGCAGGGCGACCAGGACGTCCGGGCGGCGGGCCTGGTCGAGGGTGAGGCTCTCGGTGTAGGTGCCGTCGAAGCAGGTGAAGCGCAGGGCCCTGGCGGAGGGGCGGACACCGGCCGCGTCGAGCAGGTGGGAGAGCCGTACGCCCTGGAAGGGGGTGCCGGGGACCCGCCAGCCGGTGACGCACTGGACGTCCTTGACCAGCCGGGTCTGCGGCAGGGCGCGCAGGTCGGCGAGGGTGTAGTCGCGCGGGTGGTCGACCAGGCCGTCGATGGTGAGGCGGTAGTCGGCGGCGGTCCGGTGCGGGACGGAGGCGGCGACGGAGTAGTAGCGGAAGCCGCCGCCGTTGGGCAGCAGGCCGGTCAGGCCGGTGGGGTCCTGGCCGGCGACGCTGCCGAGGAAGCCTTCGAGACCGCGTTGCAGCACCGGCGCGGTGAGCACGCCGAGCGCGCCGAGGCCGAGGGTGCCGAGGAAGACACGGCGGCCGACGGGCCGGCCGTCCTGCTCGGGTCGCTGGTCCTCGGATTGTTCAGAGTTCACGTATTCATTCGAGCACTCGGGGCCGCGCGGGGCCAGGCGGTCGGGCCACTGGTCAGACTTCCGTAATCACTTCTTGCGCACCTCTCACTCTCATGGGTACGCGCGCAGCGGCCCGGTCGTTCACCGGCCGAGCGCGCGGGTGCGGGCCGCGTGGAAGGCCGCCAGGGGGTCGGGGTGCGCGTACGCCCAGGGCGCCGGGGTGGCGTGCTCGCCGATGCGCTGGAACAGGGCCGCGGCCTCGGCCGGGCGGCCGGCGCAGGTCAGGGCGAACGCGAGGTGGTTGAGGTCGATGTGGCGGCGCGGGTGTTCGTCGTGCTCCCACTCCAGCCACCAGTCGAAGCAGGCGCGCAGGACGCGCCGGGCCCGGGGGCCCGACCAGTGCCGGGAGGCGGCCGGGTCGGCCGGGGCCAGGCCGGTGGCGGCGAGGACGCGGTAGCGCTCGGCGTACGCCACGACCGGCAGGACGGCCAGCGGGGAGTCGGCGGGGGCGTCGGCCGCGGCCAGCTCGGCGAGGTCGTACACCTCGTGGGACTCGGCCCGGCCGCCCGCGGGCCGCTCGGCGAGGCGCGCGATCAGCAGGTGGTGGGCGTGGTGGTGCTCGGGGTGGCGGCGGCGCAGCTCGGCGAAGGTGCCGAGCAGCTCGTGCTCCGGGCCGAGGGTGCGGGCCAGCAGCATCCGGCCGAGCCAGGGGGTGGGGTCGGCGGGGGCCAGCGCGGCGGCCGTGTCGCAGGCCTCGCGGGCCCGGTCGGGTTCCTCTTTGCCGCGCAGCGCCCGCTGGACCAGGGCCAGGGCGAGCAGCGCGGTGGCGTCGGCGGAGCCGGGCTCGGCGGCCAGCCAGTCACTGGCCCAGGCGGCGGCGTAGGGGTCCCGGGAGAGCACGGTGAGGCGGTGGCCACGGCGGTCCCAGTCGTCGCCGGTGTGCACCAGCAGGGCGCGGGCGGCCTGGCGCCGGCCCTGGGTCAACGCGACCCGGGCGGTGCGCAGTTCCGCGTCGTCCAGGGCGGCGTCGAAGGCGTCGGAGTCGTCCGCCGCGGTCTCGCCGGACGGGTCCGTGGGGGCCCGGCGAGCGCCGAGCAGAGGCGGGAGAGGGGGCACCGCGGGGCTTCCTGTTTCTCGGGCTGCCATCGACCGATCACGCACAGCAAACCCTCAGCCAAGGATCGCGTCAAGCGGAACGCCGGTGTTCCTGGCTTCAACTTCCTTGGCTTGAGGGGAACTTGAGACCAGCGGAGCAGGTGGGCCGGGCCACGGGCGGCCGGGACCGGGAATTTCCCTGTGGCGTATGCCATGGCCTTCCGGGGCGGGCGCCCCGGCTTTCTGTGGCGTACGCCATGGCGCCCCGCGTCCCCGCCCCGGAGCATGGCGAGTCAACCGCCCGGTTCCGGGTACTTCCGGGGCAATACCGTGCCCGGAGCGCTACAGTCGGCCACTACCCGCCCGTGGTCCGGCCGGATGATCGAGGTACACAGCGTGTCCGTTCTGGTTCTCCTTCTCGCCGTGAGCGCGGCCTGCTGCCTGGGCTTCGGCTTCGTCCTCCAGCAGGACGCGGCGCAGAAGGCACCGCTCAGCGACTTCCTCTCCTTCCGGCTGCTGCTCGACCTGGTGCGGGTGCCGCGCTGGCTGGGCGGCCTCGGGCTGATGGTGGCCGGCATGGTGCTGGGCGCGGTCGCCCTCGGCAAGGGCGAGATCTCCCTGGTCGAGCCGCTGCTCGCGACCAACCTGCTGTTCGCCCTCGCCCTCTCCCGGCACCAGACCAGGCAGCCGCTGGGCCGCCAGGGCTGGGCCGGTCTGCTGCTGCTCGCGGGCGGGGTGAGCGCGTTCATCATGGCCGGTGAGCCGCGCGGCGGCACTGCCGTCGCCGATCCGCTGCGGCACTGGCTGATCATCGGGGCCGTGGTGGGCGCGGCTCTGGTGCTCACGACGTACGGCAAGCGCTCCCGGCTGAGCTGGGGCCCGGTGCTGCTGGCCCTGGCGGCCGGGCTGCTGTACGGCGTCCAGGACGCGCTGACCCGGGTGAGCGGCATCCGCTTCGGCGAGGGCGGCTTCACCGAGCTGCTCACCGGCTGGCAGCCGTACGGCGTGGTGGCCTGCGGGGTCACCGGACTGGTCCTGGTGCAGAGCGCGTTCGAGACCGCCCCGCTGCGCATGTCCCTGCCCGCGCTCACCGCCGCCGAGCCCCTCGCCGGGATCCTGTGCGGGGTGGGCTTCCTCGGCGACCGGCTGCGCACCGACACCGGGGCGCTGGCCTGGCAGGCGGCCGGGCTCGCGGCCGTGGTGGGGGGCATCGTGCTGCTCGGGCTGCATCCGGCGATGCCCTGCGGCGGCGCGGAGCAGGAGCGCTCGGCCCGGGACCTCCAGCGCCGCTGATCCCGCCCTGCTTGGATACGGGCATGAACCCTGCTGACGAGATCCTCGACATCGTCGACGAGCACGACCGGGTCGTCGCACAGAGTCCGCGCGGCGAGGCGTACGCCCGCGGGCTGCGCCACCGCTGCGTGTTCATCCAGGCCCGGGACGCGTCCGGCCGGCTCTTCGTGCACCGGCGTACGGCGACCAAGCTGGTCTTTCCCTCCCTGTACGACATGTTCGTCGGCGGGGTCGTCGGCGCCGGCGAGTCCTACGACGGGGCGGCCCTGCGGGAGGCCGAGGAGGAGCTGGGCGTGACCGGGCTCCCCCGGCCGGAGTTCCTCTTCAAGTTCCTGTACGACGACGGTGCCGGGAACAGCTGGTGGTCGGCGGTGTACGAGGTGCGCTGCGAGCTGCCCGTGCACCCGCAGGCGGAGGAGGTCCAGTGGCACGCCTTCCTGCCCGAGGAGGAGGTCGAGCGGCGGCTCGGCGACTGGGAGTGGGTGCCGGACGGGCTGGCGGCGTACGAGCGGCTGCGGGCGTACCGGGCGGGTGGGTGACCGCCCGGTAGGGTCGGCCGCGTGAGCGAATTCGTACGGAACATCCGGCTCTGGTTCGCGCCGGAACGGGTGCGGGACGAGGGCGGCACGCCCGACTACCGGTTCTCGCTGGCCAACGAGCGCACCTTTCTCGCCTGGCTGCGCACCGCGCTCGCGCTGATCGGCGGCGGATTCGCGGTGGACCAGTTCCTGCCGGACCTGCGCTGGGCGTGGCGGGTCGGGCTGGCGCTCGCGCTGCTGGCGGCCGGTGTGCTGTGCTCGCTGCGCGCGGTGAACCACTGGGTGCGCTGCGAGCGGGCGATGCGGCGCGGCGAGGATCTGCCCGCGTCCCGGTTCCCGGCGCTGCTGAGCCTGGTGGTGGCGGTGGTGGCCGTGGCGATGGTCGTGGTGGTGCTGGTCGGGTGGGAGGGGTGACGGCCGGTCCGGATCCGGCGGACCGGGAGCCGGTGGACCCGCGCCCGGCGGGCCGGGACCCGGGGCTGCAGCCCGAGCGCACCCGGCTGGCCTGGCGGCGTACGACGCTGTCGGCCGCGGTGGCCGCCGTACTGGCCGTGAAGACGGCGCTGCACGGTGGCGCGTCGGCCACCGGGATCGCGCTGTGCGCGGTGTGCTGCGGGCTGTGGCTGGGCTTCCTCCGGGTGGCCCACCTCCGCATCCGCACCCTGTCCGCCGGCACCCCGCCGCCCGCGCTCACTCCCCGGCACGCGGCGACGGCGGTGCTGTGCGCGGTGGCGATGGCGGCGTGCGCGGCCGTGCTCGTGGTCTAGTACGTGCCCCGGCGGCCGACCCGGAACCGGGCCTAGAAGGTGCCCTCCTGGCTGGTCGTGTAGAGGATTCCCTCCTCGTTCCCTGACCAGACGGTGCCCGCCTCGGACTCCCAGTCCACGGTGACCACGATCTTCCCCCGGGTGTGGCCCTCCTGGTTCAGCCGTTGCGCGTCCGCAGCCCGCTCCAGCGGGAACGTCTCCTGGACGTGGACGGAGACGGCGCCCTGCTCCGCCAGCTGTGACAGGTGCCTCAGGTCCTCGGCGTCCGGGCGGACGAAGGCGTACCGGCCGCCGTAGGACACGACCTCCGGGTCGGCGATGGAGGCGAGCCGGCCCTCCGGGGCGAGCAGGTTGGCCGACGCCCTCAGCGTGTCGCCGCCGACGGTGTCGAGGACCGCGTCCACCCCCTCGGGGACCAGCGCGCGCACCCGTTCGACCAGGCCCTCGCCGTAGGTCACCGGCTCGCCGCCCAGCTCGCGGACGTAGTCGTGGTTGGCCTCGCCGGCGGTGCCGACGACCCGGGCGCCGAGGTGGGCGGCGATCTGGACGGCGAGCGAGCCGACCCCGCCGGCCGCCGCGTGCACCAGGACGGTCTCGCCCCGGTTGACGTCCAGCACCTTGACCAGCACCTGGTAGGCGGTGAGCCCGGCCAGCGGGAGCCCGGCGGCCTCCTCGAAGGACAGGTTGCGCGGCTTGCGGGCCAGGGTGCGCACGGGCGCGGCGACGTACTCGGCGAAGGTGCCCCGGGACAGGAAGTCCTCGCGGACATAGCCGATGACCTCGTCGCCGACGGTGAATTCGGTGACCGCGACACCGGGCTGGACGACCACTCCGCTGACGTCCCAGCCGGGGATCACCGGGAAGACGGCGTCCAGGAGCGGGTCCAGATGGCCCTCGCGGCACTTCCAGTCGACGGGGTTGACGGCCGCCGCGCGCACCTTGACCAGGACCTGGTCGGGGCCGACCTTGGGGTCGCGCAGCTCGCCGTACTCCAGCACCTCGGGGCCGCCGTAGCGGCTGTAGCTGATGCCCTTCATGCCCTCGACCCTCCGGGGTACTCGTGCGCCACGCAAACCGGGATGCCCGGATATGAGGCTTTCGCGTGGCAGCCTGTCCGTCGTCAGCACGCCGCACCCCCGAAGGTGAGCACCATGACCACCCTCCACCAGGAACACACCGAGCACGGGACGCACCGCCACGGGCCGGACTGCGGGCACAACGCCGTGCCGCACGGGGACCACATGGACTATGTCCACGACGGCCATCTGCACCGGGAGCACGAGGGACACTGGGACGAGTGCGAGCCGGCCGGGCACGCCGTCCACGAGGGTCATGAGCATGTGCACCACGACGAGTGCGGGCACGCGCAGGTGCGGCACGGCGACCACGTCGACTATCTGCACGACGGACACCGGCACGCCGAGCACGGGGACCACTGGGACGACCACTGACCCGTCAGCAGGCAGGGGCCGACGGCTCCCCGGACAGCGTGCCGGGGAGCCGTCGGCCTCCGTCGTGGCTCCGGTCACGTTCGGCCTGATCTTCGCCCTGCGCACTGGACGGCATACCGACCGGTCGGCATCATGAGTCGAGTCCTGTTCACCCGTTCGTAGGAGTGATGTATGAGCGCCGACCACCCGCCCGGACTCGACCTGGACCGGCTGCGCGCCCTGCTCGACCGCGAGCGCCCCGGTCTGGTCGACGGTCCCCTGACCGGACGGCTGATCGAGGGCGGACGGTCGAACCTCACCTACGCGCTCTCCGACGGCACCTCGAAGTGGGTCGTACGCCGGCCCCCGCTCGGCCATGTGCTGGCCACCGCGCACGACATGAAGCGCGAGCACCGGGTGATCAGCGCGCTGCACCCGACCGATGTGCCGGTCCCCCGCCCGGTCCTGCTGTGCGAGGACGAGGAGGTGCTGGGGGCGCCGTTCTACGTCATGGAGTTCGTCGAGGGCACCCCGTACCGCACCGCCGGCCAGCTCGCCCCGCTGGGCGCCGAGCGCACCCGGAACGCGGTGCTGTCCCTGGTGGACACGCTGGTCGAGCTGCACTCGGTGGACCCCGCCGAGGTGGGCCTCGCCGACTTCGGCCGCCCGGAGGGCTTCCTGGACCGGCAGCTGCGCCGCTGGGGCAAGCAGCTGGACGCCTCCCGCAACCGCGAGCTGGCGGGCATCGACGAGCTGCACGCGGCCCTCGGACGCGCCCTGCCCGCCTCCCCCGCCCCGGCCGTCGTCCACGGCGACTACCGCCTGGACAACGTGCTGATCGGGGACGACGACACGATCAAGGCGATCCTCGACTGGGAGATGTCCACGCTCGGCGACCCGCTGACCGACCTCGGTCTGCTGGTGATGTACAGCCGGCCGCTCGGCATGGCCGACTCGCCCGTCTCCACCACCGCCGAGGCCCCCGGGCACCCCGCCCCGCGGGAGCTGATCGAGCGGTACGCGGCCCGCTCCGGCCGGGACGTCTCGGGCGTGTCCTGGTACACGGCGTTCGCCTGGTTCAAGCTCGCCGTGATCCTGGAGGGCATCCACTACCGGTACACGCTCGGCCAGACGGTCGGCCGCGGCTTCGACCGCATCGGCGACCTCGTGCCCGTCTTCATCGACCACGGACTGACCACTCTTCAGGAAGGCTGACCGGCATGGACTTCGCGTTCGACGCGCGCACCGAGGAACTGCGCGGCAGGCTCCTCGCCTTCATGGACGAGTACGTCTACCCGGCCGAGGCCGTCGCCGAGGAGCAGCGGGCCGCGCTCGCCTCGCCCTGGGACACCCCGGCCGTGGTCGGCGAATTGAAGGCGGAGGCCCGCAGGCAGGGGCTGTGGAACCTCTTCCTCCCCGACGCCGAGCACGGCGCCGGGCTGACCAACCTCCAGTACGCGCCGCTCGCCGAGATCACCGGCCGCTCCCCGCATCTCGCGCCCACCGCGACCAACTGCGCCGCGCCCGACACCGGCAACATGGAGGTGCTGGCGCAGTTCGGCGACGAGCGGCAGAAGAAGCAGTGGCTGGAGCCGCTGCTGGCCGGTGAGATCCGCTCGGCGTTCGCCATGACCGAGCCGGAGGTGGCCTCCTCGGACGCCACCAACATCACCACGCACATCGAGCGGGACGGTGACGACTACGTCATCACCGGCCGCAAGTGGTACATCTCCGGCGCGATGAACCCGGACTGCAAGATCTTCATCGTGATGGGCAAGACGGACCCGGACGGGGCGGACATCCGCCGCCAGCAGTCCATGGTCCTGGTCCCGCGCGACACCCCCGGTGTCACCGTCAAGCGGGCGATGCAGGTCTTCGGCTACGAGGACCACGCGCACGGCGGACACGCCGAGGTGGTCTTCGACCACGCGCGCGTACCGGTGTCGAACCTCGTCGGCGAGGAGGGCGGCGGCTTCGCCATCGCCCAGGCCCGGCTCGGCCCCGGCCGGATCCACCACTGCATGCGGCTGATCGGCATGGCCGAGCGGGCGATCGAGCTGATGTGCCGGCGGGCCGTGTCCCGTACCGCCTTCGGCAAGGCGCTGGCCCAGCAGGGCGTCGTCCAGAACTGGATCGCCGACGCCCGGGTCACCGTCGAGCAGCTGCGGCTGCTGGTGCTGAAGACGGCCTGGCTGATGGACACCGTCGGCAACAAGGGCGCCCACACGGAGATCCAGGCCATCAAGATCGCCACCCCGCGCGCGGTGGTCGGCATCCTGGACCGCGCGATCCAGCTGCACGGCGCGGGCGGGGTGAGCCAGGACTTCCCGCTGGCCGAGCTGTACGCGAGCGCCCGCACCCTGATGCTGGCCGACGGCCCGGACGAGGTGCACCAGCGGTCGCTGGCCCGCCGGGAGTTGAAGAAGTACCTGTGAGCACCACGCCGGTGCAAAACCGTCGCCGGGTCGTCGGCCCGGCGACGCCGCACCGGACCGCCCCGCTCTCCCCGGCGCGGCACAACGGCCGTTCTTCCTCGTGTCGTTGAGGTCGCGCCCCGGTCTGTGGTGTCGTACTCCGGGAGCCGCCGGGCGGCCGGCGGCGCGTCGAGCCGGGGGGAAGCGTGACGGACCTGCGGGACCGAGCGGGGTGGAGCGGAGCTGCGGAGTCCAGGGTGACCCTGGAGCGCCTGTTGTCGGTGGTGGGCCCGGGGGCGCTGGAACTGGACACGGCACCCGGCGGGCTGGCGGTGGCCGTCGGCGGCGTCACCGTCCTGGACGTGCTGGAACCCCAGATCCGGCCGCGGGAGCTGGTGCTCGCGGTCGGGGTGGGAGCCGGGTCGGCCCAGGCGCTGGACGTGGTGCGCCGGGCCGGCGCGGCCGGGGCCGCCGGCGTGGTCTTCGGCCCGGAACGCCCCGACGGAGCCGCCGGCGCCCTGCGGGCGGTCGCCCAGGAGACCGGTACGGCGGTGCTCTTCCGCACCTGGCACCGGTGGGACGAACTGGTCGCGGTGCTGCGGGCCGGGCTGGGCGCGGCGGGCGTCGTGCCGTTACCGGCGGGCCGGGGACCGGTCCTGGGCGACCTCGACGGGCTGGCCGACGCGGTGGCCGCCCTGGTCGGCGGCTCGGTGACCATCGAGGACACCGAGTCCCGCGTACTGGCGTACTCCTCGACCGAGGAGAACGTGGACGAGATGCGCCGGCTGACCATCCTCGGGCGGCGCGTACCCCCGTGGCGCGTCGCCGCCATGCGGGACGCCGGGTTCTTCCGCGCCCTGTGGACGGCGGACGACGTGCTGCACCGGCGGGCCCAGGGGGACAACCCGGAGCGCCTGGTGTGTGCCGTGCGCGCGGGCGGTGAGGTGCTGGGCTCCGTGTGGGTGGCCGCGGTGGGCGGGCGGCCGCTGTCGCCGAACGCGTCGGAGGCACTGCGCGCCGCGTCCCGGGAGGCCGCCGCGCACCTGCTGCACCACCGCACCCGCGCCGCCGACAGCCGGCTGGCGGAAGACGCGGCGCGTGCGCTGTTGGAGGAGCGCGGTTCCGCCGAGGTGCTGGCCGAACGGGCGTCACTGCCGGCGCTGGAGCCCTGCGCCGTGCTCGCGGTGGGCGTCGGGAACGCCGTGTCCGGCGCCGGTGTACCTGGGGAGACCCCGCCCGACGACCCGTCGAGACTGTACGGCCTGCTCTCCCTGCACTGCGCGGCGCTCGGCCACCGGATCGTGGTCGTACCGGCGGGTGGCCGGGCCCTGGTGCTGGTGAGCGCGCTGGACCAGGACCCGGACCGGGCCCGTCAGCAGGTGGGGAAGCTCGGGACGTCGCTGACCGCGCAGTTGTCGGGCACGACGGGCATGCCGGTGCGGGCGGGGCTGGGCGAGGTGGTTCCCGGGCTCGCGCGGGCCGCCGAGTCGCGCCGGACCGCCGAGCAGGCGCTCAAGGCCCTCACCCGGACCGGGGGTGCGCGCGCCGTCGCCCGGGTGGAGGACGTGGCCGACACGATCGGCGTCCTCCAGGTGGTCGAGGCGCTGCGGGACCTCCGGCTGCCGCCGGGTACGTCGGTGGCCCGGCTGGCCGCGTTCGACGCCGAGCACGGCGGCAGCAGGCTCGTGGAGTCGCTGCGGGCCTACCTCGACCACTTCGGCGACGTGTCCGCGGCGGCCCGGAGCCTCTCGCTCCACCCCAACAGCCTGCGGTACCGGCTGGGCCGGATCACCGCGGTCTCACAGCTCGACCTCGACAGTCCGGACGCCCGTCTGCTGGCCCAACTGCAGCTGCGCCTCGGAAAGCCGGACGAAGGGACCCGCCCGGCACCGTGATCGGGCCCGCCGGTCGCGCGGGTGTGCGCGGGCGCGCGTTCGTCCGCCCGCACCAACGCGGGGCGCCGTTCTCGTGGCCGCGCACAAGCGGCCGGGCCCGGTGGGCGCGGTGGCCCGGCCCGGCCGACCCTGCGGGGACGAGCCTTTGAGGAACCGACGATGACGGCCCCGGGGCGCGGCGAGCAGCCTGGGACAGCGCTCGGGGAATCGGCCCCGGACGCGCCGTTTCGACACCGGAAGGTTCACCATGACCGCTGTGCTCCTCGCCGCCGCGCGGCGTGAACGAATCCTGCGGGAGGCCGTGCGGCAGGGGCTGCTGGACCCCGAGCACTCCCTGCTGGCCGCCTTCGTCGACCTCGACGGCGTCGAGGCGACGGTCCAGGACCTGCGGGACGCCTTTCCCGGCTCGCCCGAAGTGCGCGGTGTGCTGCACACGTTCGCCGCGAAGGCCAACTGCCTGGTGCCCGTCCTGAGGGAGCTGCGCCGGCACGGCCTGGGCTGCGAGGTCGCCACCGCGGGCGAGCTGGCCCGGGCGCTGGCCGCCGGATTCCCGCCCGAACGGATCGTGTTCGACTCCCCCGCCAAGACCCGGGCGGAGCTGGAGCGGGCCCTCGCCCTGGGCGTGACCGTCAACGCGGACAGCTTCCAGGAGCTGGAGCGGATCGCCGGGCTGCTCAGGGGCCGTACGTCGGCGTCACGGATCGGGGTGCGCCTCAACTGCCAGGTCGGTGGCGGTGCCATCGCCGCGATGAGCACCGCCACCAGCACCTCGAAGTTCGGTGTCCCGCTGGCCGACCCCGGCAACCGGGACCGGCTGCTGCGGGCGTTCGCCGCACACCCGTGGCTGACCTGGGTGCACACGCACACCGGGTCCCAGGGCTGCCCGCTCGACCTGATGGCCCGCGGGGTGGCGCAGGCGGTCGAGTTCGCCGACCAGGTGACGGCGGCGTTCGGGGAGGGCCGGATCGAGGGCATCGACATCGGCGGCGGACTGCCCGTCAACTTCGCCGACGACGAGGTCACGCCCCGGTTCGCGACGTACGTCGAGCAACTGCGGGCACACGCCCCGGGGCTCTTCGGCGGCCGGTACGCGGTCATCACCGAGTTCGGCCGCTCGCTCCTCGCCAAGAACGGCTTCCTGGCCGCGTACGTCGAGTACACCAAGGCCGCGGGGGGACGGCCGATCGCCGTGACCCACGCCGGTGTCCAGGTCGCCACCCGGACGGTGTTCGCTCCCGACGCCTGGCCGCTGCGGATCGAGGCGTACGACGGGTACGGCACGGCCAGGCGGGACCGGCCCGTGCGCCAGGACGTCGCGGGTCCCGCCTGCTTCGCCGGCGACCTGCTGGCCCGCGACCGTGCGCTGCCGCCGCTCCGGCCGGGCGACCTCGTCGTGGTCCCGGACACCGGCGCCTACTACTTCTCGACGCCGTTCCACTACAACAGCCTGCCCGAGCCCGCCGTGCAGGGCGTCCGGACGGGCCCGGACGGCCGGATCGAGTTCACGCTGGTCCGGCCCGCGCAGGACCCGTGGCACCTGACCGAGCAGGACGGTCTGAGCGTGCCGCTCCCGCAGCCGGTGGCCGCCCGGGCCGGCGACGGCGGGTGAGGAGTACCAGGTGTCCCAGACCGACCGGCAGCGGCCCGACCCGGACGGGCCGCTCCTGACCCAGCGCGCCGCCATCGTGTTCCTGCTGGCCGCGCTCGCCGGCATCGGCGCCACCGTCCTGGCCGCGCTGGCCGGCAATGTGTGGCCCGTGGCGGTGAGCGTGGGCAGCGGCACGGCCGCCACGGCCGTGCTGTTCTTCAAGCAGATCATCGGCTAGGCGGCGGCCCCGGGCGCCTCGGCTACGGGCGCCTCGGCTACGGGCGCCTCGGCTAGGGGCGCAGCGCTCGCAGCAGCAGGTCGGCCAGGTGGTCGGCGACCTCCTGGGGGCTCAGGGGCCCGTCGGGCCGGTACCACGTCGACAGATGGTGGACGGAGCCGAAGTGGTAGTCCACGACCAGGTCGGCCGGGGTCGCCGTGGAGAAGACCCCCGCCTTCTGGCCCTCCTCGATGAGCGCGCGGAAACGCTCGTGGTAGCGCCGGCGCTCGGCGCGGACCTGCTTGTTCTTCTCCGGGCTCAGATGGTGCATGGACCGGAAGAAGATCATCGCGTCGTCGAGGTTCTCGATCGTGGTGACGACGACATCGGCCGCCGCGCCCCGCAGCCGCTTCTCCACGGGCTCGTCGGCGTTCGCGAACGTGTCCAGCCGTTCCTGCTGCAGCCGCAGGACACGCGCGTACACCTCGTGCAGCAGGTCGTCCTTGGAGCCGAAGTAGTGGTACAGCGCCCCCTTGGTGACGCCGGCCGCCTCCACGATCTCCTGCACGGAGGTGCGGTCGTAGCCCTGCTCGGCGAAGAGCCGGGTGGCGGCGGCCAGCAGCCGCTGCGGGACGGGCGTCCCGTCTCCGTCCGTCGTCCTGGGCACTGCCGCCACCTGCCTTTCCGTCGTTACCGCTGATTGTCGTGCGCCCGGGAACGCAGTTCCCGCCGGAGGATCTTCCCACTCGTCGTCTTGGGCAAGTCGGGGAGGATCTCCACCTGGCGCGGGTACTTGTAGGCGGCCAGTCTCTCCTTGCAGTACACCGCGAGTTCATCCGGGTCCGCCCCGGCCCCGGGACGAAGGCTGACGTACGCCTTGACGGTCTCGCCACGGTACCCGTCGGGCACGCCGACGACGGCCGCCTCGCGCACCGCCGGGTGCGTGTACAGCACGTCCTCGACCTCGCGCGGCCACACCTTGAAGCCGGAAGCGTTGATCATGTCCTTCTTGCGGTCCACGACGTACAGCCAGCCTTGCTCGTCCATGAACCCGATGTCGCCGGTGCGCAGCTCGCCGTCCGGGAAGGTCTCGGCGGTGGCGTCCGGGCGCCGCCAGTAGCCGGGGACGACCTGGGGCCCGCGGACGACGATCTCGCCCTGCTCGCCGAAGGGCACCTCCTCGCCCCGCTCGTCGAGGATGCGGACGACCGTGTCGGCTCCGGGCACTCCCACGGCGAGCGTCCCGGAGGCCGGATCGACGGGCGACTCCAGGCCGGGCGGGACGGCCGCGGCGGCCCCGGTGCACTCCGTCAGCCCGTAGCCGGTGCGGATGTACCGGCCGCACCGGGCGCGGAACCTCTCCACCAGGGCGGGCGGCACGGGCGCGCCGCCCGAGGCGATGTTCACGAAGGAGGCGAAGTGCTCCGGGGTGACGTCCGGGTGGGCGGCCAGCGCCATGTAGGCGGTGGACGGGCCGACGGTGTAGTGCGGGCGGTGCTCGGCGAACGCCTCCAGGACGACGCCCGGCTCGAAGCGGTAGGCGAGCACCAGCGTGCCCGCGCTGGCGAGGCAGGCCGCGAACTCGCTGACCATCCCGGTGATGTGGAACAGGGGTGCGAGCGCGAAGTAGACGGGTGCCTCCGGCAGGGCGAGCCCGGTCCGCTGCCGCTCGGCGTTGTGCATGATGTTGCCGTGCGTGTTGGTGGCGCCCTTCGGGGTGCCGCTGGTGCCCGAGGTGTAGCTGATCAGCGCGATGTCGCCCGGGAGCGGGTCGCGGCCCCCGGGCGCCGTGCCGCCCTGCCGGGCGACGGCCACGAGGTCGTCGGCGTCGGACGCCTGGGGCAGCCGCTCGAAGGTGAGCACGCGCGCGTCGCCCCGCGTCTGGAGGTCCAGCTCGCACGCGGTGAGCACGATCCGCACCGGCGAGCCGGCGGCCGTCCGGCGCAGATACGACTCCCAGGCCCGGTCGGAGCAGATCAGCGCGGCGACCTCGCCGTCCCGCAGCACGTGCGCCACCTCGGCCGACTTGTACATCGGGTTGACCGGGACGACGGTCGCGCCCGCCTTCCAGGCGCCGAGCACGGCCAGCACGAAGTGCGGGGTGTTCTGCAGCAGGACGGCCACGCGGTCGCCGCGCTCCAGGCCGCGCGCGGCGAGGTGGGCGGCGACGGAGTCGCTCAGCCCGTCCACCTCGCGGTAGCTCAGGCGGGCGTCGAAGTAGGCGAGGAAGGTGCGGTCGGGGGCCTCGGCGACGGCCTCGCGCAGGGCGTGCACGAGGGAGTCGGCGGGGTCGACCGGCCCGCGCTGGACCTCGTTGAGCAGGGCCAGCCAGGGCCGGGCCGCGTACGGCGAGGCGCTCACCGGGTGGCCTCCCACTGTTGCTGGACGCGGTTCATGCCGGCGAGCCAGCGGTCGGGGGTGGCGGCCCGCGTCTGGTAGTACTCGGCGACCTCGGGGTGCGGCAGGATCAGGAAGCGGTCCTCGTCGATGCCCTTCAGCAGCGCGTCGGCCACGGCGTCGGGCTCGATCGCGGTCGGCTGGAGCACCAGGTCGCCCGCGCTGCCGGTGGCGGCCAGCATGTCGGTGCGGACGCCCTGCGGACAGATGGCGTGGACCTTGATCCCCCGGTGGCGGTAGGTCAGCGACAGCCACTCGGCGAAGGCGTAGGCGCCGTGCTTGGTCACGCTGTAGGAGGGCGCGCCGATCATCGTCAGCAGTCCGGCGGCGGAGACGGTGGAGACGAACCGTCCGGCGCCGCGCTCCAGCCAGTCGGGCAGCAGCGCGTGGGCCGCGCGGACGTGGGCCATCAGGTTGACGTCCCAGGAGGCCGCCCAGGACTTCTCGTCCAGGGCCGCGCCGAGGTCGCCGTCCTCGAAGGCGACGCCCGCGTTGGCGCAGTAGACGTCCACCGCACCGCCGAGCGCGTCCCGGGCGTCGGCGACGATCGCGGAGGCGTCGCCGGGCACGGCCGTCCCGCCGATCTCGTCGGCCACCGCCTTGGCCCTCCCGGCGTCCAGGTCGTTCACCACGACCCGGGCCCCGGCCGCGGCGAACCGCCGGGCCAGCGCGGCCCCGATCCCCCCGCCGGCTCCCGTGACGACCACTCCCGCATCCTGCACGGCTTCCACTATCGGTCTCCTTCGACACGGTGCGAAATCGGCTCTGCCCGGGGACAGACTAACCAGTCGGTATGTGTAAAGGAAAGGGTGACTGCACCAATCTCCTAGGGGCGCGAACTGCGCGAGAACCACGAACGGTCCGCACGTGCCCACCCACCGGAGGACCCCATGCATCTCTCCCGAAGAAACCTGCTCGCTTCGACCGCCCTGGCGGCAGCTCCGGCGAGATCCCGGCACCACGAGCAACTCCACACCGGCTTCGAAAGACTCACGGCCGACGGTTACTCACTCCTCTCCGGCCGAAAAGTCGGCGTTGTCACCAACCCCACCGGCATCACCAGAGACGCGGAGCACATCGTCGACGTGATGCACAAGGACCCCCGCGTCAGGCTGACGGCAGTCTTCGGCCCGGAACACGGCTTCCGGGGCACCGCGCAAGCGGGCGGCTCCGAGGGCCGTTACGACGACCCGGCGACCGGCCTGCCGGTCTACGACACGTACCTGAAGAGCGGCCGTCCGCTCGCCGACGTCTTCACCGCCTCGGGCGTCGACACCGTCGTCTTCGACATCCAGGACGTCGGTGCCCGCTTCTACACGTACATCTGGACCCTCTACGACTGCATGGAGGCGGCCCAGCTCGCCGGCAAGCGCTTCGTCGTGCTGGACCGCCCGAACCCGGTGACCGGCCGCGCGGCCCAGGGCCCGGTGCTGCACAAGGAGTTCGCCACCTTCGTGGGCCGGCAGCCGATCGCGCAGGCGCACGGGATGACCGTCGCGGAGCTGGCCCGGCTGTTCAACGGGGAGTTCCTGACCGCGCCCGTACCGCTGGAGACGGTGCTGATGTCGGGCTGGCAGCGCAGCCGGTTCTACGACGACTCCGGCCTGCCCTGGGTGCCGCCGAGCCCCAACATGCCCACGCCGGACACGGCGTTGGTGTACTCCGGCACCTGCATGTTCGAGGGCACCAACCTCTCCGAGGGGCGCGGCACGACCCGGCCCTTCGAACTCCTCGGCGCCGAGGGCGTCGACGGCCGCTGGGCCGCCGCCGTGAACGGACTCGGCCTGCCCGGCGTGCGGTTCCGCGAGGCGTACTTCACCCCCACGTTCTCCAAGTTCCAGGGCAGGACCGTCGGCGGGGTGCAGATCCACGTGACCGACCGGGCCGCCTACGACCCCGTGCGCACCGGGGTCGCGCTGCTGGTGACCGCAAGGAAGGTGTGGAGCGGCTTCGCCTGGCGGTCCGACAACTGGATCGACAAGCTCACCGGTTCGGCCCGGGTGCGCACGATGATCGACGCGGGCGCCGGCCCCGACGAGGTGACGGACGCCTGGCAGGAGGAGCTGGCCGCGTTCCGGCGCATGCGAAAGGGGTATCTCCTGTACAAGTAGCGCACCCTTCCGGTGGCCGAGGGAGCCTGGCATGGCGGATCCTGGGACGAGCGTGACTCCCTACTGGGAGCTGACCTTCGACGCGGACGGGGACGTGGACGGTCCCGAACGCGACCGGCTGCTGGCGCAGGTCACGGACCACGGCGTCCGTGACCTGATCGTCTTCGCGCACGGCTGGAACAACGACCGCTCGGGCGCGACCGCGCTGTACCGGCGCTTCTTCGCCCCGCTCCCGGAGCTGGCGCCGAAGGCCCGGCTCGGGTACGTCGGCGTGATCTGGCCGTCGATGCGGTTCAGCGACGAGCCGATCCCGGACTTCCCGAGGTCCGCCGTGGAAGCGGTGCCGCTGCCGCGCCGGGCGCTGCCCAAGGACACCCGGCGCGCCCTGCTGGAGGTCTTTCCGCGCCACACGTTCGTGTTGAACGAGCTGGCCCGGATGCTGGACGAACGGCCGGACGGTGCGGAGGGGCTGCCCAGGTTCGGGCGGTGGGTGCGTCTGCTGCTGGACGCGGACGGCCGGCAGGGGGAGGCAGACACGGACGAGGACGGCGAACCCGCCGTCTTCGGTCTCGACCCGGTGACCGCGTGCGAGCAGTTCGCCGAGGCCCTGTCCGCGCTCGAACCGCCCGGCGCGGCTGCCGGGTTCAGCCTGCCGAACCCGTGGGACGGCGCCAAGGAGCTGCTGCGGCAGGCGACGTACTACCGGATGAAGCGGCGGGCCGGGATGGTCGGCGAGCGCGGACTCGGGCCGGTCGTCGGGAAGCTGGCCGAGGCGGCGCCCGATGTGCGGGTGCATCTGGTCGGGCACAGCTTCGGCGGCCGGCTGGTGGCGTTCGCCCTGCGCGGGCTGCCCGAGGGAGTGCGCTCGGTGAAGTCGGTGACCCTGCTCCAGGGCGCCTTCTCGCACTACGCGTTCGCGGCCCGGCTGCCCCACGCACCGGACCGGTCGGGTGCGCTCAAGGACCGGCAGCGGCGCATCGACGGCCCGCTGGTGTGCTGCCACTCGCACTTCGACGCGGCCCTCGGCACGTTCTATCCGCTGGCCTCCCGGCTCGCCGGGGACGACCGCGCCTGCGCGGGCGACGAGATCGCGGCCGTGCTGGGTCCGCGGTGGGGCGCCATGGGGCACGACGGGGTGCAGGCGGTGCCGGACACGGCCCGCCTGAACCTGGCGGCGGCGCTGAACGGCTCTCTCCCGGCGTCGGGGTGCGTGAACGTGGACGCGGCGGCCGTGGTCCGGCGCGGGGGCGCGCCGTCCGGGGCGCACAGCGACATCGTGCACCCCGAACTGGCGCGGCTGGTGCTGGTGGCGGGCCGCATCGTGGCGGCGGGCCGCATCGCCTGACCCGCCGCCCGCTCCACCTCAGCGGTGCGAGGTGTACTCCACGACCTGCTGGAACGTCGGCCGGTTCTGCCAGCTGATCCTGCCGTGCTTGATGCCGCCGAGGGTGCGCTGGGCGATCGAGTCGGCGCACCACTGGTCGCCCGCGGAGCACTGGTCGTCGCCCGGGTAGACCTGGGCGGCGGTCAGGCCGGCCGCCTGCTTCAGGGTGCTGACCAGGGTGTCCCGGCAGCCGGTGAGGCTGCCGCCGCCGCAGTACTTCTGCCCGAGTCCGCCCTGTACGGACTCCCCGAGCACCGCCCGGATGTCCTTGTCGACGTAGGACCACCAGCCGTACTGGAAGGAGCTTCCGGCGTGCGAGCCGGTCGGGCCGTGCCCGGCGGACGGTGCCTCGTCGACCGGCAGGCTGCGAGTGATCGCCGTGTAGAGGTCGCTGCCGAGACCGGGCTCGAACTCGGCCTTGACCAGCAGCGGCCACCACGCGTCCAGGATGCGGATCGCGTCGGCGTCGGCGTACTTCTTCGAACCGGCCGACGTCTCGGTGCGCCGCGCGCCCGCCGTCACCCACGCCTGGAGCTTGCTCACGGCCGCGGCGGCCGTGGGGTCGGTCACCGGCGAGGAGGTGATCACCTTGAGCAGCTTGGGCAGCACGTCCTCGGCGCGCAGGTCGGCGAGGGCCGCGTCCGCCATCGCCTGCGTCAGCTCGGTACGGGTCACCCCGCCGGCCGCGACCAGCTTCTTCACCCGGTCGTCCAGCAGGTTGCCGCGGTGCACGGAGCCGTCGCCCCAGGGCGCGGTCGTGTAGTCCTTGGCCTGCTTGTTGTTCCAGGAGACGTAGTAGTCCTGGTCGACGGAGTTGGGGTGCGCGGTGGCCGGGGTGTAGTCGGCCGTGTTGGTGGCCGGGTCCCAGTTCTTCCACTCGTACGCCGGCCGCGCCCACACCGGGAACTCGGAGTCGACGCCGCTCGCCCGCACCGGGTTGTCCCCGCTGTTGTAGTAGGCGGTGTGCTGGGAGTCGGCGTAGAACCAGTTGAAGGTGTAGTTGATGTGCTGCGCCGCGCTCTGGAAGTCCTTGGGGCCCTTGACGAAGTCGGGGTCGTTGAGCATCTGGAAGCCGATGATCGAGTCGGCCTCGTGCAGGTAGGAGGAGCGCAGGGTGGTGTAGGCGACCTTCTTGCCGCCGACGGTCGCCCGGTGGTCGACCAGGCCGTACTTGGTCCGCCACACCCGCAGGGTGTACGAGCCCTCGGCCGTGCCGTCGGCCGTGGTGGGCTTCCAGGCGTTCTTCTGCTCGAGCTTCTCCATGGCGGTGCAGGTGCCGTGGTACAGGTAGTGGTAGTCGTCCTGGCACAGCTCGACCGCGTAGGTGTCGATGATGTCCTGGCCGGAGGTGGTGGCGCTCCAGGAGTAGTCCTGGCCGCGGCCGAGTTCGACGTACATGCTCAGGCCCGCGAAGGAGGCGCCGCGGGCGCTGATGCCCGGGCCCTGGATCTCCTGGAGCATGAGCAGCTGCGGGGCGAAGTAGCCGGTCTGCGGCCCGAACACGGCGACCGGGTGGCCACTGGCGGTGTACTTGCCGCTCACCACGAGGGCGTTGGACATGCCACGCTTGGCCGAGCCGAGCGTGGTCCTGGCCGCGGCTGCCGAGGTGCTCCGGGCTGCCGCCGTCCCCGCGCTGCCGGTGCGGTCGTAAACGAGTGGTTCCTGGGTGACCGTGCCGGTGTCGGGCAGGGCCTCGCCCTGGGCGTCGGCGGGCCTGGCGCCGTAGGGGAAGCTCTCGCCGTTGTGGACGGTGAGGACGGCCTCGGGGTCGTTGCGTTCCCGGAAGGCCTCCCAGACCTTGGTGCCCTCCTCGACGCCGTACTTGCTCTGGGCGGCGAGCAGGGACAGGGCGTTGTCGACCTCGCCGCCGCCGCCGGAGCCGAACAGCGAGCCGATCACGGAGGCGAGGGCCACGAGGTCGGTGACCTTGAAGTGGTCGATGGTGCCGGCGTTGGTGATCGCGTCCTTGTGGCCGGTCAGGACGTACTCGCCGGGGAAGTACCGGCCGCTGTCGGAGGCGTCGATGTAGGCGTTGACGCCGTCGATGTAGGCCTTCACGTCGGCGAGGGCCTGCTGGCCGCGGGCGCCGTTCTTGGCCACCGCGTTGTCGATCTGCGCCTGGAGGTCGGCCTCGGTGTAGGGGGCGTTGCGGTAGAACTGCTGCTCCAGGCCCTGGTTGGCCGCGGCGCCGCCGGCGAAGGAGGTCAGCCGGCCGCGGCCGACGTGCCGGAAGAGGTCCATCATCCAGAGCCGGTCCTCGGCCGCCGCGTAGCCGGCGCCGTACTCGGTGCCGTACCGGGTGGCGCCCGTGATGTGCGGCACACCGGTCTTCTTGTCGCGGACGATCGTCACGTCGGCGCGCCCGCCGGGCTTCTCGGTGGAGGCGACCTGGTCGGCGGGGACGCCGAACGAGGCGTCGTTGAAGAAGGTGTTGATCTTCGTGTCGGTCAGGCCCGGGTAGCCGGTGGCCAGGTTGGCGTACGGGCCGAGCTGGTCCTCGGCGTGGTCGGGCTGGGTGCCGAAGGCCTGGTTGAGCAGGATCTGGGCGAGGGTCGCGTTGCCGTTCTCGCCCGGAGGCAGGATGTCCGAACACTGGCCGCCGCAGTAGTCGTTGGAGGCCGTCGCGCCGGCCGCCGCCACCGCGGTCTGGGTGAGGGGGGAGAGAAGGCCGGCTATCAGGACGCATACGGACGCGGTCTTCAGGAACCCGGGGAGTCGGCGGGACGTTCTCAGTCTGTCGAGGGCGGTACGTGGGGTTCGCCGTGGCATGGCGGCTCCTAGCGACTGGGGTGGCCGAACGTTACCGCCGGTATCCCCAGGTTTAAAGGTGAACATGCGTCACTTTCTGGAGTGCGCAAGCAGATCGACGAGAAGAGATGGAGCCGAATCGCCTGTCGATACGTCTATTCGGCGACGTCCGTGCGACGACGCCGAAGTGACCGAAGTACAGGTGCAGGTGTGACGGAGGTGCAGGGCGATGGCCGGTTTCCGGAGTCTGGCGAGACAGGTACGCGATCCGGGCTGTGATCTGGCACTGCGGCGGTACTCGCTGCGCAAGTGCCTTGAGAAGTTCGCTCCATACGGGCATCGGGCGACCTGGGACCATCTGTGCTCCCGGGCGGGTTTCGGCCCGGAGGACCGCTCCCCCGACCCGGCGCGGCTCGTGGCCGCACTGGAGGAGCTGGAGGAGGCCCGTGACGTCTGGCTCGCCTACGAGACCGACTTCACCGAGCGACGGAAGAAGGAGAAGCACGACGGGCTGCGCCGGCCGGGCAGCGTGGACGACTGGCACCGGCTGACCTGGGGCGGGTTCGGGGTCGCCTGGTGCGACGACCCGCGGGTCCACCCCGAGGCGCCGCTGGCGGAGGTGCTGCGCCGGCTGATCGCCGCACTGGAGCGGGAGCCGGGTTCGTCGTGCCCGGTCTGCGGCGGGGAGCGGCTGGTCTGGAAGTACGGCCTGGACCACGAGCCGTCCTCCGGCCCGGTCTGCACGGACTGCGGGATCCTGGTGCCGCGTCCCGTCCTCAGCCCGCGGGCCCTTCAGTACGCCAGGCGGGAACGCCTGTTGATGTCGGCCTGAGCGGCCGGGGTGTCACCGGGTGCGGCCCGAGCGACGGGCCGGCCGGTGCGGGGGTGCGCAGGGGATGCCGCACCCCTTCCACGGAGTGACCCGGGGCCGTTGTCAGTGGGGCCTGGCACCATCGGGGCATGGTGCAGGTGTGTCTCAACGGGCGCCGGTCGGCCGCCGACGGCGCGGGAGTTCCGATGTCTCCCGAGGATCTGGCGCGTTCCGCCGCCGAAGCGGTGGCGGCCGGGGCGACGTCTGTGCATGTCCACCCGAAGACCCCGTGCGGTCACGACAGTCTTTCCCCGCGCGTGCTCGCGCCGGCGCTGGAGGCGATCCGCGCGCGGGTGCGGGTGCCGGTCGGGGTGACCACCGGCGCGTGGGCCGAGCCCGACCCGGCGGCCCGGCTCGCCCGGGTGCGTTCCTGGTCGGTGCTGCCCGACTTCGCCTCGGTCGACTGGCATGAGCCGGGCGCCGAGGAAGTCGCCGAGGAGCTGCTCGCCCGGGGCGTGGCCGTGGAGGCGGGCATCTGGTCCGGGACCGAGGGCGCGAGACGGTTCGCGGGCTCCCCGCTCGGGCCGGGAGTGCTGCGCGTGCTGGCCGAGGTGACCGACCCGGAGCCGGCGACCGCCGAGGCGTCGGCGCGGGCGCTGCTGGCCGAGCTGGGCCCGGCCCACGGCCGCCCGGTGCTGCTGCACGGAGAGGAGGGCGGCACCTGGCCGGTGCTGCGGCTGGCGGGCCGACTGGGCCTCGCCACCCGGATCGGTCTGGAGGACACCCTGCTGCTGCCGGACGGCCGACGGGCCGTGTCCAACGCCCAGTTGGTGACGGCGGCGCTGGCCGGGGACGCTAGCAGACCCAAATCCGGTCGCTCCACCCTTTTCACGTCCGGACAGTGGGAGCTGATGAAACCGACCCGCTGAACACCGATGAACGGGGAACTCCCATGTCCACGCTGCGCGTCACCGCCGAAGTGCTGACCGTCCATGAGCATCCGAACGCCGACGCCCTGGAGCTGGCCCAGGTGGGTCTGTACCGGGCCGTCGTCGCCAAGGGCGCGTACCGCACCGGTGAGGCCGCCGTGTACATCCCCGAGCAGGCCGTCCTGCCGGCCGGGCTGATCGAGGAGCTGGGGCTGACCGGGCGGCTGGCGGGCGGCGAGGCCAACCGGGTCAAGGCGGTGCGGCTGCGCGGTGAGCTGTCGCAGGGCCTCGTGTGCCGGCCGACGGCACTGGCGGCCGTCGACCTGGCGCGGGCGGCGGCCGAGGGGACCGACTTCGCGGAGCTGCTGGGCATCACCAAGTGGGTGCCGCCGATCCCGCCCACCATGAGCGGGGACGTGGAGCCGGCGCCCGGTCTGCTCCCCTGGGTCGACATCGAGAACATCCAGCGCCACCCGGACGTCTTCACGCCGGGCGAGCCCGTCGTCCTGACGGAGAAGCTGCACGGTTCGGCCTGCCTGCTGACGTATGTCGCCGACGAGGGCCGGGTGTACGTCTCCTCCAAGGGCTTCGGCGCCAAGTCCCTGGCGCTGCGGGAGGACCCGCGGAACCTGTACTGGCGGGCGGTGCGCGGACACGGCGTGGCCGAGGCGGCGGCGCGGCTCTGCGAGCGGCTGGGCGCCACCCGGGTCGGCATCTTCGGGGAGGTGTACGGCGCGGGGGTGCAGGACCTGTCGTACGGCGCCGACGGGCGGCGGGAGACGCTGGGGTACGCGGCGTTCGACGTCTCCGCGGAGGTGGACGGGGCCGTGCGCTGGCTGGACGCGGCGGAACTGCTGGAGGGCGAGCTGCCGGTGGTCCCTCGGCTGTACGCCGGCCCCTACGACGTCGACCGCGTACTGGAGTTCGCCAGCGGCCGGGAGACGGTGTCCGGGCGGGCGCTGCATCTGCGGGAAGGCGTGGTGATACGCCCCGCGGTGGAGCGGTACAGCGCGGTGACCGGGGGGCGGGCCATCGCGAAGGCGGTGAGCCCGGCGTACCTGACGCGCAAGGGTGGCACGGAGTACGAGTGAGGCGCCGGACTCAGCGTCCCTCCGCCAACAGCCGGGACCCGGTGAGGCGTTCGCCGAACACGTCGTCCGGGTTGGACAGGACGCAGTTCTCCAGGGACAGGCATCCGCAGCCGATGCAGTCGGTCAAGTGGTCGCGCAGACGGTTGAGCTGCTTGATGCGTTCGTCGAGCTCCGCGCGCCACTTCTCCGACAGCCGCGCCCAGTCCTCCCTGGTCGGTGTCCTCTCCTCGGGCAGTTCGGCCAGGGCCTCGCGAATCGTGGCCAGCGGGATCCCGACCCGCTGGGCCGCGCGGACGAAGGCCACCCGGCGCAGTGTGTCGCGGCTGTACCGGCGCTGGTTGCCGGGGGTCCGCCGACTGGCGATCAGCCCTTTGGACTCGTAGAAGTGCAGCGCGGACACCGCGGCTCCGCTGCGCGCGGACAACTGGCCGACGGTCAGCTCGTGGATCTTCTCGGGAATCTGGGGCACTCCTCAGACATTACCCAGCGCCCGGCCGGGCTGTCCGTTGACATAGGCCCGCCGCCCGACCATGCTAAGCAGTTGCTTAGAGACGCGAGTGAGAGGCCGGGAACATGACAGAACCGAGGACCTTCACCTCCCCCGACGAGCTGAGGGCGGCCGTGGGCGAGCAGCTGGGCCCCACCGACTGGCTGGAGATCGACCAGAAGCGGATCGACCTGTTCGCCGAGGCGACCGGGGACCACCAGTGGATCCACGTGGATCCGGAGAAGGCCGCCACCGGACCGTTCGGGACCACCATCGCCCACGGCTACCTCACCCTGTCGCTGCTTCCGCTCTTCGGGCCGCAGCTCCTCCAGGTCGAGGGCGTGAAGATGGGCGTCAACTACGGGACCAACAAGGTCCGCTTCCCCTCCCCCGTCCCCGTCGGCTCCCGGCTGCGCGCCACCGGCAGGATCGCCGGCGTGGAGGACGTCACCGGCGGTGTGCAGGTGACGGTCGCGTTCACCGTGGAGCGCGAGGGCGGCGACAAGCCGGTGTGCGTCGCGGAGTCGGTGTCCCGGTACTACCTGTGAGCACCTTGAGGATCTAGCCCGCCCCGACCATGCGCAGCACGAGGTCGGCGTAGAGCGCGCCGACCTCCTCGGGGGTGCGCGGGCCGTTCACGCTGAACCAGCGGGCCACGTCGATGCACAGCGACAGCACGGCGAGCGTGGTGCCCTGGACGTCCAGCACGTCGAACTCGCCCGCGGCCACGCCGTCCTCGATGATCCCGCGCACCTCCGCGTCCACCTGGCGGCGCAGCGCGACGATCTCGGCGCGGGCGTCGGGGCCGAGCGCGTCCAGCTCGTACTGGACGACGCGCGCGGTGGTGCGCCGCCCGGCGTGCCAGCGGACGAAGGAGCTGACCGCGTCGGCCAGCCGCTCGGCGGCGGTGCCCTCGCGGCGGGCCGCCGTGCGCAGGATGTCGAGGGCCTTGTCGTGGCCGATCCGGCTGATCCGGTGGAGCAGCTCTTCCTTGGTCTTGTAGTGGATGTAGAGCGCGGCCGGGCTCATGCCGGCGCGGCCGGCGATGTCGCGGGTCGTCGTCGCGTGGTAGCCGCGCTCGGCGAAGGCCTCCACGGCGGCGACGAGCAGCCGCCGGGCCGCGTCAGGGGTGACCTCTTCCCACGGCTCCACTTCGCCGCCGGTCGTCTCCTCCGCCGTACTCATCGCTTGTTCGCCCCTCTCGGTGACAGGAGCTCCACCATACCGCCGACGGTGAGCGGGCGCTTAGATCAGCCGCTCAGAGCTTCTCGTAGGGGTCGTGCTCGGCGAGCAGCTTCTCCAGGCGGGCCTGGTCGACGCGGCTGACGAGCTGCCCGGCCTCCTGCCGGTCCCGGATGACCTTGGCGAGGGTGAAGGCGGAGGTGACGAGGTAGAGGACGGCGATCGCCAGGAAGCCGCGGACCCAGGCGCTGGCGTCGAGCCGGAAGATGCCGATGGCGGTGGCCGTCATGGCGATCGCGAAGGAGGCGACGGCCTGGCCGTAGAAGGCGGCTGTGCTCTGCTGTCTGACCGGTGTGTCACTCATGCCGTCGAGGATCGGCGGACGTGGTCCGCGCCACATCCGCCGGCCTACTCAGATCCGTACTCAGAACGCCGAGACCCCGGTCAGGGAACGCCCGATGAGCAGCTTCTGGATCTGGCTGGTGCCCTCGTAGAGGGTCATCACGCGGGCGTCGCGCAGGAGTTTGCCGACCGGGTACTCGTCGATGTAGCCGTAGCCGCCGAAGACCTGGAGGGCGTTGTTGGCGGCGCGGACGGCGGCCTCGGAGGCGAACAGCTTGGCCTTGGAGGACGCGACGGCGAACGGCTCGCCGCGGTCGATCAGGTCGGCGACCCGCCAGGTCAGCAGCCGGGCCGCGTCCACGTCGACGGCGATGTCGCTGATCAGTTCCTGCACCAGCTGGTGGCGGGCGATGGGCTTGCCGAACTGCTCGCGCTCACCGGCGTAGCCGACGGCCGCGTCCAGCGCGGCCTGGGCTATGCCGACACAGCCGGCGGCCACCGACATCCGCCCCTTGGCGAGCGCGGACATGGCGACGGAGAAGCCCTTGCCCTCCTCGCCGAGCATCGCCGAGGCGGGCACGCGCACGTCCTCCAGGACGAGTTCGGCGGTGGCCTGGCCGCGCAGGCCGAGCTTGCCGTGGACGGTACGGCGGGTCAGGCCGGGCGTGTCGGTGGGGACCAGGAAGGCGGACACGCCCTTGTGTCCGGGGGCGTCGGTGGAGCGGGCGAAGAGCAGGACGACGTCCGCCCAGGTGCCGTTGGTGATGAACATCTTCGTGCCGTTGACGACGTACGCGTCGCCGTCGCGGACGGCCCGGGTGGTGAGGCTTCCCGCGTCGGAGCCGGTGCCGGGCTCGGTGAGGCCGAAGCAGCCGACGTACGCGCCCGCGGTGAGGCCGGGCAGCCAGCGCCGCTTCTGCTCCTCGCTGCCCCAGGCGGCGATGGTCTTGGCGACGAGCCCGAGGGAGACGGAGACGATCCCGCGGACCGAGGAGTCACCGCGCCCCAGCTCCTCGGTGACCAGGCAGTAGGCGAGGTGGTCGCCGCCGGAGCCGCCGTACTCCTCGTCGACGGTCAGCCCGAGGAAGCCGACCTCGCCGAGCTTCTTCACGATGCCCCGGTCGACCTCCTCGGCCCGGTCCCAGGCGACCACGTGCGGGGCGATCTCGCGCTCCACGAAGTCCCGGGCCAGCTGCCGTACGGCCGTCTGCTCCTCACTGAGTCCCAGGTTCACCACGAGATCACCCCAACACCGAACGGATACGCCGACAGATCTTGAAAGCCGTACATTTAAATTAGCACTGCTAGTTTACGGCCACGGCCCTACTATGTGCGCCATGGCCCGACCGCGCAAGCCCCTCCTCAGCACCGACCGGATCGTCGAAACGGCCCGGGACCTCGTGGACCGGGAGGGCCTGGCGGCCGTCTCCACCCGCCGGCTGGCCACCGAGCTGGGGGTCAGCGGGCCCTCGCTCTACAACCACTTCCGCACCAAGGACGAGATCCTGGAGGCGGTCGCGGACTCGGTGAGCGCGCTGGTCGACCTGTCGATGTTCCAGGACGGCCGGGACTGGCGGACCGCGCTGCACGACTGGGCCGTCTCCTACCGGGCCGCCCTGCGCGACCACCCGAACATCGTCCCGGTCCTCGCCCGGGGCCCCGGCCGCCGCCCGGCCGCGCTGCGCCTGGCCGACGCGGTCTACGGCGCGATGGTCGACGCGGGCTGGCCGCCGGCGCAGGCCACCTCCATCGGCGCGCTGATGCGGTACTTCATCATGGGCTCGGCGCTCGGGTCGTTCGCGGCCGGCTTCGTGGACGACGCGAGCGCGTACGACCCCGCCGACTACCCCCACCTCAGCCAGGCCCATCTGCTCGCCGACCAGCAGGAGAAGATCGACGAGCGGGCCTTCGAGGCGGGGCTGAGCGCGCTGCTGGACGGGCTGGCGCAGCAGTACGAGCAGGTACGGGCGTGAGGATGCTTCGGCCGCTGCCGAAGTGACGGTGTCCCATGCTGGGTGCATGAACATCAAGGGCCCCCGGGCGGCGGGCCTCGCCGCGCTGGCCGGGCTGATCGCCGACCGGACCCGCGCCGCGTGCCTGCTGGCGCTCCTGGACGGGCGGGCCTGGACGGCCGGTGAGCTGGCCCGGCATGCGGGAGTCGCCGCCTCCACCCTGAGCGAGCACCTGGGCAAGCTGGTGGCCGGCGGTCTGCTCACCGAGGAACGGCAGGGGCGGCACCGGTATGTCCGGCTGGCCGACGCGCGCGTGGCGCAACTGGTCGAGGATCTCGCCGCGCAGGTGTCGCCGGCGGCGGTGGAACACGCTCCGCGCACCCTGCGCGAGGCCGGCGCCGGGGCCGCCATGGCCCGGGGCCGCACCTGTTACGACCACCTCGCCGGGCGGCTCGGCATCGCGGTCACGGACGCGCTGACCGAGCGCGGGCTGCTGCGGCAGGACACCGGGTTCGCGCTGACGGACGCGGGGGTGGCCTGGTTCGGTACGGCGGGCATCCCGCTCGACCTGGCCGGCCGGCGCCCGCTGGCCCGCGCGTGCCTCGACTGGACGGAGCGACGGCCGCATCTCGCGGGGGCGGCGGGAGCGGCCCTGTGCCGGCATGCGCTGGGGGCGGGGTGGTGTGTGCGGGTGGGCAGCGGCCGGGCGGTGAAGGTGACCGCGGAGGGCGAGCGGGTGCTGTCCGACCTGCTCGGCGTCTCCAGGGACGACCTGCGCTGACGATCACAGCCCCGCGCCCCTCCGTGGCACGCCCCCGTCCGATATCCGCCAGCCGGCGCACCCGTCCCTACCTAGCCTCGGGAGCATGATGAGCACCGCACGGAACCGACCCCGCATACTCGCCACCGGCGCCGCCGCCGTCACCGTCCTGCTGTGGGCCTCCGCCTTCGTGGCGATCCGGAGCGCGGGGGACGCGTACTCCCCCGGCGCGCTGGCCCTCGGGCGGCTCACCGCGGGTGCCCTCGCCCTGGGGGTCGTCTGGGCGGTACGCCGGGAGGGCCTGCCGCCCCGGGCGGCCTGGCGCGGGATCCTGCTCTCCGGGCTGCTGTGGTTCGGGTTCTACACGGTCGCCCTGAACTGGGGCGAGCAGCGGGTGGACGCGGGCACGGCGGCGCTGGTCGTGAACGTCGGCCCGCTGCTGATCGCCCTGCTGGGCACCCGGCTGCTCGGGGAGTCGATGCCGCCGAGGCTGCTGGCCGGGATGGCGGTGTCGTTCGCGGGTGCGGTGACCGTGGGGTTGTCAATGTCCGGCGAAGGCGGGGCCTCCGTGCTCGGCGTGCTGCTGTGCCTGCTCGCGGCCGTCGCGTACGCCTTCGGGGTCGTCGCGCAGAAGCCCGCCCTGGGGCGGGCGAGCCCGTTGCAGGTGACGACGTTCGGCTGCCTGGTCGGTGCCGTGGCGTGTCTGCCGTTCGCCGGGCGACTGGTGCACGAGGCCGCCCACGCGCCCATGTCGGCCACCCTGAACATGGTCTACCTGGGCCTCTTTCCGACCGCTCTCGCCTTCAGTACCTGGGCCTATGCCCTCGCCCGCACCACCGCCGGCCGGATGGGCGCGACGACGTACGCCGTTCCGGCCCTGGTCGTGCTGATGTCGTGGCTGGCGCTCGGGGAGGTGCCGGGTCCGCTCACGCTGGCGGGCGGAGTGCTGTGCCTCGCGGGCGTGGCGGTGTCGCGGTCCCGGGCGCGCGGGCACGGCGGGCGGGTCGCGGCCCGGGAGCCGCGACCCGAGAAGGTCGGCTGAGGCTCAGAACACCACCACGGCCCGGCCGCCCTTGCCCGCCAGCATGTTCTCGAAGGCCGCCGGGATCCCCTCCAGGGCGATGCGGTCGGTGACCAGGGCCGAGAGGTCCAGGCGGCCCTCCCGCACGTGCTCGGCGAGGACCGGGACGTCGCGGGCCGGGTCGCTGTTGCCGTAGACGCAGCCCGTCAGGGTGCGGCCCCAGTGGAAGAGTTCCAGGGCGTTGAAGGTGACCTGCTGGTCCTTGCCGCCGATGCCGACGACCGTCGTACGGCCGCCCCGGCGGGTCGACTCCCAGGCCGCGCGGATGGAGACGGCGCGGCCCACGCACTCCACGGAGACGTCGACGCCCTGCTTGCCGGTGAGGGCGCGGATCTCGCGGGGGGTGTTGTCGGAGGCGAGGACGTAGTCGGTGGCGCCGGCCGCGCGGGCCAGCTCCTCCTTCTCCGGGGAGACGTCGACCGCGATGATGCGGGACGCGCCCGCGATGCGGGCCGACTGGAGCGTGGCCAGGCCCACCCCGCCGACGCCGAACACGGCGACCGTCTCGCCGGGCCGGACCTTCGCCGCGTGGTGTATGGCGCCGTACCCGGTGAGCACGGCGCAGCCCAGCAGGGCGGCGTCCACCAGCGGCACCCCCTCCGGCAGCGGCAGCACACAGGACGCGGAGACCACCGTCTCCTCGGCGAACGCGGCCACGTTCAGGCCGGGGTGGAGGTCGGTGCCGTCGGCGGTGCGGGCGTACACGTCGGCGGCGCCGTTCAGCGCGTTGGCGCACAGCCAGACCTCGTCGAGCGTGCAGGCGTGGCAGGCGCCGCAGGAGGGGGCCCAGTTGAGGACCACGGGGGTGCCGGGTGAGACGTGGGTGACGCCCTCGCCGACGGCCACGACCGTGCCGGCGCCCTCGTGACCCAGGACCGCCGGGGCCGGCACCCGCATGGTGCCGTTGGTCAGGGACAGGTCGGAGTGGCAGACACCGGCGGCGGCCAGCCGGACGCGGACCTGGCCGGGGCCGGGGGCCGGCAGGTCGATCTCGGTGATCTCCAGGGGCGCGCCGATGGCGGGCAGGACAGCGGCTCGTACGGCCATGGGTCTCGGACTTCCTTAGAACTGGAGGGACTTGGTCTGCAGGTACTCGGCGAGTCCGTGGGTGCCGAGTTCCCGGCCGACGCCGGACTGCTTGTAACCGCCGAAGGGCGCCAGGGGGTTGAACCGGCCGCCGTTGATGTCGACCTGGCCGGTGTCCATGCGGCGGGCGAAGGCGACCGCCTCGGCCTCGTCGGCGGCCCAGACGGCGCCCGCGAGGCCGTACACCGTGCCGTTGGCGATGCGCAGGGCGTCGTCCTCGTCGTCGTACTTCAGGATCGACAGGACCGGGCCGAAGATCTCCTCCTGGGCGATCGTCATCTCCGGGGTGACGTCGGCGAAGACGGTCGGGCTGACGAAGTAGCCCCGCTCGCGCGGGGATTCGGGACCGCCGGCGACCAGCCGGGCGCCCTCGGCGATGCCCTTCTCGATGTACCCGCGCACCCGGGCCTGCTGCTTGGCGCTGACCAGCGGGCCGATGCGGTCGCCGTACTTGGCGGCGGCGGCCCGGGCCAGCTCGACGGCCTCGGCGTACCGGTCGCGGTGGACCAGCATGCGGGTCCAGGCGCTGCACGTCTGGCCGGAGTTGGACATCACGTTGGCGACGCCGACGTTGACGGCCTTGGCGAGGTCGGCGCTCGGCAGGATGACGTTGGCGGACTTGCCGCCCAGTTCGAGGGCGGCCTTCTTCACGGCCGCGCCGGCCACCGCGCCGATCTGCCGGCCGACCGCCGTGGAGCCGGTGAAGGAGACCAGGTCGACGCCCGGGTGCTCCGCGAGGGCCTGTCCGGCGACCGGTCCGAGGCCGGTGACCAGGTTGAACACGCCGGCCGGGACGCCCGCCTCGTGCACGGCCTCGGCGAACAGCTGGGCGGTGAGCGGGGTGTCCTCGGCGGGCTTGAGGACGATCGTGCAGCCGGCGGCGAGCGCCGGGGCGACCTTGGCGACGATCTGGTGGAGGGGGTAGTTCCAGGGGGTGATCGCGCCGACCAGGCCGATCGGCTCGTGCAGGACGGTGGAGTTGCCGACCTTCTCCTCGAAGACGTGGGTCGCGGCCAGCTCGGCGTAGGAGCCCGCGACCGCGATCGGCACGCCCGCGTGCACCGTCTGCGAGAACGGGAGCGGGGAGCCCAGTTCGGCGGTGACCGTCTCGGCGATCTCGTCCTTGCGGGCGACGAGGGTGTCCCGGAGTGCGGTCAGGCGCGCGGCGCGCTCGGCCGGGGACGTGGCGGCCCAGCCGGGCAGGGCGGTGCGGGCCGCGCGGACGGCGGTGTCGACATCCAGGGCGCCGCCCGCCGGGACCCGGCCGATGACCTGTTCGTCGGCGGGGTTGACGACGTCGATCACGTCCCTGCTCTCGGCGGGGCGCCAGGCGCCGTCGATGTACAGGCCGTCGTGTGCCTTCATGCTGTTTCCTCCCGGCGGGTCCGCGTCGTCCGGCACACAAACTAGCGATGATAGTTTTCGTGCGCCAGACGTTCCTGGGCCGCAGACGTACCGGGACATCATGACGAACGGACCGGCCGGCGCGGGCAGGGAGTCCGCACCGGCCGGTCCGCCGGTCGTTCCGTCGGTCATTTCGTCGCGGAGAAATGGGCGAAGACCACCACATTGCTGGTGTAGCCGGTCCGCCGGCTGAACAGGCCACCACAGGTGATGACCCGCAGCTCCGGGCGCCCGGTCGGGCCGTAGACCTCTTTGTCGGGGAAGCCGGCCTTGTCGTAGACCTTCACCCGGTCCACCGCGTAGACGGCGGTACGGCCGTCCGCCCGCTTGATCTCGATACGTCTGCCGGGCGTGACCTGGGCGAGCCCGGCGAACACGGCGGGTCCGGTCCTGGTGTCGCGGTGCCCCACGGCGATCGCGGTGCCGTTCTCGCCCGGTGTGGGGCCGCCCTGGTACCAGCCGACCAGCTTGGGCTTGTCGACGGGCGGTGTCTCCAGCTGCCGGTTCCGGTCGAGGCGGAGCGGGACGATCGGGGCGTCGATCCCCAGGAAGGGCATGCGGAAGCTCATCGGCCGGGACCGGGGCAGGGGGCGGGGCGGCGGCGTCGGAGGATCGGAGGGCTCGGCGTCGGCCGGGTCGGAGCCGGCGCCGGGGGCCGCCACGACGTCCGCGCCGCCTGCCCCGCCGGGCGCGGCCGGACTGCCGTCCGATCCGCAGCGCGACCCCACCGTCACCAGGACGACCACCAGCAGGGCCGTCCTGGCGAGTCGGTAGGCGCGGGTCCGGTACCAGGGCCTGCGTCGGTACCTACGCGGCACCATGGGGCCGCCGGCGGATCAGCCGGACGTACACGACACCGCTGACGGTGACCAGGCCCACGGCCGCCGCGGCGGCCACCGGCGAGTACGCGGCGGCCGTGTCGATGAGGCCGCCGCCGCCCGCGTGCACCCCGCCCTTGGGGCCGTCGTGATCGTCCTTGTCGCCCTTCCCCCAGGCCCCGTCGTCCTGCTGGTGGTCCGCGATCTGCCCGTTGGGACCGTTCTCCCCGTCATGCTTGTCGTCGTGGCAGTTGACGCGGAAGAGCTTCTCCTTGACGGCACCCGCCGCCACCCAGGTGAGCTGGTACTGCCCGTCGGTCAGACTGATCGGGTCGGTGTGCCCGGCGCCGCCGGCGAGCTGGATGATGCCGGTGACGGTGGCGGCGGTGGGCAGCGGGGGCTGGGCCTGGATGATGTAGGCGATATTGGGCAGGATGTCGAAGTTGACGGCGTCGAGGTAGAACCTGCAGACCACCGGATCGTCCTTCGAGACTCCGTAGGGCACACCCACACGGTGGATCCTGATGTCGCCGTTCGCCCCCTGGGCCACGGCCGGCGGCGCCGCCACCCACGACGCGCCTGACGCGGCGAAAGCGGTGAGGATGACAGCGGCACCCGTGCGAGAGCCGAGGCTACGTGGGAGTTTCAGGGTGGGCATGAGCACTCCTCCGAGTCAGACGATTTTCATACAAATCGCTCTTTCGCCTGGACTCTGCGTCATGCACCCCGTGCCCGGCGGCACCGACGCACGACGCGCCGTCAGAGATCGCTCGTGCGGCGCAATCCGGAGCGCTTCCGCCGCTCCCGTGTCACCCGGTCGGCCTCTTCCCGGGGTCGCCCCGGCGACCTCAGGGCGACCCCCGACGACACCAGCAACAGCGCTCCCAGCATCACGAACGGCGCCGCCACCCCCGCCAGTCCCGCGACCAGGCCCGCGGCGGCCGGCGCGGCGACCTGGCCGAGCCGGTTGCCGGTCAGCCGCAGGGCCAGCGCGGTGGAGCGGGCCTCGGCGGGCGCGGCCTGCACCACCGTCGTCATCGACAGCGGCTGGCCCACGCCCAGACAGAAGCCGAGGGCGGTGAGCATCGCACCGAGCGCCCACACCGGCACCGGCAGCGCGGCCCCCGCGCACAGCAGGGCCGCCAGCAGACAGGTCACGGTGAGCAGCGCTCGCCGGCCGAGCAGCCGGAGCAGCGGGGTGAGGACGAACCGGCAGGCGATGGTGGCGCCGGCCCGCAGGCTCAGCAGGGCACCGACGACCGAGGGGGCGATGCCCCGGTGCTCGCCGACCACCGGGAGGTAGGCGGTGAGGATGTCGGTCGCGGACAGCACCGACAGGCTGATCAGCATGCCCGCGGGGACGCCCCGGGCGCGCAGGATGCCGCCGACCGGCACCCGCTCGCCCCGCGGGGAGCGGGAGCCGGCGGCCGTACGGTCCTCGATGCGCCACAGCGAGGTGAAGGCGACCGCCGCACCGACGCCCGCCACGACCAGGGCGAGGGCGCTGCTGTGCGCCATGTCGGTGCCGCCGATGAGGGCGCCCGCGGCCACCGGGCCGATGAGCTGGCCGAGGGAGGCGCCGATGGTGAAGTGGCCGAAGTTGCGGTCCTGTTCGTGCGGCGCGGACCGGCGGGCCACCAGCGACTGGGCACCGATCACGAAGCAGAGGTGGCCGAGACCCATCACCCCGCTCCACAGGGCCATCGCCGCCAGGGAGTTGACGAGCCCGCTGAGGACGCAGCCGCCGGCGATGAGGACCACGCCGACCGGGAGGAGGGGGGCGCAGCGGCCGTGGTCGGTGCGCCGGCCGAGCGGTACGGCGGCGAACAGCGGCAGCAGGGCGTACACACCGGCGATGACACCGACCGCCCGTTCGTCGGCGCCCAGCACGAGGGCCCGGTAGGAGACGGCGGGCCGGGCCATGGACACCGCCCCCTGCGCGCAGCCGAAGGCGATGACGAGGCGGAGCAGCCAGCCGCGGTTCCCACCGGGCGCCATGGGCACGACCTCCGTCGAGTGATCAGATGATGCCGAACAGGATTCCCGCGCCGAGGACCACCAGTGAGGTGAGCGCGGCCCACTTGACCACGAACCGGGTGTGGTCGCCGAACTCGACCTTGGCCATGCCGACCAGGACGTACACGGCCGGGACGAGCGGGCTGGACATGTGCAGCGGCTGGCCGACGAGGGAGGCGCGGGCGATCTCCAGCGAGGAGACGCCGTGCGCCTGGCCCGCCTCGGCGAGCACCGGCAGGACGCCGAAGTAGAAGCCGTCGTTGGACATGAAGTAGGTGAGCGGGATGCTCAGCAGGCCGGTGACGAAGGCCATGTGCGGGCCCATGCCGGCGGGGATGTTGTCCACCAGCCACTTCGCCATGTGGTCGACCATTCCGGTGCCCTGCAGGACGCCGGTGAAGACGGCGGCGGCGAACACCATGCCGGAGACGTTGAGGACGTTCTCCGCGTGGGCGGCGATCCGGGCCTTCTGGTCCGGCATGTGCGGGAAGTTGACGGTCAGGGCGAGGGCCGCGCCGAGCAGGAACAGCACCGGGATCGGCAGCCACTCCATGATCATGGCGGTGAGCAGGACGACCGTGAGCAGCGCGTTGAACCAGTACAGCTTGGGGCGCAGGGTGGGGCGGTTCGGGTCCAGGCCCTGGAAGCCCTCGTCGTCCGCGGGGTCCTCGGGCAGGTCCGCACCGGAGCCGGAACCGCCGGCCTTCTTGGCCGCCTCCGTGCCGGAACCCGCGCCGACCAGCACCGGCTCGGTCTCCTCCACCAGCACCTCGTCCAGCGTGAGCACGCCGAGCCGCTTGCGCTCGCGGCGGCCGAGGGCGTAGGCGAGGGCGAAGACGAAGAGCAGGCCCATGGCGAGGGCCGGGATCATCGGCACGAAGATGTCGCTCGCGTCGAGCTTCAGCGCGGTCGCGGCCCGGGCGGTGGGGCCGCCCCACGGCAGCGTGTTCATCACGCCGTTGGCCATGGCGGCGACACCGGTCATCACGACCAGGGACATCTTCAGGCGCTTGTACAGCGGGTACATCGCCGAGACGGTGATCATGAAGGTGGTGGAGCCGTCGCCGTCCAGGGAGACGATCGCGGCGAGCACCGCCGTACCGATGACGATGCGCAGCGGGTCGGCCTTGCAGAACTTCAGAATGCCCCGTACGACCGGGTCGAAGAGGCCGACGTCGATCATCACACCGAAGTAGACGATCGCGAACATGAGCATCGCCGCGGTGGGGGCGAGGCCGGTGACGCCGTCGATGACGTAGTCGCCGAGCTTGGCGCCCTTGCCCACGAACACGCAGAAGAGCGCGGGGATGAGCACGAGCGCCGCGATCGGCGACATCTTCTTCAGCATGATCAGGACCAGGAAGGTCGCGATCATGGCGAAGCCGAGGATGGTCAGCATGAATGGATACCTAACGTTCGCCCTTGAACATCCCACCTGGGGGTCGGCGGTGCGATGACGTTAGGTCCGTTCAAACGGCGTTAACAAGACGTTGACGCGCGAGCAATAAGCGCAAAAGTACTGGTCACAGCAGTGCGACGAGTTCGACGGGGACGCCGTTGAGGACCGCGTTGCCCGAGAGCGGGTCGAGCATGCTGCCGTCGAGCAGCTGGTTGACGTTGACGCCGGGATCGCCGGCGGCGTGCTGCAGCCGGGTGCCGGGCCGGTCGTGGCCCCAGCCGTGCGGCAGGCTCACCACGCCGGGCCGGACCCCGTCGGTGACCTCGGCGGGCGCGACCACCTCTCCTCCGGCGCCCTTCACCCGGACGTCGGCGCCGTCCTGGACGCCCAGGCGGGCGGCGTCCTCGGGGTGGATGTGCACGGTGCAGCGGTTGCTGCCGCCGGTGAGGGCGGGCACGTTGTGCAGCCAGCTGTTGTTGGAGCGCAGATGGCGGCGGCCGACGAGGACGAGCCCCGCGGGGCGTTCGCGCAGGGCCGCACGGAGCCGGGGCAGGTCGCCGGCGATGGGCTCGGGCAGCAGCTCGACCCGGCCGCTGCGGGTCTTGAGCGGCTGCGGCAGGCGGGGGCGCAGCGGGCCGAGGTCGATGCCGTGCGGGTGTGCGAGCAGCTTCTGAAGGGTCAGCCCGTCGGGGCGGGCGCCGAAGCCGTCGCCGTAGGGGCCGAGGCGCAGCATCATGTCGAGCCGCCGCTCGGGGCCGTCCGCGCCGGTCAGCTGCCCGGCGAGGTCGCGCGGGTCCCGGCCGTGCACCGGCGAGTGCGGGTCCTGGACGGCCTTGCCGAGGGTCTGGTCGACGACCATCGCGTCGACGGCGGCCGGATCGGCGCCGTGCATGCCCGTCGCGGCCAGGATCAGCCGGGCGAGGATCTCGGTCTCCGCCATGCGGCCGGGTTCCAGCGGGACGGCGGGGCGGCTGTAGCGGACCTGGTTGCGCACGGCGAGGGCGTTGAAGGCGAAGTCGTGGTGCGGGCTCTGCGCGGGCGGGGGCGGCGGCAGCACGACATGGGCGTGGCGCGAGGTCTCGTTCAGGTACGGGTCGACGCTGACCATGAAGTCCAGGCAGCCCAGGGCCTTGTCGAGCCGGTCGCCGTCGGGCGCGGAGAGCACGGGGTTGGCGGCGATGGCGATCAGTGCCCGGACCGGCGTGCCCTCGTCGGTCGCGGTGTCGATCTCCTCGGCGAGCGCGGAGATCGGCAACTCCCCCTTCGCCTCGGGGTGCCGGCTCACCCGGGAGTGCCAGCGGCCGAGCTGGAAGCCGCGGCCGGGCCCCGCCGGGCGGGGTGTCCTGTCGGTGGCGGCCTGCGGGAAGAGGGCGCCGCCGGGCCGGTCCAGGTTGCCGGTGAGGATGTTGAGGACGTCGACCAGCCAGCTGGCCAGGGTGCCGTGCGGGACGGTGCAGCTGCCGATGCGGGCGTAGACGGCGGCGGTCGGGGCGGCGGCGAGGTCGTGGGCGAGGCCGCGGATGACCCCGGCGTCCAGGTCGCAGGCGGGGGCCACGGCCTCGGGGGTGAAGTCGACGAGGGCGTCCCGGAGTTCGTCGAGCCCCTGGACGTGCGGGGCGAGGTCCTTGAGGTCGACCAGGTCGTCCGCGAAGAGGGTGTGCGCCATCGCCGCGAGCAGCAGGGCGTCGGCGCCGGGGCGGATCGCCAGGTGCCGGTCGGCGAGCCGGGCGGTGCGGGTGCGGCGCGGGTCCACGACGGTGAGCCGGCCGCCGCGGGCCTTGAGGGCCTTGAGCCTGCCGGGGAAGTCGGGGGCGGTGCACAGACTCCCGTTGGACTCCAGGGGGTTGGCGCCGATCAGGAGCAGATGGTCGGTGTGGTCGAGGTCCGGCACCGGGATGGCGCCCGCGTCGCCGAACAGCAGCCCGCTGGAGACGTGCTTCGGCATCTGGTCGACCGTGGAGGCGGTGAACAGGCTGCGGGTACGCAGGGCGCCGAGCAGCACCGGCGGGTAGAGGCCGCCGGCCACGGTGTGCACGTTGGGGTTGCCGAGGACCACGCCGACGGCGTCGGGGCCGTACCGCTCCACGACCGGGCCGAGGCCCGCGGCGACCGCGTCGAAGGCCTCCTCCCAGGTGGCCTCGCGCAGCTCGCCGTCCTTGCGGACGAGGGGGGTGCGCAGCCGGTCGGGGTCACCGTCGACGGCGCCGAAGGAGGCGCCCTTGGGGCAGACGAACCCCTTGCTGAAGACGTCCTCCCGGTCACCGCGGGCGCCGGTGACGCGGGTGCCCTCGATGGTGAGGGTCAGCCCGCAGGTGGCCTCGCACAGGGGGCAGATTCGCAGGGCGGTGCGGGACACGGGTCCTCCCGGAGGGTCGGCGGCGGTGCCGTGGCAGCGCGAAGGCGCTCACGGGGAGCATACCGACCGGTATGCACGGAGGGGAGCCCCTTTTCCGGCAGCGCTCAGTCGAGCACGCGGCCCAGATACGCCCGCAGCAGCTCCCGGGTCTCGTGGATGATCGCCGCGTCCCCCTGGGGATCCACCCGGAAGGCCAGCTGGACGAGGGTGTCGGCGCTCTCCACGGCGACCAGGAAGACCCGCCGCAGATCCGCGTCCGGGGTGCGGGTGAGATAGTCGGCGAGCAGGCCGGTGAGCCGGTCGGCGACCCGGGTGTTGGGCTCGGCGTGGCGGGAGCCGACCGGGATCTGGTTGCCGAAGTCGACCAGGGAGAAGCCGGGCGCGGTGCGCTTCATGGCGAGGTACTCGTCCAGCACGGCGTCCATGGCGGCCCGCCAGTCCCCCTTGCGGGCCCCCTTCAGCCGCTCGGTGACGCGCTCGACGTACCGCTCCAGGTTGCGCTGGGCGAGGGCGTCGGCCATCTCCCGCTTGTTGCCGAAGAAGCGGTAGACCGAGCCGATGGGGACGCCGGCGCGCTGGGCGACCGTGCGCGTGCTCAGGTCGTCGTAGCCGACCTCGTCGAGGAGTTCGGCGCAGGCGTCCAGGATCCTGGTCAGCCGTTCGGCGCTGCGCCGCTGGACCGGCGCGCGGCGGAGCGATGTCGCGTGGGGCACGGACTTCATGATGCCTTTCCGCCGGGATCAGGTGAACCTCGCCCCACAGTACGGAGAAGGACGGCCCGTGAACTCATTCACCGCCGGAGGGGGACGGGGCCTCGGCCGCCGGCTCCGGCGCGCCCGTCTCCGCGCCGGACACCGTGATGTCGGCGGTGCTCTCGACCGGCTTGCCGCGGACGGCCCACACCGTGCCGTCGTCGGCGTACAGACGCGCGGTGATCTGGTGGGTGCCGTGCGGGACGAGGCGGGCGGACAGGTGGTACGCCGGGGTGCGCAGCCGGGCGACCCGGTGGCCGTCGACGAAGAGGTGGGCGAAGCCGCGGCCGATGGCCGCCGCGGGCCGGGTGCCGGGCGCGGAGCAGCGGAAGTGGCGGAAGGTCAGCCGGACGTCCCAGCCGCCGGCCGAGTCCGGGGTGACCTCGACGGCGACCTCGGGAGCGTTCCGCTCGGGCACCTCGCGCAGGTTCCGGCCGGTCTCGTCGGTGCCGTCCAGGACCTTGCCCACGGGCGACGGCGACACCGTGTCCCCGTGCGCCTCACCACTGGTGCAGGCCGCCGCTCCCAGCGGCAGCAGGACACAGACCGCGAGCGCGGCAAGACGTCCACGCTTCCACTTCGTCCACGACATGACCGGGAGCGTATGCCAGCGCCCCCGTAACCCGGATCCCCCTGAAGTCTGGTTCCCGCCGTACCTCTGCGGGAGGACCCCGGAACCCTCTTGCGCGGCCCTCCCCCTCATTCCTACGGTGATACATAGGAATCGGGAAGGCGCTAGGGAGCGATCATGAGCGGGGACGCACGCAAGACCGCCGAGGGGCTGTCGTATCTGACCGGGTTCGGCAACGAGCACGCCTCGGAGGCGGTGCCGGGCGCCCTGCCCGAGGGCCGCAACTCGCCGCAGCGCGCGCCGCTGGGCCTGTACGCCGAGCAGCTGAGCGGTACGGCGTTCACCGAGCCGCGGGCGCACAACCGGCGCTCGTGGCTCTACCGCATCCGCCCCTCGGCCGCGCACCCGGCGTTCGCCCGCACCGACAACGGCGCGCTCCGTACGGCCCCCTTCGCCGAGACGGTGCCCGACCCCAACCGGCTGCGCTGGAACCCGCTGCCGGAGCCGCCGGCCGGCACCGACTTCCTGGGCGGCCTGTGGACGCTGGGCGGCAACGGTGACGCGACCCAGCGCACCGGCATCGCGGTGCACCTGTACCACGCCAACGCCTCGATGGAGCGGGTCTTCTCCGACGCCGACGGCGAGCTGCTGATCGTGCCCGAGCGCGGCGGGCTGCTGCTGCACACCGAGTTCGGCAGGCTCCATGTGGAGCCGGCCCATGTGGCGCTGATTCCGCGTGGGGTGCGCTTCCGTGTGGAGCTGCTGGACGAGTCCGCGCGGGGTTATGTGTGCGAGAACTACGGCGCACCGTTCCAGCTCCCCGACCTGGGGCCCATCGGCGCCAACGGACTCGCGAACGCCCGCGACTTCCGGGCACCGGTCGCCGCGTACGAGGACGTCGAGGGCCCGGTGGAGGTGGTGAACAAGTTCTGCGGCAACCTGTGGACGGCCACCTACGACCACAGCCCCCTCGACGTGGTCGCCTGGCATGGCAACCATGTGCCGTACGTCTATGACCTGCGCCGTTTCAATGTGATCGGCACCATCTCGTACGACCACCCGGACCCGTCCGTCTTCACGGTGCTGACCTCCCCGTCGGACACCCCGGGCCTGGCCGGCGTGGACTTCGTGGTCTTCGCGCCGCGCTGGCTGGTGGGCGAGGACACCTTCCGGCCGCCGTACTTCCACCGGAACGTGATGAGCGAGTACATGGGCCTGATCGAGGGCGCGTACGACGCGAAAGCGGAGGGCTTCGTGCCCGGCGGCGGCTCGCTGCACAACATGATGTCGGCGCACGGCCCGGACCGGGAGACCTTCGACCGGGCGAGCGCGGCCGAGCTGAAGCCGCAGAAGATCGACGACGGGCTGGCCTTCATGTTCGAGACCCGCTGGCCGGTGACCCTCACCCCGCACGCGGCCGGCGCGGACCACCTCCAGCAGCACTACGACGAGGTGTGGCAGGGGCTGGAGCGCCACTTCCGGGTGTGACGGCGGCCGAGCCGCCGCCCGTTGCGCCGAACGTTCTTCGCCAGGTACGGATAGCCGCGTGACCTCCTTCGCCCCGGATTCGATCGTCCTGAACCGCAAGCTGCCGCTGTGGTACCAGGTGTCGCAGTCGCTGCGCGCCTCGATACTGGGCCGCTCCCCCGCGGACCCGCTGCGCCTGCCCACCGAGGAGCAGCTGGCGGGGCACTACGGCGTGAGCGTGCTGACCATGCGGCAGGCGCTGAAGGAACTGGAGGACGAGGGGCTGATCAGCCGGCACCGGCGGCGCGGCACGTTCATCGAGCCCGGGGTCCGGCGCGGGGCGCCGGTGCGGCTGCTGGGCTCGGTGGACGCGATCGTGGCCCAGCAGTCCGGGATGAGGACCGAGCTGCTGGACCACGGCCGGGTGCCCGTGCCGGCCGGGCTCGCCGAGTACTTCCCGGACCTCGCGGAGGTGGCGGCGTACCACCGGCTGCGCAGCGACGAGAAGACCGGCGAGCCGACCAACCACGCCGTCAACCACATCCGCCCCGAGCTGGCCGAACGCATCGACCCGGAGGATCTGGTCCGCTGGCCGATGACCAAGGTGCTGCGGGACGTGGTGGGAGCGGACATCAGCCGGATCACGGACACCGTGGAGGCCCGGCTCGCCGACCCGGAGACGGCACGGCTCCTCGAAGTCCCGCTGCTCAGCCCGATCCTGCACTACACGGGCGTGACGTACGACACCGAGGGCCGGGTGCTGGACGTGGCGGTCATCCACTACCGGGGCGACCGGTTCTCGTTCACGGTCACTCTCGATGCCACCTGATCCGGGGGCGGGTGAGGCCGTACGATGCCCAGCGTGACGCACGACGACGCTCCGCTGCTGGCGGACCTCATGCCGTGGTCCGTCGCACCGCTGCGGCCGGGCCGCGCCTGGCCGACGGCGCCCGATCCGGCCTCGCCGAAGGCCCGCTGGGACGCCCTGCTGAAGGCCGAAGGGGCGGACCGGGAGGCCCTGTTCGAGCCGAGCCGGGCCCGTACGCTCCAGTCGGCGGTGGGCCAGCTGCCCGGCCAGTCCACCGGCACGGAACGGCTCGCGCGCGCCGAGGGACCCTGCGCGGAGCCGGTGCGGGTACTGACGGCCCCCTTCGACGAGCAGTGGCTGATCCCGGACCACCGGCTGATCGACACCGCCCGCCCGGAGCTGTGGCGGGTGGCGGACGCCCACCAGGTGTTCGCGGTCGAGACGGGCGACGCGGACACCCCGCTGCTGGCCACCGGGCTCCTGCCCACCCTGCGCACCGGCCGGATCCGCCCGCTCCACCGCCGCCCCGGCGGCACGGAACCCAACCTGGCCCCCGGCCTGCTGGACCATCTGGCGGCCCGCCTGGGCACCCGCCCCACGGCACCGGACGTGCTGGCGTGGATCCTGGCGACGGTCCGACCGGACCTCACCGTGCCGCTCACCGACGACACCGGACTGTGGCGCGCCGGCGTCGAGTGGGGCCACCGCATGCTGTGGCTGATGCGCCGCGACGGCGAACGCCCCAAGCTGCCGGGCGGCCGCCGCCCCTACGTCCGCGCACCCCTGCCGGCCCGGCCGTGCACCCTGCACTACGACGAGGACGAGGAGACCCTGCACCTGGACGAGGGCCGCATCTCCCCCGTCCCGCCCGAGGCCTGGGACTACGAGGTGGCCGGCGGCCGGGTCCTGGAGACCTGGTTCACGGCCCGCACCGCACCGGCCGAGCCGGGCACGCTCGCCGCGATCCGCCCGGCGGCCTGGCCGCAGACCTGGACGTCGGAGCTGCTGGAGCTGATCACGGTGCTGGCCCTGCTGGCGGAACTGCGGCCCCTGCGGGCCGACTTGAAGGTGACGTCACCGGTCACCGCGGCCGACCTGCGACAGGCGGGGGTCCTGCCGGTGCCGGAGCCGGCCCGCCGCCCCGCCTCGGTCCTGGACCATCATGAGGAGGGCCCGGACGGCCAGTTCGCGCTGCTCTAGCGGAGCCGCAGCGCGGCCTCCAGCCGGGCGATGTCCTCGGCGTCCTTGGCCCGGCGCGGCCGGGACGGATCCCAGACGGGCATCATGCGCTTGATCTCGATCTGGACCCGCGGATCGACGATCGGCGCCTCCAGCGCGCCGATGCGGCCCGGCTCGGCACCGAGCAGCCCGTCCGGCCACGGAGTTCCGGCCCAGGGCCCGCCCGCGACCGTCACGCGGCCCTCCGCGTCCCTGTCGACCAGCGTGAAGCTGCTCTCCAGGCCGCCCTTCTCGAAGTCGAGCTGAAGGCCGGCGGGCGGCCCGGGCACCGGCGTGTGACCGAGCCGGGTCAGAACACCGGCCAGGGCTGCCGCGTCCTGCGCCCAGGCGAACCAGTCGATGTCCCCGTGGTCCCGGGTGACCTCGCCGAGAAAGAAGTCCATGGCCCAGCCGCCGCGCAGCCACAGCGGAATGCCGTTGTCGCGGGCCGCCCCCAGGGACTCTGCGATCAGGGCGAGCTGACGTCGGGCGCGGTCCTGGTTCACCGGTCGTCCCGGGCCGGCGCGAACCCGTCCAGGACCCGGTCCAGCACCCTCTCGAACACCGCCTCCAGGTCGATCGGCCCGGCGTCCTCCTGGAACGCCGCCGCCATCCTCGGGTACGCGCCGGAGGCGATCCGGCCGGCCAGGTAGGCGATGCGGACCGCGTTCTCCTCGTCCTCCGACCACGGCAGGGCGCGGACCCGCTCGGCGGTGTCGAGTTCGTTGCCGACGTACGTCGTCACCACGCCGTTCAGCGTGGCGATCAGCTCCAGCTTGGTGCCGTACGGCAGGTCCAGCGGGTCCAGGCAGGCCAGGCAGTGCTCCAGATAGCGCAGGGCGTGCGGGCTGAAGCCGTAGACGGGGGACATCAAGCGCGGCACCCACGGATGGCGGCGCATCAGCGCGCGGGTCTGGTGCGCGACCCGGCGCAGATCGGACCGCCAGTCGCCGCCCGGCTCCCACAGCTCGTGCTCCGCGCTGACCGCGTCCATCATCAGCTCGTACAGGTCCTCCTTGCGGGGGACGTAGTTGTACAGCGACATGGTGCCGCAGCCCAGCTCGGCCGCGACGTGCCGCATCGACACCGCGTCGAGCCCCCGCGCGTCGGCGATCCGGACGGCGGCGGCGGCGATGTCGTCGCGCGTGTACGCCGGCTTCGGACCCCGGCCCGTGCGCTCGGGACGCGCCCAGATCACCTCGGGAACGGTCCCTCGGACTGCCATCGGTCATCACCTCGGCCACCATCGTAGTTACGTACACCGTACGTAGTGCGGTATGGTCCCGGCATGACTACTACGTACGCTGTACTCAGTGAGGGTCTGGAGAAACGCTTCGGCGCTGTGCGTGCCCTGCGCGGGCTGGATCTGGCCGTCGCCGAGGGCACGGTCTGCGGCCTGCTGGGGCCGAACGGGGCGGGGAAGACGACGGCGGTGCGGCTGCTGACCACGCTGCTGCGCCCGGACGGGGGGTCGGCACGGGTCGCCGGGCACGATCTCGTCCGGGAGGCGGCGGCCGTGCGGCGCCGGATCGGGGTCACCGGGCAGTACGCCTCGGTCGACGGCGACCTCACCGGCCGGGAGAACCTGCGGCTGTTCGCCCGGCTGCACCGGGTGCGCGGGCCGGCCGCCCGCGCCGACGAACTGCTGGAGCGCTTCGGCCTGACCGAGGCCGCGCACCGGAGGGCCGCGACGTACTCGGGCGGCATGCGGCGCCGTCTCGACCTCGCCGCGAGCCTGATCCGCCGTCCTGGCGTGCTCTTCCTGGACGAGCCGACCACGGGACTCGACCCGGCCAGCCGCGCCCGTGTCTGGCAGGCCGTGCGCGACCTGAAGGCGGACGGCACGACGGTGCTGCTGACCACGCAGTACCTGGAGGAGGCCGACCAACTCGCCGACGACATCGTCCTGGTGGACCGCGGCCGGGTCGCGCACACCGGCTCGCCGGCCGGGCTCAAGGCGCTCATCGGGTCGCATGTGGAGGCGGTGGTCGCGGACGCGGGGGCGCTGTCCCGGGCGGCGGCCGTGCTGGACCGACTGACCGGCCGGGAGCCGGCGTTCGACCGCGAGCGGAACGCCGTCGGCGCGGTCACCACCGATCCGACCCTGACCCTGCCCCGCCTGGTGCGGGAACTCGACGCGGCCGGTGTGCCGTTGCTGGACGCGGGCATCCGGCCGCCCACTCTCGACGACGTCTTCCTGCGGCTCACCGGGGAGACCACCGACAGCAAGGAGCGGGTGGCATGAGCGGGTTGGCGTACGACGGGCTGGCGATGACGGGCCGGCAGCTGCGCCGGGTCCGCAACAATCCGGGCCTGGCGGTCCTCACCCAGCTGATGCCGGTCAACATGCTGCTGTTCTTCGGCTATGTGTTCGGCAGCGCGCTGGCGATGCCCGGCCGCGAGTACCGCTCCTTCCTCGTGCCCGGACTCCTCGTCGCCACCGCCGCCGGCGGGCTGATGACCGGCATGTTCCAGGCAGCGCAGGACACCCACCGCGGGGTGATGGACCGGTTCCGCACGATGCCGGTGAGCCGGGCCGCCGTACCGCTCGGGCAGGCCGTCGCGGACCTCGTCGTCACGACCGTCGGGACGGTGCCGCTGCTGCTGGTCGGCCTCGCGGTCGGCTGGCGGATCGAGGGGTCCGCGGCCGGGGCGGCCGGTGCCGTGGGCCTGCTGCTGCTCTTCCGGTTCGCCTGCACCTGCGCCGGGATCTTCCTGGGCCTGCTGACCCGCAGCGAGGACGCCGCCGGGCAGCTCGGCGCCTCCTCCTTCGTGCTGCCGCTGCTGTCCGACGCCTACATCCCGACGGACGGCCTGCCGGTCTGGCTGCGCACGCTCGCCGAGTGGAACCCGATCAGCGCGGTGACCACCGCCCTGCGGGACCTCTTCGGCAACGCGCCCGCCCCGGAGGGCGCCGCCTGGCCGGTGGCCCACCCGGTCGCCGGGTCGCTCGCCTGGAGCCTCGCCCTGACCGCGGTGTTCCTGCCGCTCGCGGTACGCCGGTACGCGCGGGCCGAATGACCGCGCACTGCTGACAGAGCCGCCGCTCAGGGGCCATGATCCGGTCATGGATCAGCCGATGGACCAGCCCGCGCGGCAGCAGCCCCCGCACCAGCAGCCCCTCCCCCTGGAGGGCGTCACCGTCGTCGCCGTCGAACAGGCCGTGTCCGCGCCCTTCGCGACCCGGCAGCTCGCCGACCTGGGCGCCCGGGTCATCAAGGTGGAGCGGGTCGACGGCGGCGACTTCGCGCGCGGCTACGACACGGCGGCCCGCGGCCTCGCCTCGCACTTCGTGTGGTGCAACCGCGGCAAGGAGTCCATCGCGCTGGACCTCAAGGACCCGCGCGGCCTGGACGTCGTACGGCGGCTGGTGGCGGACGCGGACGTGTTCGTGCAGAACCTCGCGCACGGCGCGGCGGCCCGGCTCGGCCTGGACGCGGCCACCCTGTGCGCCGCGCACCCGCGGCTGATCGCCGTGGACATCTCGGGCTACGGCGGCTCGGGACCGTACACGGACAAGCGGGCGTACGACATGCTCGTGCAGTGCGAGGCGGGGCTGGTGTCGGTGACCGGGACGCCGGAGCAGCCGGTGAAGGCGGGCATCCCGGCGGCGGACATCGCGGCGGCCATGTACGCCTTCTCCGGTGTGCTGGCCGCGCTCGTGCGGCGCGGGACGACCGGGCGCGGCGGGCCGGTGGAGGTGTCCATGCTGGAGGCGCTCGCCGAGTGGCTGGGCCATCCGCTGCACCACGCGATGCACGGCGGCGAGCCGCCCGCCCGCACCGGCCTCGCGCACGCGGTGATCGCGCCGTACGACGCCTATCCGACGGCGGACGGCGGGCGGGTGCTGCTCTCCGTGCAGAACGACCGGGAGTGGCGGCGGCTGGCCGAACAGGTCATAGGCCGCCCGGAGTGGGGGACGGATCCGGCGTACGCGACGAATGCCGCACGGGTGGCGAACCGCGAGCGGACCGACGCGCTGGTCGCCGGGGCGCTGCGGGTGCTGGAGGCCGAGGAGGCGCTGGCCCGGCTGGAGAAGGCCGGCATCGCCTGCGCCCGGCTGCGGGATCTGCACGAACTGGCGGAGCATCCGCAGCTGACGGCCCGGGAGCGGTGGCGTCAGGTGGGGTCGCCGGCCGGACCGCTGAAGGCGCTGCTGCCTCCCATCACGCTGCCGGGCGGGGAGGAGGCACGGATGGGCGACGTGCCCGCACTCGGCCAGCACACCGGAGCACTGCTGCATGCCGTGGGGATGACGGACGACGAGATCGCAGCGCTGCGCCGGGACGGTGTGGCGGCCTGAGCGCGGGCACCCCTGCTCGGGTCAGGGGCCCTGCGGTGCGGTCAGCGACCGCCGAACAGCGAACGGCGCAGTCGACGCAGCGGCGCGAAGAGGGAGACGCGGCTGACCCGCGCACCCCGGTCGCTGCGCTGATGCGTGGTGTCACGCGCCGTCAGCTCACGCATCAGCAAGGTCGCCTCGGCCGCCTCACGCTGCGGTATGGCGGGACCCGCCAGCACCGACAGATGGCGGTCGAGGCGCGAACTGGTCGCGCTGCTCCCGCAGGTGATCGCAGGGACCCTGGCCCTGCTGCGCACTGTTATCTGATCCATGTCACTCCCCACCCGTACGAGTCACCCGGCCCGGGCAGGGTAACCCTATCGCCCCAGTGGGGCACGCGTGTATCTCGGCCACAGGATTCACCTTCCCCGTAAGGGGGTTGACCATCCCTCTTTGACTACTCTCCGAATCCGACCGATTTCAGGGTGAGTTGGACAATGGGCTGGCCGGTGGGCTGCGCTGACCCACCGTCAGGCTCGACGGTCACAGCGAGTGACGTCGAGGAGGTGTCGAGGCCCTTCGCGATCAAGGGCGTGTCGCCCGCGAGGAGCCCCAGGGAGCGCGGTTGCACGCGGGGGCGCATGAGCCAGAGCTGGTGTACGTGCCCGCCGGGCGGGGTGCCGTATCCGCTGAGGGTGACGACGGCCTCCCGCTCGGAGGCGGAAGCGATTACTCCGATACTGCGGCCCCGCGCGTCCTCGCTGCTCGCCGCGCGGGCGTCGGGCGCGGCCAGAACGTGGGCGATCTCACGTGCCCGGGCCTGCTCGGCGGCGAGCCGGTCCCCGGTGCGGTGCGCCTGGACCGCGAAGAGGGAGGCGACGACGAGGGCCGCGGCGGCGGTGGCCGTGGCGAACGGGACGAAGAGGGGGCGCGTCCGCGGCGTACGGGTGCGTCCCGGCGGGGGCTGGGTGCCCCAGACGTGCGGCGGCAGCCGGCGCGTGCGGCCCCGGCCCGGCGCCTGCTCCGGCGCGGCGGGGTTGCCGAACGGTGTCCGCTCCTGCCCGGCGGCGTGGGCCGCGGCCGGCACCCGCTCCTGCGGGGTGGTGCGGACGGCGGCCAGCACCCGGTCGCGCAGGGCGGCCGGCGCGGGGGCGGCCGTGGACCAGGCGAGGCGGACCGCGTCCTCGGCGAGGTCCCGCACCTCGGCGGCGCAGCGCTCGCAGCCTGCCAGGTGTTTCTCGAAGCGGCGCCGCTCGCCCGGTTCGAGGGCGTCCAGCGCGTAGGGCGCGGCGAGGGAGTGCGGGTCCTCCCGGCGCAGCAGCCTGCCGAGGATGCTCATGCGGCGCCTCCCAGGCACTCGCGCAGCCGGGTGAGTCCGTCGCGCATCCGCGTCTTGACCGTGCCGAGCGGCAGCGAGAGCCGTTCGGCCACTTCACGGTAGGTGTAGCCGTCGTAGTAGGCGAGGGTCACCGACTGGCGTTGCAGGGCGGTGAGCCGGTTCAGGCAGCGGCGCACCCATTCGCGTTCCAGACCGGCCTCGACCTCCTCGGCGACCTGGTCGAAGGCGGGTTCCCCGGCGCGCAGGGCCTCGCGCTGCTCGCGTTCCCCGGCCGCGCGGGCGCTGCGCACCCGGTCGACGGCGCGGCGGTGGGCGAGGGTGAGGATCCAGGACAGGGCGCTGCCCCGGCCGGGGTCGAACCGGGCGGCGGAGCGCCACAGTTCGAGCAGCACCTCCTGGGCGACCTCCTCGGACTGGGCGGCGTCGCGCACCACCCGTCGTACGAGCCCGTACACCGGCCCGGACACCAGTCCGTACAGCTCCTCGAACGCCCTCTGGTCGCCGCCGGCCACGAGCAGCAGCAACTCGTCCGCCTGCATGCGGGCCCCCTCTCCGTGGCCGCAGCCGGCTCTTCCCCGCGCACCGCGCATCCGCACCGAGACACACCTCCCCGAGGGGTTACGGATCAGCGGGCCGAAAACGCGGGTTTGGAACCGGGAAAAGTTTTTCGCCGTCCGACCAAACCGATCGGGGGTTCCGCTCCGTATACCCGTCCGTCAAAGGCAAGTCGGCACTGAGGACGGACGGCATGACACCTCATTTCTCCAGGAGCGGCACGGGACGCACGGGCCTGGTCACGCTCATCTGCGGCGCGCTGGCCGCCGGAGGGCTCACGGCCGCCGGCGTCGCCACGCTGGCACCCGGGGAGGCCTCCGCCTCCTCCCACCGGGAGGCTCCGCTGATCTCGGGCACCCCGCAGTACGACAACACCGACCTGTACGCGTTCGTCAGCCCGGACAAGCCCGACACGACGACGATCGTGGCGAACTGGATCCCGTTCGAGGATCCCGCCGGCGGACCGAACTTCTACACGTTCGCCGACGACGCGCAGTACGACCTCCACATCGACAACAACGGTGACGCGCAGGGCGAGCTGGTCTTCCGCTACACCTTCAAGACGCATACGAAGAACGGGAACACGTTCCTGTACAACACCGGTCCGGTCACCAGTCTGGACGACCCCGACCTCAACGTCACGCAGACGTACGACATCGACCTGATCCGGCTGAAGAACGAGCACGTGATGTCGAAGACGAAGCTCGCGGACGACGTACCGGTGGCACCGTCGAACGTCGGCAAGGCGTCCATGCCGGACTACGGCAAGCTGCGCTCGCAGGCGGTGTACAAGACGGCGGGCGGGGCCACGACCTTCGCCGGGCAGGCGGACGACCCGTTCTTCCTGGACCTGCGCGTCTTCGACCTGCTGTACGGCGGCAACCTCAGCGAGGTCGGCCGGGACACCCTCAAGGGCTACAACGTCAACAGCATCGCCCTCCAGGTGCCGAACGAGCTGATCCGCGAGTCCGGCCACCAGCCGATCGTCGGCATCTGGTCCACCACCCAGCGCCGTAACGCCCAGGGCTACTACACGCAGGTCTCCCGCCTCGGCAATCCGCTGGTGAACGAGGTCGTCAACCCGCAGAAGGACAAGGACAAGTTCAACGCGTCCCAGCCCTGGTACGACGGGCAGTTCCTGAAGAACGTCACCAACCCGGAGCTGCCCAAGCTCATCGAGGGGATCTACAAGATCAAGGCGCCGGCCGAGCCGCGCAACGACCTGGTCGACGTCTTCCTCAAGGGCGTCAAGGGTCTCAACCAGCCGCCGAACGTGAAGGCTTCGGAGCAGCTGCGGCTGAACACCTCGATCAAGCCGGCCATGCATCCCAAGCGGCTGGGCGTGCTGGACGGCGACAACGCGGGCTTCCCGAACGGCCGTCGGCTCACCGACGACGTGATCGACGAGGCGCTGCAGGTCGTCGAGGGCGAACTGGTCGGTTCCAAGAACGACTTGGGTGACGCGGTCGACAAGAACGACAAGAAGTTCGAGAGCTACTTCCCGTACGTCGCCCAGCCCACGGCCGGTTCGCGCGGCCCGCTCGCCAAGGGCACGACGGCGGGCACGGACGTGCGCAGCCAGCTCGGGGACGCCCTCCAGCCGGCCGGCTCCTCCGGCGGCTCCGACAACACCATGCTGATCGCCGCCTCCGCGGCCTCCGGTGCGGCCGGGATCCTGCTGATCGGCGCCGCCTTCGCGTGGTGGCGCCGGCGCATGCAGCGCGCGTACTGATCCCCGCACCACCCAGACCGGCGCGGCCCGTACTCCCCCTCCCCCACGGCGGGCCGCGCCTTCCACACGACCGACGGAGGAGAAGGCATGGGCCCGCGCGGGCAGGACGACGAGCAGGACGGGCAGAGGGTGAGCGACGAGCAGGCCGGACTGCGGACGGACACGACGGAGAACGAGTCACCGACACCGTCCGCACCGACGCCCCCGTCGCCACCCTCGGGTGCCGATGAGCGTGTCGCTGCCGTGCGGCGGGTCGGGGCCGTCGGGCGTCGGTGGCGGCAGGGCACGCAACTCGCCGCCTGTGCCGCGCTGTTGGCGGTCGCCATGACCGGCGGTGCGCTCGCGCTCGGCAGTGACCGGGCGCCGGCGTCCGCGCCTGTCGCCGCCGCTGCCACAGACCCGGGCGTCCTGGGCGGCGGGGACCTGGACGCGAGCATCACCGCGCTCCAGGCACATCTGCGGGCCCAGCCGAAGGACTCCGGCAGCTGGGCCACCCTCGGCCTGGCCTACGTCGAGCAGGCGCGGACCAAGGGCGACCCGGCCCGGTACCCGCAGGCGGAGCAGGCGCTGCGGCGGTCCCTGGCGCTGGCGCCGGCGGGCGACCAGGCCCTGGCCGGCCGCGCCGCCCTCGCCGCCGCCCGGCACGACTTCAAGAACGCCCTGGGCTTCGCGGACGCGGCCCTGCGGCAGAACCCGTACAGCGAGCGCGCGCTGTCCTCCCGGATCGACGCCCTGGTCGAACTCGGCCGGTACGCCGACGCCGACGAGGCCGCGAAGACCGCCGACGCGCGCAGGCCGGGCGTGCCGGTCTTCACCCGGTACGCCTATGTGCACGAGCTGCGCGGGGACGTGGGCACGGCCCGCCGCGTCCTCGAACAGGCGCTGTCCGCCGCCACGTCGCCGGGCGACACGGCGTACGTGGCCACGCAGCTCGGCCAGCTCGCCTGGAACCAGGGCGACCACAAGACGGCCGTCACGTACTACGCCCGCGCCCTGGCCGCCGACGACGGCTACCTCCCGGCGCTGGAGGGCCGGGCCCGTGCCCGGGCGGCCGGCGGTGACCGCGCCACGGCGATCAAGGACATGGAGGCGTTGGTCGCCCGCGCTCCGCTGCCCGGTCCGCTGGTCGAGCTGGGCGAGCTGTACGAGGCGCGGGGCGCGGCCGGCGACGCGGCGCGGGCCCGGAGGCAGTACGCGCTGGTGGACGCCTGGACCGCGCTGGCCCGCGCCAACGGTGTCAACGCCGACCTGGACACCGCGCTGGCCGCCGCCGACCACGGCGACAAGCGGGCCGCCCTGCGCGCGGCCCGCGCCGAATGGGCCCGCCGGCACACCGTGCACACCGCGGACGCGCTCGCCTGGGCGCTGCACGTCAACGGCCGCGACACCGAGGCCCTGCCGTACGCCCGCCGGGCCACGGCCACCGGCTACCGCAACGCCGCCTTCCTGTACCACCGCGGCATGATCGAGCTGGCCACGGGCCGGCGGGCGGCCGGCCGCGCCTCGCTCGCCGCGGCCCTGAAGCTGAACCCCGGCTTCTCCCCGCTCGGCGCCGCGCGGGCCCGCAAGGCGCTGGAGGGAGCCGAGTGAAGCCGCGTCTGCTGTGCGTCCTCCTCGCCGTGTGCGCCCTGGCGCTCCTGCCGGCCGGCACCGCGAGCGCGCACCCCCTCGGCAACTTCACCGTCAACCGGTACGACGGTCTGGTCGCCGCTCCCGGACAGCTCCGCGTCGACCATGTGGAGGACCTCGCCGAGATCCCGGCGACCCAGGCCAAGCCCGGCATCGAAGAGCTGGGGCTGAGCGCGTGGGCCCGGCAGCGCTGCGCGCGGGCCGCCGCCGGCAGCAGGCTCAGCGTCGACGGGCGTACGGCCACCCTGACGGCCGAGCGCAGCAGCGCGCGGCTGCGTCCCGGCCAGGCCGGGCTCGACACCCTGCGCGTGGAGTGCCGGCTCACCGCCCCGCTCCCCCGCGGCGCCACCGTCACCCTCGGCTTCCGCAGCGCGGGCGCCACCGGCGGGCCCGGCTGGCGGGAGATCACGGCACGCGGCGACCGGATGACACTCACCGCGACGGACGTGCCGAAGCAGTCGGTCTCGCGGGAACTGACCACCTACCCCAAGGACTTGTTGTCCTCGCCCGCCGACACCGGCGCCGCCTCGGTGCGGGTGCGGCCCGGCGGCCCGGCGCTCGCGGCGGACGACGAGCGGCAGGCGGCCCCGGGCGCCGGCGTGCTCCCCCGGGGCGCCGACCGCTGGACCCGGGCCCTGGACGACCTCGTGGCCCGGCACGACCTCACGGTCGGCTTCGCCGGGCTGGCCCTGCTGATCGCGGTCGCCCTGGGCGCGATGCACGCCCTCGCGCCGGGCCACGGCAAGACGTTGATGGCCGCGACGGCGGCGGCGCGCGGGGGCCGGGCCCGGCCACGGGACGTGCTGCCGCTGGCCGCGTCGGTCACCGTGACCCACACCCTCGGCGTGGTCGCCCTGGGTCTCCTCGTCACGGCCGGCTCCGCCGCCACGCCCACGGTGATCTCCTGGCTGGGCATCGCCAGCGGCGTCCTGGTGCTCGCGGCGGGCGTCACCCTCGTACGCCGGGCCTGGCGCAACCGGGCGCACATGACCGCCGCGCCCCAGGGGGAGGTCGCGCACCGGGAGTTGGCGACCGTGGGCGCCGGCCACAGCGCCGCGCACCACCACCACCACCACGACCACGACCACGACCACGACCACCATCATCACCACCACCATCACGACGACGGTGGGGAGCACACGCACGGCGGCCACACCCACACCCACGGCGGTCACACGCACACCCATCCCATCGCGCCCACCCTCCGCGGCACGATCCTGCTCGGGTTCGCCGGTGGTCTGGTGCCCAGCCCGTCCGCCGTCGTCGTGCTGGTCGGCGCCGCCGCGCTCGGCAAGGCCTGGTTCGGGCTGCTGCTCGTCGTGGCGTACGGGGCCGGTCTCGCGCTGACCCTCACCGCCGCCGGGTTCGCCGTCGTACGGCTGGGATCGGGGGCGGCCCGGGTGCTGGAGCGGCGCCCGCGCTGGACCGCCCATCCGCTGGCCGCCCTGACGCGCCGGACCCTGCCGCTCGTGTCCGCTCTGGTCGTGCTGGCACTGGGCACGGGATTGGTGCTCAAGGGGGCCGCATCCGCGCTGGGCTGAGCTACTTTTGTGGAGGATTCGCGCGAGATGCCTTGGGGGGCGCCCGTGTCCGAAGAGCCGGGCCGTGAACGTGTGATCGCGGGCCGCTACCGTCTGCTGTCCCCGCTGGGCGAGGGCGGCATGGGGACCGTGTGGCGTGCCCGGGACGAGGTGCTGCACCGCGAGGTGGCCGTCAAGGAGGTGCGGGCGCCGGCGGGGCTGCCCGGCCCCGACGTCGAGCGGATGTACGCGCGCCTGGAGCGCGAGGCGTGGGCGGCGGCCCGGGTCGCGAACCGCAACGTGGTCACGGTGTACGACGTGGCGATGGAGAGCGGCCGGCCGTGGATCGTGATGGAGCTGGTGCGCGGGCTGTCCCTCGCCGATCAGCTGGAGGCGGAGGGGCCGCTGCCGCCGCAGCGGGTCGCGCACATCGGCGCCGAGGTACTGTCCGCGCTGCGCGCCGCGCACGCCGCCGGGGTGCTGCACCGGGACGTGAAACCGGCCAACGTGCTGGTGGCCAATGACGGCCGGGTGGTCCTCACCGACTTCGGGATCGCCACGGTGGAGGGCAGCTCGGCGCTGACCATGACCGGCGAGGTGGTCGGCTCCCCCGAGTTCCTGGCGCCGGAGCGGGCGTTGGGGCGGACGCCGGGACCCGAGTCGGACCTGTGGTCGCTCGGGGTGCTGCTGTACGCGGCCGTCGAGGGCATCTCCCCGTTCCGGCAGGACACCCCGCTCAGCACGCTGCGGGCCGTGGTGGACGAGGAGTTGCCGCCGCCGCGCTGGGCCGGGCCGCTCGCGCCCGTCATCAGGGGGCTGCTGCGCAAGGACCCCGCCGAGCGGCTGCCCGCCCCCGAGGCGGAGCGGGAGCTTCGGCTGGTCGCGGCCGGGGGTGCCCCCTCTGGGGGAGGGTCGTCACGGGCGGGCGGCGCGCCGGTGCCGGCGGCGTACGCACCGACGGCGCCCGCGCAGCCGCCCGAGCCGTCCCGCACCGCGCCGGTGCCGGCACCCACCGGGTACCCGGACTCCCGCACCGCGGTCGCCGAGCCGGGTCGGCGGCCGGAGCGCGACCGCCGCGCCGCCGTCGTACTGATCGCGGGGGTGCTGGCCGTCCTCCTGGCACTGGCCGGACTGACGTACGCGCTGCTGAACCGCGACGACGGGCCCGAGCGGAGGAACGACACCGCGAGCACCGGGCGGACGACCGGCGGCGCGCACACCCCCACGCCGAGCGGCAGCGCCGACGCGGACACCCCCACCCCCTCGCCCCGCCACAGCAGCGCGTCGGCGAGCGGTCAGCCGGCCCAGTCGGTGCACGTCACCCTGGCCGGCGCGCACACGGAGTACTCCGGGACCTGTCCGCCGCCGGCCGCGCAGGCGCCCGCGTTCACCGCGACGTTCACCGTGGGACGGCTGCCCGCGCAGGTGGAGTACCGGTGGGTGCTCGCGCACGGTTCGGTGTCGGACCCCGGCTGGCAGACGCTGCCGTTCCCGGCGGACGGCCCGCGCACCCGGCAGCGGCAGGTCACGGTGACGACGTACGCCGACGGCGGGACGGTCGAGAACGGGATCAGCGTGGAAGTGCGCGCCCCGGTGCGGGTCGCGTCGGACTCCGTGCCGTTCTCGGTGACCTGTACGACGGCGACGGAGACCCCGTCGAACGGAGCCTCCGCCTCACCGTCGGCCTCACCCTGAGGACGCCCCCGGGCTCAGTCCGGGAAAGGATCCGGAACGTTCACCCTGCCGGGCGAGCCCGTACGGGTCGTGCCGGTCATGCCGCGTTCGTGAGCACGGGCAGGTAGCCGCCGGAGTGGCCGCCCGCGGTGGGGTGGTACGACTCGCCGATGTCGAGCCAGTTGACGCTGTGCAGCCACGAGTTGCTGGAGCAGATCTCGTGGCCGGAGAAGGTGGTGCGGACGTCGCCGAAGACGAAGTTGTGGGCGGTGGCGCGGGCCTTGATCGCGGCGTCGATGTAGTCGGCGGCGTCGTTGATCGCGGACCGCTTGGTCTCCGAGAGGCCGAGGCACGACTGGCCGAGCAGGTAGAAGCGGGGGTAGCCGATGACGACCACCCGGGCGGACGGGGCCTTGGCGCTGATCGCGTTGTAGACGGTGTCCAGCTTGCCGGGGAGCGTGTTCGCGACGTACGCCTTGGCGGTGTTGATCCGGGAGAGGCAGGAGCTGTCGGACTGGAGCACGCAGGTCGTCATGACGTCGGCGAAACCGGCGTCGTTGCCGCCGACGGTGATGGACACCAGTGAGGTGGAGGAGTTCAGGGAGCCGAGCTGGCCGGCGAGCACGTCGTCGGTCGTGGCGCCCGAGCAGGCGTTGAAGGCGAACGAGGACGGGGCGTGCGCGGCGTTCCACAGGTACGGGTACGCCTTGGTGCTGCGGTCGCAGTCGCCGCTGGAGCTGATGTAGCTGCCGGCGCCCACCCCGGAGGAGTAGGAGTCGCCGAGCGCGACGTAACCGCCGGCCGCGGCCGTCGAGGACGCCTGCGCCGAAGCGGCCCCGGTGAGCCCGAGGCCGACGGCGAGGAGGAGCGAGGTAACGAATCCGGTAAGTCGGGAACGTCTCATGGAACCTCCCTTTAGCAGGATCTCTGCCATAACCGTGGTAGCAGCTACGCGTGTTGACTGGAAGTGTTCATGCCAAGAACTTTTGCGTTCTCAACAGGATCGACCCGAGATGTTCACTGCTCATCTATTGCATGTGCATGCCCGGTCCGTTGACGCCCCGCCAACCCGCCCACCTCGTAGAACACTTGTGCCAGAGGTGGGGTCGTCTTGACGGCCCGCCCGAGCCTGCGCCACATTGAAGCCCGGCATCCGGCGCGTCGGGGGGCAAAGTCGCCAATGCAGACCTTAGGTATCAAGCCACCTTCACCGGACGGCGCCGAAGCGGGCGCCGACGGGCCGCGGCCAGGACCGGGGAGGAACCTGACACCGCTGCTCGCCGGGGCCGCGACCGCCGTCGCGATGGCCGGTGCGCTGCTCGCGCTGACCGACTCCGCTTCACCGCTGCGTGGCCCGTGCACGCTGTTCTTCCTGCTCGCCTCGCCGGCCGCGGCGATCGGGGCGGTGCTGCGCGGGCTGGATCCCTTCGCCCGGGGGGTCACCGCTCTTGCGGGCGCGGTCGTCGTCGACATGCTGGTCGCCCAGGGCATGCTGGCCGTGCACCACTGGTCGGCGCGCGGCGGGGTGGCCACGGTGGGCGTGCCGAGCGCACTGGTTCTGCTGTTCGGCTTGCTCCGGGCGCGAATTTCCGGAAAGCACACGCAAAGCTGAACAACATGGGCCAAGGTTGTGTAATGGCAGAACCAACAACAAACTGAGGCGGCCTTCCCGGTCCTGCCTCTGAGTTTCAATCGTCAATACCGTCGTACGACTCACTCGCACCGGCTCGTCGCACAGGGTTCCCGGGGAGGGTTCAGGACCGCGGCGATTCCGGCGCGGGGCGCGGTAGGGGGGTGCCGTGCTCGGTGACCGCAAGGATGACCGAGCCGTGCCGCGCGACCGGCTGCCGTCTTTTCCCGGCAGGCCGGCCAGATTTGCCAGCTCGTCAGCGGAAACGGAGAGCGCCGCGGGCCTCGGTCCGCACCTCGGTCTGCCGTGACCAAGACGAGAACCCCCCTTTCGAACCGGACACAGAGCCGGACCGCCCCAGGGCGGGCGGTCCACCGGACGAGAGGGAAAAACACTCATGAGTTCCGTTGTGCGCCCGCCGAGTTCGGGGCAGGATCCCTCGGTCGCCGCCGACTTCCGGCCCATTTCCTCTCACCTGGCGATCACTCCGCCGGTGAGCGTGGTGATTCCCGCCATGAATGAGGCGGAGAATCTGCCGTACGTCTTCAAGAGCCTGCCGGACTGGATACACGAAGTGGTCCTCGTGGACGGCAATTCCACCGACGACACCGTCGACGTGGCGCGTTCCCTGCGGCCCGACGTCAAAGTCGTCGAACAGCGGGGCAAGGGCAAGGGGGATGCCCTGATCACCGGTTTCGAGGCGTGCGCCGGCGACATCATCGTGATGGTCGACGCGGACGGCTCGGCCGACGGCGGCGAGATCGTGTCGTACGTCTCCGCCCTGGTCTCCGGGGCCGACTTCGCCAAGGGCTCGCGGTTCGCCAACGGCGGCGGCACGGACGACATGACCTTCATCCGCAAGCTCGGCAACTGGGCGCTGTGCACCGTCGTCAACCGCAAGTTCGGCGCGCGCTACACCGACCTGTGCTACGGGTACAACGCCTTCTGGCGGCACTGCCTGGACAAGATCGACCTCGACTGCACCGGCTTCGAGGTCGAGACGCTGATGAACATCAGAGTGGTCAAGGCGGGCCTGAAGGTGCAGGAGATCCCGAGCCACGAGTACCTCCGGATCCACGGCACCAGCAATCTGCGGGCCGTCCGGGACGGGCTGCGGGTGCTGAAAGTGATCCTGAAGGAGCGGTCCAACCGGCGTGACCTGCGGCGCCGCATCCGCCACTCCCCGCTGCTGCGCACCGGGCAGGGAGAGATCTCTTGACGGATCCCGGCATCTCCGTCGTGATCTGCGTGTACACCGAGGACCGCTGGGAGGACATCCTCGCGGCGGTCTCCTCGGTGAGCGCGCAGTCGTATCCGGCGCTGGAGACCCTCCTGGTCGTGGACCACAACCCGGGCCTGCACGGCCGGCTGGCCCGTGAGTACAAGGAGACCGAGGGCGTCCGCGTCCTGCCCAACGCGGGCCCGCGCGGCCTGTCCGCCGGCCGCAACACCGGCATCGCCGCCTCCCACGGCGAGGTCATCGCCTTCCTGGACGACGACGCCGTGGCCGAGCGGGACTGGCTGCGCCACTTCGCCGCCGGGTACGCCGACCCGCGCGTGCTGGCGGTCGGCGGCCGTACGGTGCCCAGCTGGGCGTCGGGCCGGCGGCCGGCCTGGTTCCCGGAGGAGTTCGACTGGGTCGTGGGCTGCACCTACAAGGGGCTGCCACCGGGCCGGGTGCAGGTCCGCAACGTCCTCGGCGGCAACGCCTCCTTCCGGCGTACGGCGTTCGAGGCGGCGGGCGGCTTCGCCACCGGCATCGGCCGCGACGGCGACCGCCGGCCGCTGGGCTGCGAGGAGACGGAGCTGTGCATCCGCCTCACCCGCGCCCGCCCCGACGCCGTCCTGCTCATCGACGACCGCGCGGTGATCCACCACCGGGTACCGCGGCTCCGGGAACGCTTCGCCTACTTCCGTACCCGCACCTACGCCGAGGGCCTGTCCAAGGCTCTGGTCGCGCGCAGCGTCGGCGCGGGCAAGGGCCTGGAGTCCGAACGCCGGTACACCACCCGGGTGTTGCCGGCCGGGGTCGTCCGGGGCCTCAGGGACGCCGCCCTCGGCCGCCCGGGCGGAGCGGGCCGCGCGGCCGCCATCGTCACCGGCACAGTGAGCGCCGCCGCCGGCTACGCGATGGGCAGCGTACGAGCCCGCTGGAGCGACACAAGCTTCACACCGGCACCGGTATGTCCGACGACCCCAGCACCCGACCGGACTCACGACGCACCGCCACTGGACAAGACACCCGACCGAGCGCCGGCCGTAACACCGGCTCCGGCCCCCGGCCATACGCTCGCCCCGCAGCCGGACCCGATCCCCGCCCAGCCTCCCAATCGGCCACCCGGCCCGGCCCACGCCCCCGCCGCCGACCGGGCCGCCGCCCCGGCTCCCGCCGCGGCACTCGACCCAACTCCCGGCCAATCCCTCAACCCGGCCCCCAGCCAGGCAGTCGACCTGCCGCCCGACCCAACGCCCGACCAGCCCCACAACCCACCAACCGACCCGGCCCACGCCCCCGCCGCCGACCAGGCGGCCGCCCCGGCTCCCGCCGCGGCACTCGACCCAACGCGCGCCCCAGCTCCCGACCCGGCGCACGACCCCGCTCCGGGTCAATCCCTCAACCCGGCTCACAGCCAGGCAGTCGCCCCGGCCCCCGGCCAACCTCTCAACCCGGCTCCCGACCAGGCGTTCACCCCAGGGGGCAGTCATGCGTGACGTGGTCGTGCCGATTCTCATGTATCACTCCGTCGCGGCCGTCCCCAGCGATGCCACCCGGGCGCTGTCGGTCGCGCCGGAGGCGTTCGGGGAGCAGATGGCGGTCATCGGTGGCCTGGGGCTGACCCCGGTCACCACCGCCGACCTCGCCGGCCGCTGGCGTTCCGGTCGGCCGCTGCCCGCCCGGCCGGTGCTGATCACCTTCGACGACGGCTACGAGGGCGTGCACCGGCACGCGCTGCCCGTGCTCGCCAGGCACGGCTTCCCGGCCACGCTGTTCGTCTCCACCGGCTGGCTCAGGGGCACCCACGACACCGGAGGCGGCCCGGACACCATGCTCGACTGGCGGCAGGTGCGCGAACTGGCCGCCGCCGGCGTCGAGATCGGCGGGCACAGCCACACCCACCCCCAGCTCGACCAGTTGCCCGACGCCGAGCTGGGCACGGAGCTGGCCCGCTGCACGGAGATCGTCACCGGCGAACTCGGCGCGCGCCCGCTGTCGTTCGCCTACCCGTACGGGTACTCCAGCCGCCGGGTCCGCCAGGCCGTGCGCGCGGCCGGGTACGCCCAGGCGCTGGCCGTCGGCAACGCCCTCGCCCGCCGCCGCCAGGGCCCGTACGCCCTGGAGCGGGTCACGGTCCGCCGGAGCACCGGCGCCGAGGAGTTCGAGCGGCTGCTCCTCGGCCACGCCATCGCCCGCACCTTCGCCAGGGACCGCGCCCTCACCAAGGGCTACGCCCTCGTCCGCAGAGCCCGCCAGGTCCGCCGGAAGGCCATCCGTTCCCGTGTCTGACACGACCACCACGACCGAGACCGAGACACCCGACGCCCCGGCGCCCGGCACGGGCCGGTCCGGCGGCAGCCCGCTGTTCCGCAACGCCTACGCGCTGATGCTCAACACCGGCATATCCGCCGTCCTCGGACTCGGCTTCTGGCTGGCCGCGGCACGCTACTACTCCGATTCGGCGGTCGGTCAGGGCTCGGCCGCCATCGCCGCGATGAAGTTCCTCGCCGGGCTGACCGCGGTGACCCTGACCGGTGCTCTGGCCCGCTTCATCCCGGTGTCCGGGGAGCGCACCGGCCGGCTCATCCGCCGTACCTACGCGGGCAGTTCGCTGATCGTGGCGCTGGCCGCCGGCGTCTTCCTGCTGACGCTGGACGTGTGGGGGCCGTCGTACCGCTTCCTGCACGGGACGGTCAACGGGCTCGGCTTCATCGTGGCCGTCGCCGCCTGGAACCTGCTCACCCTCCAGGACGGCGTGCTGACCGGGCTGCGCAGCGCGCCCTGGGTGCCGGTCGGCAACACCGTGTTCTCGGCGGTGAAGCTGGCCCTGCTCGCCGCGTTCGCCGCCGCCCTGCCGACCACCGGGGTCTTCGTGTCCTGGGTGGCCGCCATCGCCACCTCGGTGGTGCCGCTGGGCTGGCTGGTGTTCCGGCGGCTCGTGCCCCGGCATGTGAAGGCGACCGAGGGCCGCGCCGGCCCGCCGACGCCGAAGGAGCTGGGCAGATTCCTGGCCGGGGACTACACCGGCTCCCTGTTCTCCCTCGCCGTGGTCTACCTCGTCCCGGTGATCATCGCCGCGCAGGTCAGCTCGGAGGAGAACGCGTACTTCTACATCACCACCACCATCGGCGGCACGACCAACCTGCTCGCCATCAACATGGGCGCCTCCCTCACCGTCGAGGGCTCCCACGACCCGGCCCGGCTGGCCGCCAACACCCGGGCCGCGCTCAAGCGGATGGCCCGGATCATGCTGCCCGTCGCCGGTCTGCTGTTCGTCGGCGCGCCCTGGATCCTGGGCGTGTTCGGCGCCGGCTACGCGGACGCGGCGACCCCGCTGCTGCGCTGGTTCGCGGTCGGCGCCGTGCTGCGGACCGTGATGGAGACCCACTTCGCGGTGCTGCGCGCGCAGAGCCGTACGGCCGGACTGGCCTGGCTGCAGGGCCTGTTGTGCGTGCTGGTGCTGGGCCTGACGCTGCTGCTCCTGCCCCGGATGGGGCTGACCGGCGCGGGTGTCGCCGAGATCTCCAGCCTCGCGGTGATCGTGGCGATCGCCGCGCCGAAGCTGTGGCGGACGGTACGGGCCGCGCCCGCCGCGCTGCCCGAGACCGCGGCACCGGACGGGGACCTCGCCGACCTGGGGGCGAGCGAGGTCCCGGCCCGGGCGCCGGACGCCGGCACACTGGCCCTCAAGGTCCGGGCGGACTTGGACCACGTGGAACGCCGGCCGGAGGCCGAACCCGAGGACGCCGTACCCGAGGACGCCGCACCGGAGGACGCCGTACCCGAGGACGCGGTGGCCGAGGAGCCGTCGGTGGCCCGGCGCAGCCGTCGGCTGCCGACCCGTGCCGGAGTCGTCCTCGGCTGTCTGCTCGTCGCCGCGCTGCTGCTGTACTGGGTGCCCGCGCTGCGGCTCGGCGAGGCCGATCTGGACCGGATGGGCGGGCTCGGGCTGGTGTCGGTGCTGCCGCCGCCGACGCTGGCCGGGGCGGCCCTGCTGATCGTCGTCTTCGCCGCGCTGCTCCGCCGGCGCGCCGAGCACCGGGCGCTGCTGCTGGTCACCCTGCTGGCGACCGTGGTGTCGCTGCACGCGCTGCCCGCGGTGATCGAGCCCGCGCCCCGGTTCCCGACGGCCTGGCAGCACCTCGGGTTCATCGACTACATCGACCGCACCGGCTCCGCCGTCCCGGACCTGGACGCCCGCTGGAGCTGGCCGGGCTTCTTCGCGGTGGCCGCGTTCGTCGGCCGGGCCTGCGGCATCAGCGACTTCACCGAGGTCATCCGCTGGTGGCCGACGGCCGTCCAGCTCGCCTACCTGGCACCGCTGTTCCTGCTCACGCGGGCCCTGCGGGCGAGCTGGCGGGCGAAGTGGGCGGGCGTCTGGCTCTTCGCGCTGAGCGGCTGGGTCGGCCAGGACTACTTCTCCCCGCAGGGCTTCACCTATCTGCTGTACCTGGTGTTCGTGGCGATCCTGCTGGTCTGGTTCCGCCCGCCGCGGGTGATCTGGACGCGGCTGCGCCCCGGCGAGGCCGAGGTGGAGAAGGCCGGCAGACGCCAGAAGGCCGTGCTGCTCCTGCTGTTGATCGGCCTGTACGCGGCGACCGTGCCCGCGCACCAGCTCACCCCGTTCGTGATGCTGGGCGTGCTCACGACGCTCGTCCTGCTCGGCCGGTCCGAACCGCGCGGCCTGCCCCTGCTGTTCGCCGTGCTGGTCGCGGTCTGGGTCGGCTTCATGGCCGAGCCGTACTGGTCCGGGCACTTCGACGAGCTGTTCGGCGGGATCGGCGGGGTCGGCGGCAATGTGTCCACCTCGGTCTCCGGCCGTATCCAGGGCGGGAGTTCGACCCACAAGCTGGTGCTGTACACCCGGGTGCTGCTGGCCGGTTCGGTGCTGGGCCTGGCCTGCTGGGGCTGGTGGTGGCGCCGCCACCACCGGTTCCGTGACCGGTCTCTGCTGGTCCTCACGTTCGTCCCGTTCCTCGGCTTCGGCATGCAGTCGTACGGCGGTGAGATGGCGCTGCGGGTCTTCATGTTCGCGGTGCCGGGCGCGGCCCTGCTCGGCGGGCTCGCGCTCTTCCCGCGCACCGGTGCCCCCGCGAAGGAGCGCCGGCCGCGTCTGGCCCCGGTGGCCGCGCTGCTCGCCGGGCTGCTGCTGATGGGCGGCTTCCTGGTGGCCCGCTGGGGCAACGAGCCGTTCGAGCGGACCCGGCCCGGCGAGGTCGCGGCCATGAACTGGGTGTACGCCCATGACAGACCGACGGTACGGCTGCTGTGGCTGACCCAGGACCCGGTCAACGATGTGACGCCGGCGCTGCCGTGGGGCGCGCGGGACATGGAGCGGGTGAACTACGTGCCGACGCCGGCGCCGATCGACCCGGCGCTGGTGTCCGGCCTGGTCAAGGCGCTCAAGGACTCCGGACCCGACTCGTATCTGATGATCAACCGGAGTCAGGTGACCTATCTGGAGCTGGACGCCGGCTACCCGGTGACCTGGGAGCCCCGGCTGATCGGGCACCTGGACGGCCGGGCGGAGCTGACGAAGGTCCTGGTCAACGAGGACGTCACGGTGTACGCGTTGCGCACGCGGCCGGCGGGTCCGGTGCCGGAGCCGGATCCGGGGCCGATCGGGCCGCAGGTGACGTGGACGCCGTGGTCGGTGGTCGGCGCGCTGGCCGCCGTGGCTCTGGTCCTGCTGCTGGCCGCCCGCGAGCTGGTGCGGGTCGCGGTCCGGCCCGGCACCCGCGGGCTGCGGCTGCTGCAGGGCGGTTTCTGGTTCTCGCTGCCGCTGCTGGCGGTCGTGCTGGGCGCGCTGGTGCAGCGGTTCCTGACCATGAAGTGACGGCGGGGTGGCTCCGGCTCAGCGGTCGAGCCACTTCACCTCGTAGGCGCCCAGGTCGAACCGTCGGCCGTCGACCTGCGCGCTGATCGTCCGGTTGCGGATGTTGACGACGAGGACGGTCTTCCCTGTCGCCAGCACGCGGACGTTGGGCACGTCGTCCGGGGCGACGGACACCGTCTCGTACCGGGTGCCCGGCGGGAACGCCTTCGCGAACCGGGACACCAGGGCGTGCATGGGCAGCTCCCGGCCCCCGCCGCCGGTGTCCGTCGGGGACCACAGGCAGCCGGGGCAGCGGCCCGTCCGCTCCTCCGGGTTCCAGTAGAAGCCGGAGTCGGCGCCGCCCTCCGCCATGGCGATCATGCCGGTGGCCTGGACGGCCACGCGGTGCGGCTCGGTCCAGCCGGCGCGCTCGCCGTCGCCGTCGCCGGGCTCGACGTAGTACTCGGCCCACCACAGGGGCAGGTCGTGGGTCTGCCGCCGTACCCACGCGCCGACGGCGGTGAGTTTGGCGGTGGCCGCGAACTCGTCGGGCAGCAGCTCGTCGTCGCGGGTGTAGCTGGAGCCGTCGACGACCGTGAAGTCGGCGCCGGCCTTGTGCGTGTTCCAGTAGGTGAAGGCGTCCAGGACGCGCTGGTCCATGGCGCCCCAGGGGCCCCTGAGCGCGGTGGAGGCGTTGTCGTCGCGCGGGTCGACGCTGTCCATGACCAGGTACGGGCCGCCGACCATGATGTCCTTGTCGACCCTCTTCAGCGCCTTGTACACGAGGTTGTACATCCTGGTGTAGCCCTCGTAGTCCCAGCGGGACCGGGCGTTGTTCCAGAAGCCCTTGAACTCGTTCCAGACGATGAAGTGCCGTACGTCCGGATAGCGCCGGGCGACGGTCGCGGCGAGGTCGGCGAAGTCCTGGTAGTGGTCCGGCCGCGGCGCGGTCTCCACCTGGCTCCAGTCGGTCCTGCCGACCCCCGGCTCGCCGCCCTTCATCCAGTCCGGGGAGCAGCACAGGGTGATCACCGGGGTGCCGCCGGAGGCGCGGACGAAGTCGATACGGCGGTCCAGCGCGCCGAAGTCGTAGTGCCCCTCGACCGGTTCGGGGTTGTCGGCGCCCCAGCCCATGATGTGCTGGTTCTGCGGCAGCCCGCCGGCCCCGCCGAGGAACCGCCGCACGCGCGCGGTGGCGGCCGGGACGCCCTGGTCGGCGCTGTACTGGGTGTGCGTGAAGCCCCAGCCGACGTACGGCTTCGGCCGCCCGGCCGGGGCGGCGGGGGTGCCGTGCGCCTTGTCGCCGTCGCGGGTGGTGCCGGCGGTGCCGGGGTCGCCGGGCAGCGTGTTGATCAGGGTCACGACCAGGGCCAGTACGGCCCCGGCCACACCGAGCAGGGCGGTCAGGCGCCACCGCCGATTCTCCGCATCCCACCCATGACGTGTCATCGTGGACAACAGTAATGGCCGAAGACGGGCGCCGGGCGGGACTTGGGAACACCGGGAGCGATGGCGTCCGGTACGCCGGGAGGCGTCGTGCAACACCCGGAGCAACGGGCGGAAATGCCGTGCACGGAGCGCATCCGTGCCGGATCATGGCGGCATGCCTGCGAACCCGCACGACGCTCTGCCGATCCGGCTCCACGTCGACGACTCCGACTCACCCTCCGATGTCGTCGACGCGCTGTTCCTCGGCCGCTTCGCGACGGGCGAGCAGCCGTACTCGCACGCGGCGAACATCGACCGGGTGCGCTCGGGCGCGACCCTGCTGCCGGAGGGCGCCCGGGTGCTGCGGGTGGCCCGCGACGACGACCGCAGCGCCACCCTCGCCGAGGGGGACGGCTGGACCCTGCTGGTCTCCCGCTGGAACCGGGGCGCGGACGTCACGGTCACCGCGACCACCGCCGAACTGGCCAAGCGGATCCTCGACCAGGCCACGGACGGCGCGGCCGACGAGCCGGAACCGCAGCCGGAGAACGTGACGATGGGGTTCTGGTACGTCTCGCCGCGGCGCGGCCCGCACCGCACCACCCGTCAGATCTCCGCCGGCACCTGGGACGAGGTCCGGCCCAACTACACGGCACCGGTGGCGGACGCCATGGACCGCCTGATGAAGACGACCCCCGAGGACATCGCCGGCCGGCTGCTCCTGCTGCACGGCCCGCCGGGCACCGGCAAGACCTCCGCGCTGCGCACCCTGGCCCGCTCCTGGCGGGACTGGTGCCAGGTCGACTGCGTGCTCGACCCGGAACGCCTCTTCTCGGACGTCGGCTATCTGATGGACATCGCGATCGGCGAGGACGACGTCGCGGGCAAGGGCCGCTGGCGCCTCCTGCTGCTGGAGGACTGCGACGAGCTGATCCGCGGCGAGGCCCGGCACACGGCGGGCCAGGCCCTGTCCCGGCTGCTGAACCTCACCGACGGCCTGCTCGGCCAGGGCCGCAACGTGCTCGTCGGCGTCACCACCAACGAGGACCTGGAACGCCTGCACCCGGCCGTGGTGCGCCCCGGCCGCTGCCTCGCCCGCATCGAGGTGGGCCCGCTGACCCGCAAGGAGGCGGTGAACTGGCTCGGCAGCGAGGCCCCCGGCCGGGAGGATGCCGTCGGCCGCGAGGGCGCGACCCTGGCCGAGCTGTACGCGCTGCGCCGGGGCACGGCGCCGACGTCGGTGCCGGGGGCGCGGGAGGGCGCGGACGCGGGGCTGTACCTGTAGTGCTTTCATGAGGGTATGACCCTGTTCGTCGGCACGTCCGGGTGGCAGTACAAGGACTGGCGGGGGGTCCTGTACCCGGACGGCTGTCCGACCCGGCTGTGGCTGGAGGAGTACACGAGGCGCTTCGCCACGGTGGAGATCAACAACGCGTTCTACCGGCTGCCGACGCGGGAGAACTTCGCGGCCTGGCGGGACCGGGTGCCGGACGACTTCGTGGTCGCGGTGAAGGCGAGCCGGTACCTCACGCACATCAAGCGTCTGAAGGAGCCCGGGGAACCGGTCGACCGCCTGATGACCCACGCGGCGGGGCTGGGCGACCGCCTCGGCCCGGTCCTCCTCCAGCTCCCGCCCACCCTGCGCGCCGACGCGGCCCTGCTGGACGCCTGCCTGGCCTGCTTCCCGTCCGGTACGAGGGTCGCGGTCGAGCCGCGCCACGACTCGTGGTGGACACCCCAGGTGCGCGCGGTGCTGGAGTCCCGGGGCGCGGCCCTGTGCTGGGCGGACGTGCAGGCCCGCCCGGTGACTCCCCTGTGGCGCACCACGGACTGGGGCTACGTCCGCTTCCACGAGGGCCGCGCCCGCCCCTGGCCGCGCTACGGCACACGGTCCCTGGAGACCTGGGTGGACCGCATCGCCACGACGTGGTCGGACGCCGAGGACGTGTACGCCTACTTCAACAACGACCCGGGCGGGGCGGCGGTGGAGGACGCGGTGACCTTCGGGAGGACGGCGAGAAGGGCGAACCTGAGGACGACCCGGACCCCGGAGCCGGCGACACACCGGTGACTCCGGCATCCGCCGCGCCCACGCAACCCGGCCGACCACGACGACGCGTTCCGGCGGTGCCCGGCTCTCCCCGTCCCGGACCCCGATGCCGCTCCTACTCCCCGTAAGCCGCCCGCAGGGCGTCCCGCACGGCGGCCGACGCCTCGTCCTCGGTGAGCCCGAGCCGCCGCACCCGCTCCACGTAGGCCTGCGCGGCCAATGACGCCTCACGCACCGCGGCCGAGCCGGCGGCGGCCACGAACGTGCCGTTGCGCCCCCGCGTCTCGATCACCCCGTCGCCCTCCAGCGCCCGGTACGCCTTGGCCACCGTGTTCACCGCGATCCCCAGGGACTCGGCCAGCCCCCGCACGGTCGGCAGCCGGTACCCCACCGGGAGCGCCCCGGACCGCGCCTGCTCGGAAATCTGCGCCCGCACCTGCTCGTACGGGGGCGCGCTGTCATCGATGCGGATCTTCAGGCTCACAGGGCCGATTGTCCCGCACCCGCCGGAAAATGAGAGGCAGCCGGGCGTCCCCGCCCCGTACGGTGCCTGATCATGACCGTCCTCGTGCGCCCTCTCCGGGCCGACGTTCCCGCGGACGCCGAAGGCTTCGCCCGTGTCCGCCGGCTCGCTCTGCCGTACATCCTGTTCACCCCCGACTCGGTCCGGCACACCGCCGCCCACATGCACCCCGACGCCCGCTTCCGGCCGCTGGTCGCGGAGGAGGACGGCGAGGTGATCGGTACGGCTCAGGTCCATCTGATCCCTGACAGCCGCGACCCGGGCCAGGGCGCCCTGAACATCTACGTCCGCCCGGACCGGACCCACCGCGGCGCCGGCCGGCTTCTGGCGGAGGCCGCCGAGGAGTACCTCACCGGTCTGGGCGCGACCAAGCTGTTCGCCTGGGCCCTGGACGAGCCGGCCAACCGGGCCTTCGCCGAGCGGCGCGGCTACCGCCTGGGCCGCTCCGCCCACTTCCTCCGGCTCGATCTCGCGCACGGCACCCTCCCGCCGCTCCTGGAGGTCCCGCCCGGCGTCGAACTGCGTACGGCCGCCGACTTCGCGGACGATCCCCGGCCGCTGTTCGAGCTGGACGCGGAGACGACGCTCGACGAACCGAGCGACGTGGACTTCGCGTTCACGGACTACGACGTCTGGCTCGCGGAGAACTGGAACCACCCGCTGCTGGACCGGGAGCTGACCGTGGCCGCCTGTGTCGACGGCCGTCCGGTTGCCTTCACCGTGGCCTACACCGACGGCGACGGCCGCTACTCCACCGCGATGACCGGCACCGCCCGCGCCCACCGCGGCCGTGGTCTGGCCAAGCTCGCCAAGATCCACTCCCTGCACCGGGCCCGGGCCGCCGGCATCACCGAGGCCTTCACGGGCAACGACACCGGTAACGCCCCCATGATCGCCGTCAACAAGTGGCTCGGGTACGAGACCTGCGCCACGGAGGTGCGCTATGTCCGCGAACTCGGCTGAGCCGGCAGACCGGCTGGAGGTCGTCCTGGTCAAGGCGGGCCGGACGAAGATCCGCTATCCGGCGGAGCTGCTCCGGGACGACGGCACCCGGATCGCCGTACGCGCCCCCTGGGCGGGCGCCGGGGTCCGCGACTTCGGATTCGTGCGCTTCGAGCCCGGTGACGTGTTCACCGAGTACTACTGGCGGGACCGGTGGTACTCGGTGAAGGAGGTCCGTGCCGCGGACGGCTCGGTCAAGGGCTGGTACTGCGACATCACCCGCCCCGCGGTCCGCACCGGCACGGATCTGGTGGTGGAGGACCTGGACCTGGACCTGTGGCGTTCCGCGGACGGGCGGGACGTGCGGCGGCTGGACGAGGACGAGTTCGCCGAGAGCGGGCTGGCGGAGACGGATCCCGAGGCCGCGTCGGCCGCGGTGGCCGCTCTCGACACGCTGGAGGCGCTGGCGGGCCGCGCCGGCGGCTTCGAGGAGCTGCTGGCCTGACCCGCCCGGGCGGCGCGGTGTCACACCGTGGCCACCACCGCGTACCGCTCGTCGTCCACCTCCTTTCCCCACAGCACGGAGTGGCCGGACAGTCGCTCCACGCGCACGTCCCGGGTCAGCGGCGCCAGGAGGGCGGCGAGCCGCTCGGCGGGTATGCCGACCGGGCTGAGCTTCCCCCAGACGCCCTCGACCAGCACGAACCGCCCCCCGGGCCGCAGCAGGTCCCGCCAGTGCCGCAGCACCCCGGCCGGGTCCGGCAGCGTCCACAGCACATGCCGTACCAGGACCACGTCGAAGCGCCGCTCCCCCACCGGCGGGGCCGCCGCGTCCCCGCACAGGATCGTCGCGGCGTGCCCGGCGAGCTTGGCCCGGGCCCGCTCGGCCATCGCCGGGGACCGGTCGACACCCGTCACCCGGTGCCCCTGCTCGACGGCGAGGAGTGACAGGCTGCCGGTGCCGCAGCCGAGGTCGAGGACGTCGGCGGGGTGCCCCGGCAGCCAGGCGCGCAGCCGGTCCGCCCAGGCCGCGCGGACCTCGGGGTCGCGCAGGCCGTGGTCCGGTTCGTCGTCGAAGGCGGCGGCCCGCGCATCCCAGTCCGCTTCCGGGGCAGCCGCAACCGTGTGTGTGCTCTTGCTCGTCATGCCCGGAGAGTGACACACACCACTGACATCTCGGCACCGATGAGGAACTCTCCCCAAAAGCGTCTACCTCCGTGACAACGCGGAACTCGGTAGGCTCTGAAGGAGGCAGCCATGCGCCGCGTGACCATGCAGAAGCCCCCGAAGAGGACGGACAGCCGGCGGCTCCGTGAGGAGGCGGACGAACGCCCGGCGGGACGCCCCGAAGTGCGCAGGGACATAGCACGAACCTGGTGGCCCGACGCCTGACGCCGGGACTCCTCAGTCCAGCCGCTTGCGGTAGTGGAGGCGGTCGTACGGACCGTCGACCCGGCGCTCCACGACCTCGTACCCGTACTTCGGGTAGATCCTCTGGTTCTCCCACATCATCGCGTTCGTGTAGAGCCTGATCTCGTCCAGGCCCAGTTCCCGCGCGCGTGCGTCGACGAAGCGCAGCAACCGCCGTCCGACGCCCGTGCCGTGGGCCGCGGGACGGACGGCGATGCTGTCCAGGAAGAGATGGTCGGCGAACGCCTCGATCACCACGAGTCCGACGACGGGTTCCCCGGTGACGAACACCTTGCCGGCGCCGACGTCCGCCCTGTGGTCCGCCTCCATGGGCTGCGGAACCACACCGATGCGCTCGATGTAGTGGCGGTAGGCCGCGTCCGTCACCGCCTTCACGGCCGGCACGTCCGCCGCGACGGCGGGCCGGACGCGTTCCTCACCCCGGTCGAGGTCCTTGTCGATCATGGCGGCACGCTAGTACCTGAGCGCAGCCTGAGCACCTCCTTAAGCGAACCATAAGGATCTCCTCCGCACGCTCCCAGCAGGCGATTTCACGGTTTCTCGGGGCTAGTTTCTGATCGCCCCCACGGGATTCACCCACGCCCGAGGACCGTTCCGAGGAGTTCCCCATGTCCGCACGCCGCAAGGCCGCCGCCGTCGCCGCCCTCGGCAGCACCGCGCTCGCGCTGTCCGCCGTCCCCGCGTCCGCGCACGGCTCGATGGGCGACCCGGTCAGCCGGGTCTCGCAGTGCTACGCGGAGGGACCGGAGAGCCCGGAGTCGGCCGCGTGCAAGGCGGCCGTGGCGGCCGGCGGCACCCAGGCGCTGTACGACTGGAACGGCATCCGGATCGGCGACGCGGCCGGCCGGCACCAGGAGCTGATCCCGGACGGCAAGCTGTGCAGCGCGAACAACGAGGAGTTCAAGGGGCTCGACCTGGCCCGCGCCGACTGGCCGGCGACGAGCGTGCGCGGCGGGTCGTACACCTTCAAGTACCGCGTGACCGCCCCGCACAAGGGCACCTTCAAGGTCTATGTCACCAAGCCCGGGTACGACCCGGCGAAGCCGCTGGCCTGGTCCGCCCTGGATCTGGAGCACCCGGTGGCGACGGCCACCGACCCGGCCCCGTCGGGCGGCTTCTACACCTTCTCCGGCACCCTGCCCGAGCGGTCCGGCCGGCAGCTGCTGTACGCGGTCTGGCAGCGCTCGGACAGCCCGGAGGCCTTCTACTCCTGCTCGGACGTGGACTTCGGCGGCGGCGACGGCGGTACGACCCCCGCGCCGAGTGCCTCCGCACCCTCGGACGAGCAGATCTCCGCCGGTGCCGACAAGTCGACGGTCGAGCACCACGGGCACGGGGACGACGACGCGAGCACCTCGGCCGAGCCCACCGCCGCCGCGGCCAACCGGCCGAAGGCGGCCGGGACTTCGGCGGACCTCGCCGAGACGGGTGCGTCCACCGGCACCTCGTACCTCGCGATCGGCGGCGCGGCGGCGCTGGCGGTGGGCTCGGCCGCGCTGTTCCTGTCGGTGCGGCGGCGCGCGGCGGGCGGCGGCCACCGCCGGTGAGGGTTCCGGGGCCTGTCCGGCGGCTCAGGCCGGACAGGCCCCGGCGGCACGTCAGCTGAAGACGGACGCGCAGGTGGTGTCGGTGGCGTGCGCCGGGTCGAGCGCGTTGGCCACCTCGTGGAAGGCGATCCGGTCGAGCAGGCCGATCGCGACGTGTTCGGACAGGTCGAGCGAGCACAGGTCCTGCAGCAGGACGTTGTGGACGTCGGAACCGCTCAGGTACTGGCTGCGCCAGGGCGTGGCCACCTCGTCGTACTTGGTGGCGATGACCGTGTAGCGCACTCCGGGGACGGTGTCGCCGCCCGCGTTGAGCTTGGTGAGGAAGGCGGAGCCGGGGATCTGGTCGGCGAGGCCGGGGGTGGTGGCCTTGACCAGGTCCTCGGCGCCGGGGAAGTACGGCAGCAGGTTGGTGAGACCGCTCAGGCTGGCGCCGTGGTTGTCGGGGGCGATGCCGACGAGGGCGTTCACCTTGCCCGCCCCGCCGAGGAACTTCAGGTAGTAGCGGGGCATCATGCCGCCCTGGGAGTGTCCGACCAGGTCGGCCTCGGCGGCTCCGGTCGCGGCGAGCACCTTGTCGACGAAGGCGGACAGCTGCTCCGCCGACTTGTCGATGGGGCCGAGGCCGTGGAAGAAGGGGACGCCGGTCAGTTGGCCGTAGTCGAGGGAGTAGACGCAGTAGCCGCGGCTCTGCAGGTAGGGGGCGAGGCCGAGCCAGTTGTCGACCGAGTTGCCCAGGGTGCCGTGGACGAGGACGACGGGGCGGGGGTGGGCGGCGGAGGGCTTGCAGGAGTAGTCGTTCCAGCCACTGGAGGGGGCGGTGTCGGCGGCAGCGGCGGTGGCGGCGGCGGGAACGGTGGCGACGGCGGCGGTGAGGAGCAGCGCGGCGAGGGGTCTGAGCACTCGTTTCCAGGGCAGCATCGGGTGATCTCCTTGCGGCTCAAGGGAGGTGGGGGCCTTACCCTGTGATCCGGATCACGAGGATGCTGTTCACTCGTCAAGTTACGGGCGAGTAGTCCAGGTGTGAAGTTACGCGGCAGTAAAAACTTCCAGTGATAACCGGAGCATCACCGGGGGTTGACGGATCGTCACCAGGCGGGCCTGATCGGACCATAGGGAGCGATCCGCGCCAAACGCTGGCCCAACACGCGCACTTCACCCTCGCCCAGCAGTTCGGCCCACCCCTCCACGACCTCGGCCGCCGCGCCCTCGGCCGCCCGGGTGCAGGCCCACCCGCGCTCGGTCAGCACGATCAGCCGGGCCCGCGCGTCCTGCGGATGCGGCCGCCGCTCGGCGTACCCCTTGCGTACGATCTCGTCCACCAACTGGCTCGCGGCCTGCTTGGTCACCCCGAGGTGCGTCGCGAGGTCGGTGACGGTGGCGCCGCCCGGAGCGAGCCGCGCGAAGGCGAAGCCGTGTGCCGGCCGCAGGTCGGTGAACCCGCGCGCCATCACCCCTTCGTGGATGCGTTGCGTGAGGTCACCGGCGACGGCGAGCACGGCGGCGGACAGGGCCATGGCTTCGGAGTTCTGCACGGAGGCATTCAAACACCCTTGACAGTTTAGTCAAGCAGCTTGACCATATAGTCAAGCCACTTGACCACTTGAACGGAGATCACCGCCATGCCCGTCATCCGCTCGTCCGAGGCCACGACTCATGAGATCCACGGCGCCCGCTTCGTCTCGTACGCCACCCCGCTCACCGGCAGCAAGGAGCTGTGCGCCTGGCGCGGGGAGATCCCGGCCGGCACCAAGGCACCCGCCCACACCGTCAGCCGCGAGGAGGTCTTCCATCTGCTCGTCGGGGAGCTGCTGATCACGCTCGACGGCCGGACCGAGCGGATATCCGCCGGCGACACGGTGATCGTCAACCCCGGTGCGACTTTCGGCGTGGAGAACCCGACCGACCACACCGCGCTCTCCTGGGTCACCACCTCCATCGGCCTGGAGGCGGAGCTGGCCGACGGCACCCGCATCACGCCGCCCTGGGCCAACTGACAGCCGAGGAGCCGCCGCCGCGCCCCAGCGCCCCCGGCATCACCGCCCTGGGCCCGAACTTCGCCCGCGCGCGGTCCGCGACCTCCTCGATACGGCGGGCCTTCTCGTCCACGGGGTCGAAGGTGAGCTGGTAGGAGGCCTGGTCGGCGGCGGTCAGGCCCTCGGCGCGCAGGACCAGCGCGCGGACCCGGGCCCGTTGCAGGCCGAGCGCCTCGTACATGCCGTAGGCCGCCTTGGCCAGGGCCGCCGAGTGCGCGGTCGGCTCCTTCAGGGTGCGGCTGCGGGTGGTCGAGGAGCGATCGGCGTAGCGCACGGTGAGGGTCAGGGTGCGGCAGACCTTCTCCACCACGCGCAGCCGGGCGCCGATCTCCTCGGCGGCCGACAGCAGCTCCCTGCGGTGCCGGCCGGGGTCCAGTTCGTCGATGCCGAAGGCCCGTTCCGTCATCAGCGAGCGCGAGACGGCGTTCGGCACGACCCGGCCGCGGTCGACGCCGCTCGCCTTCTCGCGCAGCTCACGGCCCGCCCGCGCGCCGATCAGCCGCTGGAGCGTGGAGAGCGGCGCGGCGGCGACCCGGCCCAGGGTGTCCAGGCCGTACTCGTCCAGGGTGCGGGCGGTGGCCGTACCGACGCCGGGCAGCGCGGACACGGGCCGCTCGGCGAGGAACTCCGCGATGCCGTCCGGGTCCTCGGGGACGGCACACGTCACCCCGGGCCGGGCGTCACGCAGCGCCACGCGGGCCAGCATCGGACCGGGCCCGGCGCCGATCGCGCAGTCGACGCCGTACCGCGCGAGGGCCCGCACCCGGATCACCGAGGCCAGCTCCACCGCGCTGCGCCCGAAGTACCGCTCGGCGCCACGCAGATCGGCCAGCGCCCCGTCCGGCGGCAGCGCCTCCACGACCGGGGTGAACTCCTCCAGCAACCCGAGCAGTCCCGGCAGGGCCGCCTCGTACATCGGCGGCAGCTGGAAACGTACGCAGAGAATGGTCATCCCGCACTCCCCGGACTCTGGTGCCACAACTTCCGTGTCGCCGCGGGCCCCTGTGCGGCCTCCTGGCCCGCGGGCCGCAGGTCGGCCCACGGGTGCATCGCGTATCCGGTCGGCAGATGGATCCGCCGCCCACCGGTCGGATCACCGCCCGCACCCTCGGCCACCGGCTCCGCGAGCCGCGCCGCCACCTCGTCGAGACCGCCCTCGGCGCGCAGTTCGACCAGTTCGGCGAGGTTCCAGGCGGCGGATCCCACCACGCTCAGGCTGCGCGGCCCGCGCCGCTGCACCACTCCGCGCACCAGCAGCAGCCACGAGTGGAAGACGGTGTGGGCGCACGCGTCGTGCGAGTCGTCGAAGAACGCGAGGTCGACCAGGCCCGTGCCGTCGTCCAGGGTGGAGAAGATGACCCGCTTGCCGGAGCGGATCGGCGGGGTCTGGGTGGCCGCCTTGGCGCCCGCGACCAGCACGGTCTCGCCGTGCCGGGCCTCGCGCAGCCGGCGTGCGCAGACCACGCCCAGCTCCGTGAGGAACTCCCGGTGGTCGTCCATCAGATTGCGCGAGGCGTCCATGGACAGCACGCCCAGCTCGGCGCTGAGCTTCTCCGCCGACGTCAGGTCCGGCAGGCCGGCGGGCGCGGTCTTCCTGCCTCCGGCGAGGGGGAGCTGGCCGCCGCCACCGCCCCGGGCGCCCCGGTGCAGCTCGGTCAGGTGCAGTTGCAGATCACGCCGGTTGGCGCCGAACGCGTCCAAGGCGCCGACCTGGGCGAGCCGCCCCGCCAGCGGCCTGCTGGGCCGGGCCCGCTCCCAGAAGTCCAGCAGGGAGGCGTACGGCTGCCCGTCCGCGATCCGGCCGGCCTCGGCCTTGCTGATGCCGTGCACGTCGGAGAGGGCGAGCCGCAGCCCCCACACCTCCGGCGATTCAGACACCAGTTCGATCCGGTGGGCGACCCCGGACTCGTTCACGTCCAACGGCAGGATCGGCACCCCCCGTCGCCGGGCGTCGGCCAGCAGCAGCCGCTTGGGGTACATGCCCGGATCGTGCGTGAGGAGCCCGGCGTAGAAGGCGGCCGGGTGATGGGCCTTCAGCCACGCCGACTGGTAGGTGGGCACGGCGAAGGCGACGGCGTGCGCCTTGCAGAAGCCGTACGACCCGAAGGCCGCCACGATCTCCCAGGTCCGCTGGATCGTTTCCGCGCTGTATCCCCGGACCGCCGCCCGCTGGGCGAACCACACCTTGATCCGCTCCTGCGACTCCGGGTCGGACAGCCCGCGCCGCACCCGGTCGGCCTCGCCCCGCCCGCACCCGGTCATGCGGGCGACGATGTCGATGACCTGCTCATGGAAGACGACGACGCCGTACGTCCCCGCGAGCGGCTCCTCCAGGTCCGGGTGCGGGTAGCGCACCGGTGCCCGCCCGTGCCGCGCCTCGATGAACGGCCGCACCATGTCGGCGGCGACGGGGCCGGGCCGGAACAGTGAGATGTCCACGACGAGGTCGTGAAAGGTGCTCGGCTGCAGCCGCCCCACCAGGTCCCGCTGCCCGGGCGACTCGATCTGGAAACACCCCAGCGTCTCGGTCGACCGGATCAGCCGGTACGTCTCCGGGTCCCCCGCCGGTACCGCGTCCAGGTCGATCCTCTCCCCCGTCACCCGCTCCACCTCGGCGACGGCGTGCGCCATCGCCGACTGCATCCGCACGCCCAGCACGTCCAGCTTGAGCAGCCCGAGGTCCTCCACGTCCTCCTTGTCGAACTGCGACATGGGCAGCCCCTCGCCGCTGGTCGGCACCACCGGCGTACGGGCGAGGAGCGAGGCGTCGGACAGCAGCACCCCGCACGGGTGCATGGCGACCCCGCGCGGCAGCGCGTCGAGCGCCTCGACCAGCTCCCACAGCCTGCCGTACCGCGCACCTTCCCGCTGATGCTCCCTCGCGAGCTTCTTCAGCTCGGGCAGTTCCTCCAGCGCGGCCCGCGCGTCCCGGGCCCGGATGTGCGGAAAGGACTTGGCGACCCGGTCGATCTCGGCCGGGTCCATGGACAGCGCGGCACCGACGTCCCGGATGGCGTGCCGGACCCGATAGGTCTCCGGCATGGAGACGGTCGCGACCCGTTCCTCCCCGAACCGGCCGATGATCGCCCGGTAGACCTCCAGCCGCCGGGCGGACTCCACGTCGATGTCGATGTCCGGCAGCACGACGCGCTCCTTGGACAGGAAGCGTTCCATCAGCAGCCCGTGCTCGACGGGATCGGCGTGCGCGATCCCGAGCAGGTGGTTGACGAGCGACCCGGCGCCGGAGCCACGTGCGGCCACCCGGATCCCCATCTCCCGTACGTCGTCGACGACCTGGGCGACCGTCAGGAAGTAGGAGGCGAAGCCGTGGTGGGCGATGATGTCCAGCTCGTGGTGCATCCGCTCCCAGTACGCGCGCCGGCCGCCGTACCCGAGCCGCAGCATGCCGGCGGCCGTCCGCGAGGCGAGCGCCCGCTGGGCGGTGCGCCGGCCGGCGCCGACCAGGTGCGCCTCGGGAAAGTGAACGGTCCCGAGGCCGAGATCGCCCTCGGGGTCGACCCGGCACTCGGCGGCGGTCGCCCGGGTCTGCTCCAGCAGCCGATGGGCGGTGTCCCGCCGGTACCCGGCGGCCTCCACGACCCGCTCGGCGACATCCAGCATGGCCTGCGCGTCCTTCAGCCAGGCTTCGCCGGAGTCCAGCTCGCCCCGGGGATCGATCGGCACCAGCCGCCGCGCGGCGTCCAGCACGTCGGCGACCGGCCCCTGACCGGGATCGGCGTAGCGGACGGCGTTGCTGAGCACCGGCCGCACCCCCTGCTCGGCGGCGAACCCGACGGTGCGGGCCGCGAGCCGCAGGGAGCCGGCCCCCGTACCCGTGCGGCCGTGCCAGACGGCCTCCAGCCGCAGCGCGTCGCCATAGACCTCGCGCCACGGGGCGAGCAGCGCCGCCGCCCGGTCGGGACGCCCGGCGGCCAGTGCCCGCCCCACGTCCGACCCGGGCCCGAGCAGCACCACCAGCCCCTCGCCCTGCTGGGCGGTCCAGGGAAGCAGCGGGGTCGCCCCGTCCGCGTGCGCGGCCGAGACGAGCCGGCACAGATCGCCCCACCCGCGAGCGCCGTCCCGGGCGAGGAAGGTCACCCGGGGAGCCGACTCGTCCGTGAAGGCGCCACCGCGCACCGGGGTACGCCGCCTCTCCCCCTCCCGGCTCCGCTCGCGCGGGGGAACGCCCGTCCGCCGTGCGCCCTCCCCCGCAACCGCCAGATTCACCCCGAACACCGGACGGACGCCCGCCCCGGCACACGCCTTGGCGAAGCGCACCGCCCCGGCGAGGGTGTCGCGATCGGTCAGGGCGAGGGTGTCCATGCCCCGCTCCGAGGCACGCTCGGCCAGCCGCTCCGGATGGGACGCCCCGTACCTCAGGGAGAACCCGGAGACGGTGTGCAGATGCGCGAAGCCCGGCACACACACCTCCCGCACTCGTCGGTCCCGAACGACTCTCGAACATCAGTTCCCTACCTCACCCCCCACCATACCCCCATTCTCGAACGCATGTACGACATCCGTTCGACCGCCTCCCACCTGCGCAAACGCCCCGCCGCACAGCACGGAGCCCCGCCCCGGACAGGGCCGGGACGGGGCTGCGGAGGACGGGGGTCAGCCGATCCGGGACCCCGTGGCGGACAGGGCCTCGGTGACCGGCTGGAAGAAGGTCTCCCCGCCGGAGGTGCAGTCGCCGCTGCCGCCGGAGGTCAGGCCGATGGCGTCGCTGCCGGAGAACAGCGAGCCGCCACTGTCCCCGGGCTCGGCGCACACGTCGGTCTGGATCAGACCGCTGACCGTGCCCTCGGAGTAGTTGACGGTGGCGTTCAGCCCGGTGACCGTGCCGGAGTGCACCTGGGTGGTCGACCCGCTGCGGGTGACCTTCATGCCCACGGTGGCCTCGGCGGCACCGGTGATCTTCTGGGTGGAGCCGTTGTAGAGGTCGACCTCGCTCGGGTGGTCGACCTCGGCCGTGTACTTCACCAGCCCGTAGTCGTTGCCCGGGAAGCTGGACTGCTCGTTCGTGCCGATGGCCTTGCCGGAGGAGTCCGACCAGTCGGAGATGGCCTCGGTGCAGTGCCCGGCGGTCAGGAAGTACGGCTGCCCGCCCTTGACCACGTTGAAGCCGAGCGAGCAGCGCCCGCCGGAGCCGGTGATGGCGTCGCCGCCGGCGAGGAAGGGCTTGAACTCCCCGTGCGAGCGCTTGAGTTCGGCCGTGCCGCCGAGCCCGTCGACCACCTTGCTCAGCTTGGTCCACTCGGCGCCGGACACCGTACGGTCGGCGGTGACGACGACCTTGTTGCTGACCGGGTCGGTCGCCCAGGACGTGCCTGGAATGGTCGCGTCCGCCTTCAGCGCCGCCCGTGTCTCGCCGAGTTCGGCGAGCGAATTGGCGACGATTCTCGCCTTGGCGCCGGCCTCCTCGACGGTGTGCGCCGCGGCCCGGTCGAGCACGTTGACGACGAGGTTCTTCGCCCGGGCGTCGTAGTAGCTGCCCGCCGCGTCGGCACCCAGGCCGGCGTTCAGGCTGGAGGCGAGCTTTCCGGCCGCCGGAGCGGACAGAACCCGCAGCTGGGGAGCGGACTTCGCGGGCTCGCTGGCATTCGCGTTCTGCAAGGTGACACCCGCTGCGACCAGTGCGGCGATGCCCGCGCCGGCCAGGGCGGCCCGCCGCCCGGGTATGCGTCGGTGCTTCAACTCACGTCCTCCTGTGGGGGGTCGGCCGGTCGGGTTGTGGGGACCTGACGGGCCGGAAGGCTGGTTGACGGTCGCCCACTCTTCCGAACCCCGCAGGTGACACACAAGACCGACTTCCGGACGCGCGGGGAGCGGACTTACCCGTCCCTTCCGCTCTGCAAACTACGCACAAGTAACCACACCCACCCGTCAGCCCTGGCCGAAAGTCGCCCACGGAATACGCACGAAGAAGCCCCCGCACGTCATCCGCGTGCGGGGGCTCGGCCGTGCCGACTCGTCACCTGTCAGGGCAGGGTGACTCCGTAGTAGTTCAGCGCCTCGGTCACCGGCTGGAAGAAGGTCGTACCGCCGGAGCTGCAGTTGCCGCTGCCGCCGGAGGTCAGGCCGTAGGCCACGGTGCCCGCGTAGAGCGGACCGCCGCTGTCGCCGCCCTCGGCGCAGACCGTGGTCTGGATCAGGCCGGACACGACGTCACCGCCGCCGTAGTTGACGGTGGCGTTGAGCGCGGTGACCCGGCCGCTGTGCGTGCCGGTGGTGGAGCCGCGCCGGTAGACGGTCGTACCCACGGAGGGGGTTGCCGCGCTGCTGATGGTCTGGCTGCCCACCGCGCTCGGGTGCGCGACGGAGGAGTTGGTGTACCGCACCAGCGCGAAGTCGTTGCCCGGGAAGCTGTAGCCGACGTTGGTGCCGAGCAGCGTGGTCTTGCTGGAGTTGCTGTACCAGGTGGAGGCGACCTCGCCGCAGTGACCCGCGGTCAGGAAGTAGTACGTGCTGCCGCTGTGCACGTTGAAGCCGAGCGAGCAGCGGTAGGAGCCGCCGTAGATGGCGTCGCCGCCGGTGATCAGCTTGCTGAACCTGCCGGGGGTGTGCTTGATGGTGAGCGCGCCCGCGTTGGCGCCGGCCTGCTTCTTGATCGTGGCGATCTCGGCCTTGGACACCGTGCTGTCGACGGTGAGCAGGACACGGTTGCTCTTGCTGTCCACCGCCCAGGCCGTACCGGGGATGTCGGCCTTGAGGACGGAGTCGCTCGCCTTGGTGAGCTGGGTGGCGCTGAACGTGTCGGTGTCGCTGGCGTTCGCGGTGGGGGCGGCGAACGCGGCTGCGGCCAGGAGACCGGTGGCCACGGCGATCAGCCGGGTCCGTCTCGCGGTGCCGCCGCGCAGTGTGGTGCGCTTGATCCTCACGTTTCGTTCCCTCCATGGGGAGTCGGGGGCCCGCGTGGGGTCGGGGCCCGTGAGGCGCAGCCAGGAGCCGACCGGATTCGAATACGCATGCCCCTGACAAGCGCTGGGGGGAGTATTCGGCCGAACGGCCGGTCGGCACAAGGGTGCCTTTCGGCCGTCGGCCCAGAACCACCCGAAGGAAGCAGCGCCGCCCGGCGCATCCCACCCCAACGGCTCAGCCGGGCTCAGTTCGAGTCATGTCGGGTCAGCCGGCGCTCCCCCGCCTCGATCGGCACGTCCAGCGTGTTGCCGGGGGCCGGGAAGGGGCAGATGAAGTGGTCGGCGAAGGCGCACGGCGGGAGCTGGGCGCGGTTGAAGTCGACGGTCGTGCGCCCCTCGGCGTCCGGCGCCTCCGGGTGGAGGAAGCGGAACCGGAAGCTCGTGTCACCGCTGGTGGCGTCGGCGAAGACCGCCCACAGCCGGTCCCCCTGCCGCGCGACCTTCAGCGTCCGCTCCCGACCCGCGAGGGAGAAGGCGAGTTCGCCGACGAGGGCGAAGCCGCGCTCGCGGCCGTCCGCGTTGCCGAGCCGTACGGTGCGCGTCGCCTCGTACGGCGTGAACCGCCCCGGCACCGACCAGCGGGGGTCGTAGGGGTCGGCGTCGATGCCCTTGAAGGCGCGCCGGGCGGCGGACGCGGGGTCGTACACCCGCACTCCCCAGACGCCCTCGCGCACCAGGACGACCAGCCGTTTCGCGCCCAGCGCGACCTGCGCCCCGGCCTCCGGGCCGCTGTCGGCGGCCAGCCTGGCCGTACCCGAGAAGGGCCGGCCGGCCACGGTCAGGCCGTCGGCCCCGGTGGCGGTGAGCACCACTGCGTCCCCGTCCGTCGCCCAGGTCCCGGGGATGTCCGGAAGTCGCCCGTCCGGATAGTCCTCGATCCAGTGCGTCGCGGTCAGCGCGAGCGGCCCGTACGGCGCCGCGACCGTCTCCTCGCGCGTCGCGTGCCACTGCTTCCAGGCGTCGGATGCGTCCGTCGTCATGCCGGGGGTTCCTTTCCTCGGTGGTCATCGGTGGTCATCGGTGGTCGTCCGGGGCCGGCGCTGCCGGAGGGGGCAGCCCGAGATGGGAGCGGAGTGTGCCGCCCCGGTATTCCGTGCGGAAGGCACCGCGCTCCTGGAGCAGCGGCACCACCCGGTCCACGAACTCCTCCAGTTCGCCGGCCGGGAGCTGCGGGACGAGGACGAAGCCGTCGGCGGCCTCCTCGCCGGCGTACCGGTGCAGGTCGGCGGCGACCGTGTCGGGCGTGCCGACGAAGGACTGCCGGCCGCTCGCCTCGATCACGGTCTCCCTGATGGACAGCCCCTTCTCCCGGGCCAGCGCACGCCAGCTCTCGGCGAGCGCGCGCGTGCGGCCGTCCCGGGACGGGGGGCGGGGGGCCGTCTCGGGCAGCGGGCCGTCGGGGTCGTACCCGGAGAGGTCCGTGCCCCAGACCCGCTCCAGCGCGTACAGCGCGTACCGCGGGGTGATCCGCTGCCGTCTGATCCCGGCGGCCCGCTCCTGCGCCTCGGCCGCGGTGTCCCCGAGGACCACGGTGACCCGGGGCATGACCAGCAGGTCCCGCGGGCCGCGGCCGTGTGCCGCGAGCCGCCGTTTGACGTCGGCGTAGCGGGAGCGGGCCGCCTTCAGCGGGACGTGCCGGGCGAGGAGCACGTCGGCCGAGGCCGCGGCCAGCTCCCGGGCCCGCTCGGACTCCCCCGCCTGGATCACCACGGGCCGTCCCTGGGGCGAGCGGGGCAGCCCGAACTCGCCCGCGATGTCGAAGTGCCGGCCGCGGTACGCGAACGGCCGGGGCACCCCGTCGGGGCTCCAGGAGTCCCACAGCCGCCGGGTCACGGAGACGAGTTCGGCGGCCCGGCCGCAGGGGTCCGGATGGCCGCCGGAGCGGAAGTCCGCTCCGGCGCGGGCGTCCGCCGAGGCCGCCGGCCGCCAGCCCGCCCGGCCCGCGCTGAGCTGGTCCAGGGTGGCCAGCCTGCGGGCGAGTTCGTACGGCTCGCCGAAGACGGCGTTCACGGTGGCGGCGAGCCCCAGCCGGGCGGTGACCCCGGCGAGCGCGTTCAGCACGGCGACCGGCTCCGGGCCGCCCACCGGGTCCAGTTCGTGCAGCCGCCCCCGGTGCTCGGGCAGCGGCGGCTCCTCGTCGAGCAGCAGGAAGTCGAACAGACCGCGCTCGGCGGTGCGGGCGAGCCGCTCGAAGGAGGCGAACGCGAGCCGTGAGCCGGCGCGCGCGCCGGCCCATACGGCCGGGCCGGCCCCCGCGTCGGTGTGGTCGGCCCCCGGTGACACGGCGGCCAGATGCAGCTGCCGGCGTACGGTCATGACGTTCCCCCGGTCACGGCGTACTGGTTGGCGGGCCGGGCCAGGCCCAGGTGCTCGCGCAGGGTGCTGCCCGGATAGAAGGTGCGGAACAGAGCGCGGTGCTGGAGCAGCGCCACCGTGCCGTTGACCAGCCGCTCCAGATCGCGGCGCGGCTCGACCGGGACGAGGTGGAAGCCGTCGGTGACCCCGTCGGCGTGCCAGGCGGCCACCAGCTCCGCGAGGTCGACCGGGCCGCCCCGGTACAGCGGGCCCGGCACGGCGGGCCGCGGTCCTCCGCCCCCGTGTCCCGGCTCGGCCGCGTACTCGCCGTCGCCGAGATCCACCAGCAGGCTCACCAGGACCCGCAGCGCGTCCGGGTGCCGCCCGAACCCGCGTGCCTGCTCCCGCAGCCGGTCCCGTACGCCGGCGGCCTGGGCGGGGGTGACGGCGCGCACCAGGGCCACGTCCGCGTACCGGGCGGCGACCGTACGGGCGTGCTCGTCGGTGGCGTCGACCACGCGGACCGGGTGGCCCTGCGGCGGCCGGGGCACGGTCGACGGGCCCCGGACCGAGAAGGCGGTGCCGGTGAAGTCGACGCGGTGCAGCCGGTCCCGGTCCACGAACCGGCCGGTCGCCACGTCCCGGATCTCGGCGCCGTCCTCCCAGCTGTCCCACAACCTGGCGGCCACGTCGGCGACTTCGCCGGCCTCCCGCCACAACGTTTCCGCGGGGAATGGGGGTCCCCCCGCGCGAGCGGAGCCGAACAGCCGGGCCTCCCCCTCGCCGGTGGACACGTCGATCCGCCAGCCGGCCCGCCCCTGGCTGACCCAGTCCAGGGTGGCCACGGCGGCCTGCACCTGGAAGGGCTCGGTGTGGGTGGTGGTGACCGTCGGCACCAGCCCGATCCGCCGGGTCGCGGGCGCCACCCGGCACAGCACACCGAGCGCGTCGGGCCCGGGCCGGGAGAAGGAGTCGTCCAGCGTCACGAAGTCCAGCCCGCCCCGCTCGGCGAGCCGGGCCAGCTCCACGTACGAGCCGGCGTCGAGCGAGCCCGGCTGGTCCAGAGCTGTGGCGAGATGCAGCAGAGACCTCATCCGCATCGCTCCCGCACCACGCCCCCCACCCTCACAGCACCTTCGCCAGGAACGCCCGGGTCCGCTCCTCGCGCGGAGCGCCGAGCACCTCGTCCGGGGTCCCCTGCTCCACGATCCGCCCGTCGTCCATGAACACCACCGTGTCGGCGACCTCCCGGGCGAACGCGATCTCGTGCGTGACGACGATCATCGTCGTCCCCTGCGCCGCCAGGTCCCGGATGACGTCCAGCACTTCCCCCACCAGCTCGGGGTCGAGCGCCGACGTCGGCTCGTCGAACAGCAGCAGCTTCGGTTCCAGCGCGAGCGCCCGCGCGATGGCCACCCGCTGCTGCTGCCCGCCGGACAGCTGCCGCGGATAGGCGTCGGCCTTGTCGCCGAGCCCGACCCGCTCCAGCAGTCGGTGCGCGCGCTCCACGACCTCCTTGCGGGGCCGCTTCAGCGCGGCCACCGGTGCCTCGACGACGTTGTCCAGGACGGTGAGGTGGGGGAAGAGGTGGAAGTTCTGGAAGACGAACCCGATCCGGGTGCGCTGCCGGAGCACCTCGCGCTCGGGCAGCTCGTACAGCTTGTCCCCGGCCCGCCGGTACCCCATCAGCGCGCCGTCCACGCTGATCTCGCCGCGGTCCACCTTCTCCAGATGGTTGATGGTGCGCAGCAGCGTGGACTTGCCGGAGCCGGAGGGGCCGAGCACGACGGTGACCTCACCGGCGCGCACCTGGAGGTCGATGCCCCGGAGCACGCCGAGCGAGCCGAAGCTCTTGTGCACAGACCTGATGTCGACCATGACGCTCATCGTGCGAGTTCCTTTACTTGTGAGGCGTTCAGGGCGGTCAGCACCGCGCGGACGGTCGCGTCGTTCTGACGGAACGCGGGACCGCCGGTGCGGGGACGGGTGAAGGCGCCGGGGGTACGGATGTCGGTGTACGGGCCGAGGGCGAAGCGCCGGGGGTGCGGGCGTCCGGCGCGGTCGAGGATCCGGCCGTCGCCGGGGTCGACCCGGAGCAGCCCGTCGGGGGTCTCGGCGGCGCCGTCGGCATGCAGCGCGCGCAGCAGGCTGTCGCGGGCGCGCCCGACGGTGGGCTCGGGCAGCCGGGCCTCCACCAGCGCCCGGGCCTCGACGGAGAACCCCGGCACGGTGGGGGCGGCGGCCCGGAACACGCCGTCCTCGGCGGTGACGGTCATGCCGGCTCCGACGAACCGGAGGAGTCCGGCCCGGGACAGCGCGAGCATCTGCCGCAGCCGGGGCCCGGGCGGTCCGGACGCCAGGTAGCTGAAGAAGCCGTGCCACCAGGACCCGATGTTCCCGAGCCGCGCCAGCTGCCCGTAGACGGAGAGCAGCCCGAGGAAGACGCCCAGGTCGGCGCTGTGCGCGGGGTCGTGACGGCGGCTCAGGTCGGCCTCGATGTAGCGTCTTAGCCCGTCCTGGAAGTCGTCGTGCGAGGCGTACCGCACTCCGTCCAGCGGGTGGTCGAGCGCGGTGAGGTCGAGCCGGTCGGCCGGGTCCGGTACGGCGGCAAAGACCAGCGCCCGCCTCTCGGCGCCGTCGCCGGCCGCCGCGTACTTCTCCTCGAAGTCGGTCCAGGCCATCGCCGTGCGGCCGGGGTGGGCGGTGAACAGCCGGTGGTAGTGGGCGAAGCCCAGCTCCTTCTCGACCAGGGGCCACACATCGCGCCGGAAGTCGAAGCCCCCGGGCCGGGCGAGCAGCGCGTCCACCTCGGCGGGGCCCAGGAAGCGGGGCAGCGGGGGCCGGTCGCCGGTCCAGTCGTAGCCGATCTTCGAGTGGTAGGGCACTCCGCGCCGCGAGCCGACGTACAGCACCGGCTCCCGCCCCGAGGGGATGTACACCTCCCCGTCGCGGCCTCCCGTCTCGTACCGGCCGCCGCGGCCCTCGGTGAGCAGCACCATCAGGTCGACGAAGGCCAGCCCGAAGCCGCGGACGAGGACGGGTTCGCCGGGCTTCAGCGCGGAGAGGTCGCTGTCGGCGGTGAAGTCGGGCGGCAGGTGCGTGAGGCCGTGCTCGCGGGCGTACGCCGCCAGCTCGGCCTGTTCGCTGCCGAGTTCGGAGTCCAGGTGGCCCACGGCGAGGATCACCAGGTCGGCCGGGAGCGGGCGCGGACGGTCCTCCAGCCACACCTGCTGGCGGCCCTCGCGCGGCCCGCCGATCCGCAGGGCGCGTCGCGGGTGGTGGTGGACGGTGATGTGCGGGGGCAGCTCGGCCAGGGCGCGGTCGTACACCCAGCGCAGATAGCGGCCCTGGAGCCGGCGGTCGGCGAAGGTGCGGCCGTCCAGCCCGGCCCACTCGTGCAGGGTGGGGCCCTCGCGCACCGGGCCGGCCATGGCCACCGTGTCGTCGGTGAACATGGTGATGTCCTCGGCGTGCGAGTTCATCCACAGCAGCGGGGACTGTGCCTGCCGCCAGATGCGTCCGCCGCCCGGCGGGTGGGGGTCGACCAGGTGGATGTCGAGGCCCGGACCGGTGTACAGCTCGGGCGCGTTGGCGGCGATGCGTTCGAGGACGCCGGTCCCCCGCGGCCCGGCTCCCACGATCACCAGTTGGTGTCTCATCGGGCGTTCTCCGTGCCGCGGGCGTAGTGCTTCTCGACGTAGTACTGGCCGATGCCGAGCAGCGAGGTGATCACGGCGTACCAGAGGGTGGCGACCATGAGCAGCGGGATCACCTGGTAGGTGCGGTGGTAGATCAACTGGGCGGAGAACAGCAGGTCGTTGACGGCGATGACGCTGACGATGGAGGTGCCCTTGAGGGTGCCGATGAGCATGTTGCCGGCGGGCGGCACGATGGCGCGCATGGCCTGTGGCAGCACGATCCGCCGCCAGCGCCGCCACCGGCTCAGGCCGAGGGCCTGGGCGGCCTCGATCTGGCCGCGGTCGACGGAGAGGACGCCGCCGCGGACGACCTCGGCGGCGTAGGCGGCCTCGTGCAGGGTGAGGCCGACGACGGCGACGGCGACCGGGGTGAGCAGGTTGACGGTCTTCACGCCGAACACCTGCGGGTACAGCGCCCCGATGTTGAACCACAGCAGCAGCTGCACCAGGATCGGGATGGACCGGAACAGCCACACGTACCCCCAGCCGACCGCCCGCAGCACGGGGTTGGCGGAGAGCCGGAACACGGCGAGCAGGGTGCCGAGGGCGAAGCCGAGGACCATCACCACCGAGGTCAGCCACAGCGTGAGCCACAGTCCGCGCAGGACGGAGTCGGAGGTGAACCAGTCGGCGACGACGTCCCACTGGAACGCCTCGTTGCGCAGGACGGAGTTGACGGCGAGCCCGAGCAGCGCGAGGACGACGACGGCTGCCGCCCACTGGCCGTACCGGCGCTGCGGGACGATCCGCGGGACGTCCGCGGGCTCGGGTGTCTCCGCGGCGGTGGGGATTTTGGCGAGGGTGTCGGATGACATGCGAAGGCTCCGTGACGTGAAAGTCGTCAGAACGGGGTGGTGCCTTCACACGGGGCGCGCCGCGCGGCGCGGATACGGCCGAGCCCCTCAGCAGGGCCGCACATCGAGAGTACGTGGGCGTTTCGGTCCGCTGTCAAGGCTGTCCAGACTGTGAGCCGTACATCTCAAGTCAGTTGACGCGGAACCGTATGCCTGTTCCACTTGGCCCATGCATCCACAGCAGTGGCTGGTCACCCGCTCCCACATCGACTTCGGTCGCGTGTGGTCCTCTTCCTGTTGAGCTGACCCCCTGCGCACGCCTGCCCCCGGGGCGGGCGTACTCGCGTTCTCTTGCTGCTCTCCGCCTTCACACGCGCACCCCTCCCCTCGCGTTTCCGCACACCCTTCCGCCGTCAGGAGACCGCTCCCCGATGCGTACGCCCTTGTATCGATATGTCATGCCTTTTGCCGCCATCACCTCGGCCGCTCTGCTGCTCACCGCCTGCGGCTCGGGTGACCCGGACGGTACGGACGCCTCCGGAGTGGCCGCGAAGAACGCCGAGGTGCCCACGACGGATGTCGTCTCGGCCGTGCGGAAGGACGACGCCGCGGCGAGGCTGCTGCCCGCCGGCACCACGAGCCTCACGGTCGCGGTCAGCGTCGGCGGCACCCCGCCCGGCACCACCTACCTCGCCGACGGCAAGACGCTGACCGGCCAGGACGTCGACTTCACCAAGGCGGTCGCCCGGGTGCTCGGCATCCGGCTGAAGGTGGAGCAGGCGAGTTTCGAGGCGATCCTGCCCGCCCTGGACAGCGGCAAGTACGACTTCGGCGCGAGCAACTTCGGCGTCACCGACGAGCGCCGCAAGACCATCGACTTCGTCACCTACATCAACGACGGCCAGGGCTTCGCCACCCGCGAGGACAGCAAGCTCTCGAAGGTCACCGACCTGAAGCAGCTGTGCGGCCTGAACGTCGCGACCAGCGCCGGCACGACGTTCGAGGCCACGCTGGAGCAGAGCAAGCACGTGTGCACCGACGCGGGCAAGAAGGCGTACCAGGTGCAGACGTACGCCGAGTCGAGCGCGGTCTGGTCCTCGCTCCAGCAGGGCCGCAGCGACATCGTGATGTCCACGATCAACGGGCTGCGCTACGCCGTCGCGCACCAGAAGGGCCTGAAGTTCCTCAACGAATACCACCGCCTTGACGTCGGCTTCGCCTTCAAGAAGGGCACCGATCTGGCCCCGGCCTTCCAGGCGGCGGTGAACAAGCTCCATTCCGACGGCACCTACGACAGGATCCTCAAGAAGTGGGGTACGACGGGCTCGGCGATCGGGAAGTCCCGGATCTCCCCGCCGGAGCTGAAGAATTAGGGCGCCGTCCGGCCTGATCCTCCGTCAGACCCTGTTCCCCCCGGACTCGGTGGGAGCGGGGTCTGACGCGTCTTCACACGGCATACTCGGGACCGTGACCGACGTCGGCGTTCACCCGTACGCTCCGCGCCTCACCCATCTGCCGCGTACAATCATATTTCACTCTCAGTCAGCAGCCGTATGTGTCTCGCCCCTTGGGGTACAAGGGCTCTCGACGGATCGACTGTGCACCAGTACCGTCACAAACCCCCCGCGCGGCGTCTATCCACTTGGCGCGCCGTCCGCATCATGGATGACCATAGGGATGCGGAAAGCAAGAAAGACCGCTGTGAGAGGAGGCGTCCATGGGATCGGTACGCAAGGCGAGTGCGTGGCTCGGCCTCGTCGACGACAACGATGACGAGCGCTACTACGACGACGACTACTCCGAGGGCACCGAGTCCGGCGCCGCCTGGGTCACCGACCCGCGCGTGAAGGTCGCCACGGACACGGCCGAGGAGAAGGGCCGCCGGATCGGCACGGTCACCCCGGACAGCTTCCGGGACGCCCGCGCCATCGGCGAACTGTTCCGGGACGGCGTCCCGGTCATCATGAACCTCACCAACATGGAGCCGGGTGACGCCAAGCGGGTCGTGGACTTCGCGGCGGGGCTCATCTTCGGACTGCGCGGCTCCATCGACCGGGTGTCCAACCGCGTGTTCCTGCTCACCCCGGCCGACACGGAGATCATCAGCGGCGAGGCGTCCGCGCACCGCTCGGACGGCTTCTTCAACCAGAGCTGAGGCAGGGCCGCCCACCGGCCCTGCCTCCGCCCGGGCTCACCGGAACGCGTCGAGCCCGGTGAGTGCCTTGCCCAGCACGAGCTGGTGCATCTCGACGGTGCCCTCGTAGGTGAGCACCGATTCCAGGTTGGTCGCGTGCCGCATCACCGGGTACTCCAGGGAGATCCCGTTGGCACCGAGGATCGTCCGCGCCGTACGGCAGATCTCGATGGCCTCGCGGACGTTGTTGAGCTTGCCGAAGCTGACCTGCTCGGGGCGCAGGCGGCCGGCGTCCATCCGCCGCCCCAGATGGTGGGCGAGCAGGATCCCCTTGTGCAGTTCCACCGCCATGTCGGCGAGCTTGGCCTGGGTGAGCTGGAAGCCGCCGATGGGCCGCCCGAACTGCTCCCGCGTCTTCGCGTACTCGACGGCCGTCTCGAAGCTGCTGCGCGCCGCGCCCATCGCGCCCCAGACGATGCCGTAGCGAGCGTGCGAGAGACAGCTGAGCGGTCCGCGCAGCCCGGTGACGTCGGGGAGGACGGCGGTGCCGGGCAGCCGTACGTCGTCCAGGACGAGTTCGCTGGTCACCGAGGCGCGCAGGGACCACTTGTGCTTGATCTCGGGCGCCGAGAAGCCGGAACTGCCGGTCGGGACGACGAAGCCGCGGATGCCCTCCTCGGTCTGCGCCCAGACGACGGCCACCCCGGCGACCGACCCGTTGGTGATCCACATCTTGCGGCCGTTCAGCACCCAGTCGTCGCCGTCGCGCTTGGCGTGGGTGCGCATGGAGGCGGGGTCGGAGCCGTGGTCGGGCTCGGTCAGCCCGAAGCAGCCGATCACCTCGCCGGCCGCCATGCGCGGCAGCCACTCCTGCTTCTGCTCCTCGCTGCCGAACCGGTGGATGGCGTACATCGCGAGGGAGCCCTGCACGGAGACCAGCGACCGGATGCCCGAGTCGGCCGCCTCCAGCTCCAGGCAGGCCAGGCCGTACTGCACGGCCGTCGCGCCCGTGCAGCCGTACCCGGTGAGGGACATGCCGAGGGCGCCGAGGGAACCGAGTTCGCGGGCGAGGTCGCGGATCCCGGGCAGCTCGCCCTTCTCGTACCAGTCGGCGACGTACGGCAGGACGCGGTCGGCCGCCCAGGCGCGGACGGTGTCCCGGACGGCCAGGTCCTCCGGCTCCAGCAGATCGTCGATGCCGAGCGGGTCGGCGGCATCGAACGGCGGCAGCTTCGCGGACGCGGACATGGAACACCCTCCAGGACACGGGACAGCGACAAAACTAGCAGTGCTAATCGCGATTCTGCGGCCGACGTTACGGCGCGGTGTCCCGGACGTCCAGAGGAGGTCAGGCGGTGACCCGCGACGTCCCGGCCGCCGCCCCCGCCTCGCGCGGCGCCGGCAGCGCGGGCTCGGCCCCGGCCGGCTCCTCGCCGCACTGCATGATCCACGGCAGCCGCAGCGCCATCACCGCGCCCAGCAGCAACAGACCCGCGCTCACCAGCAGGGTCACATGCAGCCCGTGCACGAAGGAGTCCCGCGCCGCCCGGCGCAGCGCGGCCCCGGCGGTTCCGCCGAGCCTGTCTGCGGCCTCGTAGGCCTCGCCGAGCGAATGGCCCGCCGCGTCCGACGCGCGCTGCGGCACGCCCGGCACCGAGCGCAGCCCCGGCGCGTAGGCCGCGTTCATCACGCTGCCCAGCAGGGCGATGCCGATCCCGGCACCGAGCTGGTACGACGTCTCGCCGATCGCCGCCGCGCCGCCGGCCTGGTCGGCCGGGGCCTCGCTGAGCATCGACTCGTACGCGCCGAAGAGCGTGGTCTCCAGGCCGAAGCCGAGCAGCACGAAGCCGGCCAGCAGCAGCGCGGGGTTGTCCGTGCCGCCCATCGCCGTCAGGGTCAGCACCGCGGCGGCCGTCAGGCAGAAGCCGAAGCACACCATCCGGCGCGGACCGAAGCGGCGCAGCATCCGGGCGCCCGCCAGGCCCGCCGCCATGGCCGCGACGGTCAGCGGCAGCAGCCTGAGGCCGGTCTGCAGCGGGGACAGGCCGAGCACCAGCTGGAGGTACTGGGCGGCGATCAGCTCCAGGCCGACCAGCGCGAGCATGGCCAGCACGATGCAGCCCACCGAGGTGCTGAACGCGGGCCGGCGGAACATCCGCAGGTCCACCAGCGGATGCGGGAGCCGCCGCTGGCGCCGAACGAAGAGGAGAAGGAGGGCCGCGCCGAGCAGCAGCGGCAGCACGGTGACGGGGCTCCCCGCGCCTTCCCCGCCGCCGAGCCGCTTCACGCCGAGGACGGCACCGAAGAGCCCGGCCGCCGCCATCAGCGCGCCGGTCACGTCCCAGGGGCCGCCCCGTTCACCGCGGGACTCGGGCAGCAGGATCCGGCCCACCGGGAGGCTGACCAGCATGAGCGGGATGTTGACCAGGAAGACGGCGCCCCACCAGAAGTGCTCCAGCAGGAAGCCGCCGAGCAGCGGGCCGACCGCCGCGCCGACCGCGGCGACCGCGCTCCATATGCCGATGGCGAGGGCGCGCTCGCGCCGGTCGGGGAAGACCTGGCGGAGGATCGACAGGGTCGCGGGCATGATCATCGCGCCGCCGACGCCGAGCAGCGCGCGGGCGAGGATGAGCGTCTCGGCGGTCCGCGCGAACGCGGCCAGGGCGGAGGCGACACCGAAGAGGCCGTAGCCGAGCAGCAGGACGCGTCTGCGGCCGACGCGGTCGCCGAGGGTGCCGAAGAGGATCAGCAGCGAGGCGCAGACCAGCGGGTAGACGTCGACGATCCAGAGCAGTTCTATCGCGCCGGGTTTGAGGTCCTCGGTGACGGCGGGAACCGCCACGTGCAGCACGGTGGCGTCGAGGGCGACGAGCAGCAGGCTGACACAGAGGACGACGAGGACGACCCAGCGATCGGTACCGGCCCCGGCCGCCCGACGGCGCGGCCGTACGGCAGCCGTGGTCGTCCCGGACATGTACGTACCTCCCAGATGTTCCCTCGCGTGGGGCGGACCGACGGGGTGGGGACTCCCTGTCGTACGGCCGGAGAGGAGCGGTGTCTCCGGCCCGCGCGAACCCTCGCGGGTGACTCGTCAGCGTACGCGAGTCCGCCGCGGGGGCACGTGGCGGACCTCTCACACGCACGACGGAACCCGTGTGGCGTACACCACGCCGTCCCCTCTTGACCACGACCCGGCGACCGGTCCGGTTCCCCGTGCGGTCGATAATCGAGTCCGTGACCGATCTTGAAACGCGCGTGGCCCCGTCCCACGCCCCTCTCTGGCGCCGCGCCGTCCCGGCGCTGCTGGGCTATGCGGCGGTCCGCGCCCTGGGGCTGACCGTGCTGGCGATCTGGAGCGCCGCGCGCGGCAAGAGCGCGTACACCCTGCTGACCGCGCGCTGGGACTCGCTCTGGTACACGCGGGTCGCCGAGCTGGGCTACGGCTACGAGGTGCGGCTGCCGAACGGGGACGTCCACTCCAACCTGGCGTTCTTCCCGCTGCTGCCGTGGCTGGAGCGGCTGCTGCACGCCATCGCCCCGCTGTCCTACGCGGACGCCGGCTTCCTGGTGAGCCTGCTCGCGTCACTCGCCGCCGCGGCCGGGATCTTCGCGGTCGCGGAGCGGGTGTACGGACCCCGGGTGGGGTTCTTCGCCGTGCTGCTGTGGGCGGTGCTGCCGGTCGGGATCGTGCAGTCGATGGCGTACAGCGAGTCGCTGTTCACGGCACTGGCGGCCTGGTCCCTGTACGCGCTGCTGACCGGGCGCTGGGTGAGCGCGGGCGTGCTGGCGGCGCTGGCGGGGCTGACCCGGCCGGTGGGGGCGGCGGTGGTCGCGGCGGTGTGGGTGGCGGGCGTGATCTCGTTCGTGCGAGAGCGCGGCGCGGAGCGCACGCCGGGCGCGCACCACGAGGAACACACCCCCGGCGCACTCCCTACGCCGCATGCCCCCGCACCACCCGCCCCGCATGCCCCGTATGCCCCGTATGCCCCCGCTTGGCGTCGCGTGCTCGGCATGCTCCTCGCGCCGGCCGGCGCCGCCGGGTATGTCCTCTGGGTCGGCCACCGCACCGGCAAGGGCCCGCTCGGGTACCTCGACGTCCAGGCCGGATGGCGCAACGGTTTCGACGGCGGTTACGCCTTCGCGCGCTTTGTGGGCGACAAGTTCACGTCATTTCCGTCCGCCCTCGCCGGCCTCGGGCTGATCGCCGGTGTCGCCCTGCTGATCTGGCTGTACGTCACGGGTGTCCGCGGCCGTCAGCCGGTGGAACTACTGGTGTACACGGGTGTCGTACTCGCCCTCGCCCTGTGCGCGTCGAGCTACTTCGGCTCCAAGCCGCGGCTGCTGATGCCCGCCTTCCCGGTGCTGCTGCCGCTCGCCTGCGCCCTGGCCCGGCCGCGCACCTCCCGATCGGCCCTGGTCACGGCCGGACTGGCGGTCGCGGCGGCGGTCTACGGGGCGTTCTGGCTGAACGGCTCCGGTCCGCCATGATCGACTGGGCCATCCGATGACACCCCGGAGAATTCCGCGCCAGGACCGGGTTAACGCATTCATAAGCGCCATATAAACAACACCCGGCATGATCAAAGGAATTGACCTGATCGGCCTCACCGGATTGCGGAATCCCAGGAATTAGGGCCGCTCTTGAGAGGTTTCCCACATCACATCGTCATCACAAAGCCGCTGTTTCGACCGGGAACACAGCTCACTCGCTGTAACGTCGATTGGGTGCGTACCGAACGAAACCTCACCCGGAGTCTGGACCGGGTGTTCGCCAGACTGGACCGTGAGCCGGAACGACCGGCCCACATCGATGTGCCGAGGATGAGCCGGCACCGGGTCGTTCTGTTCTCCGCGACCCTGGCTTTCTACCTCGCGATCGTGTGGGCCGTGGTGACGGCCTCGTGGCTGGTCCGGCTCGACTGGCAGGTCATGTTCTTCCGGCCGTACCAGCAGTGGCCGGAGATCCACGCCTTCCTCGACTACTACGTGGTGCTCGGCCAGCGCGGCCCCACCGCCGTGATGGTCGCGGCCTGGCTCGGCTGGCGGTCCTGGCGGCAGCACACCCTCCGCCCGCTGCTGACCCTGGCCACCTCGCTGCTGCTGCTGAACGTCACGGTCGGCGCCGCCAAGCTCGGCATGGGGCGGCTCGGTCCGCACTACGCGACCGTGATCGGCTCGAACGAGATGGGTCTCGGCGGCGATATATTCCCCAGCGGCCACACCGCCAACGCGGTCGTGACCTGGGGCATCCTGGCGTATCTGGCCTCCACCCCGAGAGCACGCCGCTGGCTGTCCGCGCTCTCCGCGATCACCTCGCTCGGCGTCGGCCTCACCACCGTCTACCTCGGTACGCACTGGCTGAGCGACGTGCTGCTGGGCTGGGCCGCGGGCCTGCTGATCCTGCTCGCGCTGCCCTGGTTCGAGCCGCTGATCGCCAGGACCGAGAGCGCGCTCTTCGACCTGCGCGACCGCTGGCGCGCCCGTGGCAGCCGGCCCGCGCCCGAACCGGCCGTCCCGGTCGCGCCGGTGCCGCTCACACCGCGCGGCACGGCGGCGGAGCAGCCGGCGCCGGCCCGCGAGCCGGTCACCTCGACCCGGGCCTCCCGGGGTCCGGGGCACCGGGCACCCGGACCGCACACGGCCCGTTCGGAACGCACCCCGGTCACCCCGGCGGGCAGCCGGCGCCCGCCGCACGCCGACCGGCTCCCGCGCGGCACGTCCCAGCCGGCCCGCCCCCTGACGGGCGGCTGACGGCGGGAAACGGCGACGGGGTCCGGTACGCACCACCACCCCCGCGCCACGGCGAAGGCCCCGCTCCCGAAGAGGAGCGGGGCCTTCGCCGTACGCGCGCCCGGACCGCGGGGGCGGACCCGGCGGCGGGCCCGGCGGTGGTCAGCCCTTCCAGGCGCGGACCACCCGGCCGTCCCGCACCTCGAAGTTCAGCCGTCCGGCCCGGTACTCCATCGTGATGACCGTGCCCGGCGGCAGGGACCGCACCGTCGACCAGCCGCGTCGCCGCGCGAGCCGCTCGGCGTGCTCGGCGTCGAGGCCGACGTACCCGTCCGGGCTGTCCTGGGGCTCCGCTGGCGGAGTGGGAATCGGTGCCATGCCGCCACGCTAGTCGGGCATGGCCGGGTAGGAGAAGCGTCCGACCCCCGTCACACTTCTGTCACAGCTTCCGGGCCCGTGTTCCGCCCGAACTCCGTCACACGTACGGGGGTTTCCGTACCGCTTACCGGGGTAATCGAACAGAATTCACGTGTGCCGCAGTTCCGCTCCGAATTCCCCGCGGAAAGTGCCGCAGCGGCGACCGGGGGCGCGCCCGGGGCCCGATTCCCCGCGCAATCCGGCGCGGTGCCGGGGCAGCTGACACCGCATAGGAATTTCACGGATTCCGCACACAACAGCCGGACGCCTCCTGCCGGAGCGCGCGGACCGGCGAGCATCATGAGGCAGCTCGCGGGTACGCGTGCCACGGGCTTCGGCGGGCCCGGGCAGGGCGATACGGAGGGGCGGGCGAGCGATGGGGACCGACACCGTACGGGCCACGGCACGACCGGCCCGGCCCGGCCGGGCCGGCCGGCTGGTGGTGGACTGGCTCACCACCACCGACCACAAGAAGATCGGCCATCTGTACCTGATCACGGCATTCGGATTCTTCCTGGCCGGCGGGGTCATGGCGCTGCTGATGCGCGCGGAACTCGCCCGGCCGGGACTTCAGCTGATGGACAACAACCAGTTCAACCAGTTGTTCACGCTGCACGGCACGATCATGCTGCTGCTGTTCGCGACCCCGAGCTTCGCGGGCTTCGCCAATGAGCTGATGCCGTTGCAGATCGGCGCCCCGGACGTGGCGTTCCCGCGGCTGAACATGCTCTCGTACTGGCTGTTCGCGTTCGGCGGTCTGATCGTGCTGGGCTCGCTGCTGCTGCCGGACGGGCCGGCCGCGTTCGGCTGGTTCGCCTACGCGCCGCTCAACGACACCGCGCACTCCCCCGGCGTCGGCCCCGACCTGTGGATCATGGGCCTGGCGCTGTCCGGCTTCGGCACGATCCTCGGCGCGGTCAACTTCATCACCACCATCATCGGGATGCGCGCGCCCGGCATGACGATGTTCCGGATGCCGGTCTTCACCTGGAACACGCTGTTCACGTCGATCCTGATCCTGCTGGCCTTCCCGGTGCTGGCGGCGGCGCTGCTGGTACTGGAGGCGGACCGGCGGTTCGGCTCGCAGGTGTTCGAGGCGGCGAACGGCGGGGCGCTGCTGTGGCAGCACCTGTTCTGGTTCTTCGGGCACCCCGAGGTCTACATCATCGCGCTGCCGTTCTTCGGGATCATCACGGAGATCATCCCGGTGTTCAGCCGCAAGCCGGTCTTCGGCTATCTGACGCTGGTCGGTGCCACGATGGCGATCACCGGGCTGTCGATCGTGGTGTGGGCGCACCACATGTTCGCCACCGGCGCGGTGCTGCTGCCGTTCTTCTCCTTCATGTCCTTCCTGATCGCGGTGCCGACGGGCGTGAAGTTCTTCAACTGGACCGGCACGATGATCAAGGGCTCGCTGTCCTTCGAGACGCCGATGCTGTGGGCGACGGGCTTCCTGGTGACGTTCCTGCTCGGCGGCCTGACCGGGGTGATCCTGGCGTCCCCGCCGCTGGACTTCCACGTCACGGACTCGTACTTCGTCGTCGCCCACTTCCACTACGTGGTCTTCGGCACGGTCGTCTTCGCGGTCTTCGGCGGCTTCTTCTTCTGGTGGCCCAAGTTCACCGGGAAGATGCTGGACGAGCGGCTCGGGAAGATCCAGTTCTGGACCCTGTTCACCGGCTTCCACACGACGTTCCTGGTGCAGCACTGGCTGGGCGCGGAAGGCATGCCCCGCCGGTACGCCGACTATCTGGCGGCCGACGGCTTCACCACGCTCAACACCGTCTCGTCGGTCGGCTCCTTCCTGCTGGGCCTGTCCACGCTGCCGTTCCTCTACAACGTCTGGAAGACCGCCCGATACGGCGAGAAGGTCGAGACCGACGACCCCTGGGGCTACGGCCGCTCCCTGGAGTGGGCGACCTCCTGCCCGCCGCCCCGGCACAACTTCGTCACCCTCCCCCGGATCCGCTCCGAGTCCCCGGCGTTCGACCTGCACCACCCGGAGTACAGGGCCCGGGCGCCGCGGCCCGAGCCGTAGAGGCGGGCTGCCGGGGACGCGGAGAGCCGCCGTCCTCGTCGGGACGGCGGCTGTCCGCCACGTCAGGTCCGGCGCTCAGAGCGCGAGGCGCTGGCCGGGCACGATCAGGTCGGGGTCGTCGCCGATGACGGCCTTGTTGGCGGCGTAGATCCGCTGCCAGGTGGTCCCGTGCCGGGCGGCGATGGTGCTCAGGGTGTCACCCGCGCGGACCGTGTAGTCACCACGGGAGGCGCCGCGGCCGGTGCCGGCCGCCGGGCGCTCCGGCGTCGTCCTCGCCGGGGCGGACCGCACGGGCGCGGACTTCACGGGTGCGGACTTCGTCGTCGCGCTGCCCTTCGAGGCCGGCGTACCCGAGGAGCCGGTGCGGTCCGCCGCCGGCGCGGCGCCATAGGCTCCGGCCCGGGCCGAGCAGACCGGCCAGGCGCCCCAGCCCTGGGCGTGCTGGACCTTGGTGGCGACGGCGATCTGCGCGCTCCTGGAGGCCTGGTCGGCCGTCGGGGCGTAGGCGGTGCCGCCGTACGCGCGCCAGGTCGAGGCGGAGAACTGCAGTCCGCCGTAGTAGCCGTTGCCGGTGTTGATGTGCCAGTTGCCGCCGCTCTCGCACTGGGCGATGCGGTCCCACACTCCGTTGTCCGCCGCGGCGGCGTTGCCGGTCGCGGCCAGCAGTCCCAGCGGGGCCAGCAGGGCGGCTCCGGCGAGTGCGGCCGTCGTACGGCCCCTGCGGGATCCGTCGGGACGGGCGCTGTCGGGACGGGCGGTGTTGCGGGTGGTATCGGCACACTCGGACATGTAGTTCCCTCTCCACGAACCCGGGCTCCCCCAAGGCGGAGCGCGCCTCGCCGCGAAGGACCGCGGTTCGTCGCGCCCGCCCCGCCCGCCGTGACCGGTGTCGGCGATCGTGCTGCCTGTGCCGGCCGGCGGACGTACCCGAGCGGTGCTCGTTGCACACGGCGGAGGAATGTAAGGAGGGCGAGCAGCCGGAATCAACCAACTCGCCGTCACTCCAGGCCAGTTGCCTGTTACCGCAGGTATCGGCGATTTCCGGCCACCCACTACATCCTTTGATTTCCTGATTTTTCGACCACTCGGTGAAGCGATCTGTGACCCACTTCACCCTTTCAAGTTCCTTGACGGGGCGGAGAGTTGACGGTGAGTGGCCGATTCCGCACGGTAGGTGACCCTGCGCGGTGGAAGGTTCGAACCGTTCGGCGTCGGGGCGTGACCCCCACCACAGGACGCCCGTTGTCTTCTTCATGAGCCCGGAAACCCGGGGCTCATCGGCCGGGAGCCACCCGGCCGACCCCAGCACGCATCCCGAGGGAGCCACCCGTGCCGCGCATGCTCGACGTCAGCGACGCCGTACGCGCCGAGATCGGCGACGAAGAAGCCGACCGGCTGCTCGCCGGAGAGAACGCCCCGGGCAGTTACGACTGCACGTCCTGTCGCACCCCGGGCGACTCCGAGCAGGAGCGCACCAGCACCGTTCTGTTCGTCGGCGACGAGACCGCCGTCCTGGCCTTCGCCCACGCCAGCTGCCTGCCCTCGCAGGTCGTCCAGGTCACGGAGGAGCAGCTGCAGGGCGCCGTCCGCTCCATCGGCGCGGCCGGCGGCGACATGGCCGGCGGCGGCGATCCGCACCGGGCCGTGCCGGAGCAGGCGGTGCTGGGCGTGACCAGCGGACTCGTCCTGGTCGACGGCGAGTTGCACCCCGCGCTCGTCGTCGAGCCGACCTCGCCGATCGTCCGCCCGGGCACCACCGGGGCCGGCGACGACTTCCTTCCGCTGCTCATCGAGCAGGGCTTCATGCCGGTGACCGAGCTGGCCTCCGTCCCGCCGGTGCTGCACGGCTGGTCCGTCCTGCTGGCCATGGGCCAGCTGCACGCGGTGCTCCAGCCGGGCGGCACCGGCGGGCAGCCGGTGGCCTGGTGGCAGGCGCATCAGCCGCTGCAGGTCACGGACAGCTGGCGGGCGGCGGCGAACAAGCACCAGCAGGTGCTGATGTTCGCGGCACCGGTGGGGTCGATCGGGCGCCAGCCCCGCGAGGACCTGCTGCGGGACGCCCTGGACAAGGCCGCGGCGGGCGGGAAGCTGGTCGCCGCCGCGCTGCCGCTCGCCGGTACGTGAGCCTGGGCGACTTGTCCGACCGCATCCCTTCAGGGTTCCGGTCGTTTGGACATACGTGCACGCATACGACACCTCTCCGCGCCGGTCGTCCTTCTCCTCCGTCCCGTCCGCCCGATCGCCCCACGATCCCTCCGGCGGACCGTCACCCACGCCGATCTACGACATGCTCTACGCGGAGTGGGTCAAGACCTTCCGCACCCTGCCGGGGGACCGCACCGGCGAGGAGGAGCTGAGGTTCTGCGCCTTCGGGGACTTCCCGGACGGCCTGGGCACGTACGGCGGCCACCGGGCGGGGTCGTTCAGCAGCTCGTACAGCGCCTACAGCGCGGGTGCCTACAGCGCCCGCCAGCAGTCGCAGTGGCAGCGGGTCGGCACACTGGGACGGCAGCAGGACACCGGGATGCAGTACGTCCCGGCCGCCCTGCCGCCGGCGCCGCGCCGTGGCGTATGACGGGCACACGAACGGCGAAGGGCGGCCCCTGGCTCTCCAGGGGCCGCCCTTCGCGTCGTACCGCCGTGGCGTCCTTCGCTACTTCTTCTTCGAGCCGCGCTTCTCGCGCACCCGCACCGAGATATGGATCGGGGTGCCCTCGAAGCCGAACTCCTCGCGCAGCCGGCGCTCGATGAAGCGCCGGTAGCCCGCCTCGATGAAGCCGGAGGCGAAGAGCACGAACCGCGGGGGCTTGGTGCCGGCCTGGGTGCCGAACAGGATGCGCGGCTGCTTGCCGCCCCGGACGGGGTGCGGGTGGGCCGAGACGAGCTCGCCGAGGAAGGCGTTCAGCCGGCCGGTGGGGACGCGTGTCTCCCAGCCCGCCAGCGCCGTCTCGATCGCCGGGACCAGCTTCTCCATGTGCCGGCCGGTGCGCGCCGAGACGTTGACCCGGGGTGCCCAGGTGACCTGGGCCAGCTCGGTCTCGATCTCCCGCTCCAGGTAGTAGCGGCGCTCCTCGTCGAGGGTGTCCCACTTGTTGTACGCGATGACCATGGCGCGGCCCGCCTCGACGGCCATGGTGATGATCCGCTGGTCCTGCACGGAGATGTTCTCGGAGGCGTCGATCAGGACGACGGCGACCTCGGCCTTCTCCACGGCGGCGGCCGTGCGCAGGGAGGCGTAGTAGTCGGCGCCCTGCTGGAGGTGGACGCGCTTGCGGATGCCGGCGGTGTCCACGAACTTCCAGGTCTTGCCGCCGAGCTCGATCATCTCGTCGACCGGGTCGCGGGTGGTGCCCGCCAGCTCGTTGACGACGACGCGCTCCTCGCCCGCGACCTGGTTCAGCAGCGAGGACTTGCCGACGTTCGGGCGGCCGATCAGGGCCACGCGGCGGGGGCCGCCGACGGCCCTGCCGAAGGACTGCTCCGGCGCGTTCGGCAGGACCTCCAGGACGGCGTCGAGCATGTCGCCGGTGCCGCGGCCGTGCAGCGCCGAGACCGGGTGGGGCTCGCCGAGGCCCAGGTTCCACAGGTAGGCCGCGTCGGCCTCGCCGCTCGGGCCGTCGACCTTGTTGGCACACAGCACGACCGGCTTGCCGGCCTTGCGCAGCAGCCGGACGACGGCCTCGTCGGTGTCGGTGGCGCCGACCTTGGCGTCGACCACGAAGACGACCGCGTCGGCCGCCTCGATCGCGTACTCGGCCTGCGCGGCCACGGAGGCGTCGATGCCGAGGACGTCCTGCTCCCAGCCGCCGGTGTCGACGACCTTGAAGCGGCGGCCGGCCCACTCGGCCTCGTAGGTGACCCGGTCGCGGGTGACGCCCGGCCGGTCCTCCACGACGGCCTCACGGCGGCCGATCATCCGGTTCACCAGGGTCGACTTGCCGACATTGGGACGGCCGACGACGGCGAGCACGGGCAGCGGACCGTGGCCCGCCGCCTCGATGGCACCCTCGACGTCCTCGATGTCGAAGCCCTCTTCCGCGGCGAGCTCCATGAACTCCGCGTACTCGGCGTCGCCGAGAGCCCCGTGGTCGTACTCGTGCGCATCCTCGTACGCGTCCGAGCCGTCGGGCTGGATCTGGTCGTTCATGAAGTCCGTACCTCGTCGTTCATCGTGGTGATCGGTGGACCGGGCCCTACCTGGACCTGATCCACTACTCAAGTGTCGCCTAGCGCCCGGTCAGGCGCCTGGCGTTTTCCAGGTGGCTGGTGAGCTGCTTCTGGATGCGCTCGGTCGCCTCGTCCAGCGCCCGGCGGGTACGCCGCCCCGTGCCGTCGCCCGCTTCGAAGGGGTCGCCGAAGACGACGTCGACGCGGGAGCGCAGCGGGGGCAGCGCCTTGACCAGCCGTCCGGGCCGGTCGGAGCTTCCCAGGACCGCCACGGGGACGATCGGCGCCCCGCTGCGGACCGCGAAGTAGGCCAGCCCGGCGCGCAGCGAGGCGAAGTCGCCCTCGCCCCGGGTGCCCTCCGGGAAGATGCCCAGCACTCCCCCGTCCGCCAGCAAGCCGAGGGCCTGGGTGATCGCGGTGCGGTCGGCGGCGGCGCGGTCCACCTTCAGCTGGCCGATGCCGGTCAGGAAGGCGTCCAGCGGGCCGACGAAGGCTTCCTTCTTTATCAGGAAGTGGGTGGGCCGGGGCGCCACGCCCATCACCATCGGCCCGTCGATGTTGTGGGAGTGGTTCACGGCGAGGATCACCGGGCCGGCGGCCGGCACCTTCCAGGCGCCGAGCACCCGTGGCCGCCACAGGCCGAACATCAGGCCGACGCCGATGCGCCGGCCGACCTCGGCGCCCCGCTCCGACGGGAGGGACGGCTGGGTCACTTCCCGGCTCGCTTCTCCTCGACCAGGGTGACGACGCACTCGATGACCTGGGCGAGAGTCAGCTCGGTGGTGTCCACCTCGACCGCGTCGCCGGCCTTGGCGAGCGGCGAGGTCGTGCGGCTGGAGTCGGCCGCGTCCCGCTTGATCAGGGCCTCGCGGGTGGCGTGCAGGTCGGCGCCCTTCAGCTCGCCGCTGCGGCGGGCCGCGCGGGCCTCCGGGGAGGCGGTGAGGAAGATCTTCAGGTCGGCGTCCGGGAGGACGGTCGTACCGATGTCGCGGCCCTCGACGACGATGCCGTTCTCGGCGCCGGAGGCCAGGGAGCGCTGCAGCTCGGTGATCCGGGTGCGCACCTCGGGCACCGCGCTGACCGCGCTGACCTTGGAGGTGACCTCCTGGGTGCGGATCGGGGCGGCCACGTCGACGCCGTCGACCGTGATGGTCGGGGCGGCCGGGTCGGTGCCGGAGACGATCTCCGGCTTGCCGGCGACGGCGGCGATGGCGGTGGGGTCCTCCAGGTCGATGCCGTTGCTCACCATCCACCAGGTGATCGCCCGGTACTGGGCACCGGTGTCCAGGTAGCTCAGGCCGAGCTGCGCGGCCACGGCCTTCGACGTGCTCGACTTGCCCGTGCCGGAGGGACCGTCGATCGCGACGATCACGGGCTTGGCGGTCGGGGCGGCGCCGTTTTCCACGGGGGGACCTTCCTGGTGAAGGGTGGTGAGCGGGGGTCCGGGACGCGAGGGCGCCCCGGACAAGGTTACTGGCTCGCGGGAGCCGCCCTCGCCGGGCGTTACCGGCGCAGCGCCCAGCCCCGCTCGCGCAGCGCCTCCTTCAGGGCCGCCGCCGCCTTCGGCTCGACCATGAGCTGCACCAGGCCGGCCTGCTGCCCGGTGGCGTGCTCGATCCGGACGTCCTCGATGTTGACCCCGGCCCGGTCCGCGTCCGCGAAGATGCGGGCCAGCTGGCCGGGCTGGTCGTCGATGAGGACGACGACGGTCTCGTACACGCGCGGGGCGCTGCCGTGCTTGCCGGGTACCCGCACCTGGCCGGCGTTCCCGCGGCGCAGCACGTCCTCGATGCCGGCGCCGCCCTCGTTCCGCTCGGTCTCGTCGGAGGACTGCAGGGCGCGCAGCGCCCGGACCGTCTCGTCCAGGTCGGCGGAGACGTCGGCGAGCAGGTCGGCGACCGGGCCCGGGTTCGCGGACAGGATGTCGATCCACATGCGCGGGTCGGAGGCGGCGATCCGGGTCACGTCCCGGATGCCCTGCCCGCACAGCCGTACGGCGGACTCCTCGGCGTGCTCCAGGCGGGCGGCGACCAGGCTGGACACCAGGTGGGGCATGTGGGAGACGAGGGCGACCGCGCGGTCGTGGGCGTCGGCGTCCATGACGACCGGGACGGCGCGGCAGTGCGAGACCAGCTCCAGGGCGAGGTTCAGCACCTCGGTGTCGGTGTCCCGGGTCGGGGTGAGCACCCAGGGGCGGCCCTCGAAGAGGTCGCCGGTGGCGGCCAGCGGGCCGGACTTCTCCCGGCCGGACATGGGGTGCGTGCCGATGTACGCGGACAGGTCCAGGCCGAGCGACTCCAGCTCGCGGCGGGGGCCGCCCTTGACGCTGGCGACGTCCAGGTAGCCGCGTGCCACACCGCGGCGCATCGCGTCGCCGACCACCCGGGCCACATGGGCGGGCGGGGCGGCGACGATCGCCAGGTCGACCGGGCCGTCGGGGGTCCGGTCGCTGCCGGCGCCCAGCGCGGCGGCCGTGCGGGCCTGCTCGGGGTCGTGGTCGGCGAGGTGCACGGTGACCCCGCGCTGGGCGAGGGCCAGGGCCGCGGAGGTGCCGATCAGGCCGGTTCCGATGACGAGTGCGGTTCTCACTGGGCGATGTCCTTGCGCAGGGCCGCGGCGGCGCCGAGGTAGACGTGGCTGATGTCGGCGCGGGGCCGGTCCGACTCGATGTGCGCGAGGATCCGTACGACCCGGGGCATGGCGCCCTCGACGGCCAGTTCCTGGGCGCAGATGAGGGGGACGTCCACGATGCCGAGCTTCCGGGCGGCGGCGGCCGGGAAATCGCTGTGCAGGTCGGGGGTGGCCGTGAACCAGATGCTGATCAGGTCGTCGGCGGTCAGCCCGTTCCGCTCCAGGACGGCGGTGAGCAGGGCACCGACCTGCTCCTCCATGTGACCGGCCTCGTCCCGCTCCAGTTGGACGGCCCCCCGGACCGCTCGTACCGCCACGGCGCTGCTCCTCGCTGACATGCGTGTGTTCTTGGTCCGTCCAGCGTAGTCAGCCCGCGCGGGACGGGCGCGCGCCGCTCGCTCGCTGAGACGATGCGAAAGTTCCGGTATCAGCCGATTCACGGCATTCATTGAGCTGTCTGTACGGAGGCGTGACATGACTCAGCCCGCGACACGGCGCACGGTTCTCGCCACGGGCGCCGGTGCGTTCGCCCTGGGGTGCGTGGGGTGCGGCGGAAAGGACGGCGGCGGCTCCACGCCGTCGGTGCCCACCGCGTCCGAGCCCTCTGCCGGGCGGGAGTCGCCCCCGGCCGGCAAGGCGACGTCCGCCGGGAAGGCGCTGGCCTCGACCGGCGACATCCCGGAGGGCGGCGGCAAGGTCTTCGCGCGGGAGAAGGTCGTGGTGACCCAGCCGGAGAAGGGTCACTTCAAGGCGTTCTCGGCGATCTGCACGCACCAGGGGTGCACGGTGAACAAGGTGGCGGACGGCACCATCGACTGCCCCTGTCACGGCAGCAGGTTCCACATCGCCGACGGCTCGGTGGCGCACGGCCCCGCGACCAGGCCGCTGGCGGAGCGGTCGATCTCGGTGGAGGGAAATTCGATCCGCCTGGGCTGAGGGCGCCGCGTACGCTCCGGGGATGCAGCCGCAGGACCTGGTACGCGACCACACGATCTACGCCTGTGTCATGGGCTCCCGCGCCTTCGGCCTGGCGACGGACGCCAGCGACACCGACCGGCGCGGGGTGTTCCTCGCGCCCACCGCGCTGTTCTGGCGGTTCGAGAAGCCGCCGACACACGTGGAGGGGCCGGGCGAGGAGCGGTTCTCCTGGGAACTGGAACGGTTCTGCGAGCTGGCGCTGCGCGGCAACCCGAACATCCTGGAGTGCCTGCACTCCCCGCTGGTGGAGCACGTGGACGACACCGGCCGCGAGCTGCTGTCCCTGCGCGGCGCGTTCCTGTCCCGGCATGCCTACGACACCTTCACGCGCTACGCACTCGGCCAGCGCAAGAAGCTCGACGCCGACGTCCGCACGACGGGCGCCCCGCGCTGGAAGCACGCGATGCATCTGCTGCGCCTGCTGATGAGCGCCCGGGACCTGCTGCGCACCGGCGAGCTGGTGATCGACGTCGGCGAGCAGCGCGAACCCCTGCTGGCGGTGAAGCGCGGCGAGCTGCCGTGGGCCGAGGCCGAGGCGTGGATGGTCCGGCTGGCGGCCGAGGCCGAGGAGGCGCTGCGGGGCAGCCCGCTGCCGCCGGAGCCGGACCGCGCGCGCGTGGCCGGCTTCCTGCACCGGGTGCGCCGGGCCTCAGCCCTCCAGGCGGAGCCGGATCACCAGGTCGTGCAGGACGTCGTGGGCGCCGGCCGCGTCGGGCAGGGCTGAGCGGGCCTGCGCCTCGTCGAGCACGGTGTGCAGCCGCTCCACGTCGGCCTCCACGCGCGCGTGGTCGACGTCGGCCCTGCCGTGCTCCCGTTCCCGCTTGGCGGCTATCAGCTCGGGCAGATAGCCGGGCCCGCCGACCTGGTCCAGGAGCGTGGGCAGATGGGCCTGGACCTCGCCGCTGCGCATGAGGTGGATGCCGGTGAGCAGCACCCGGAACGTGTAGAGCAGCGGCTTGAGTTCGCCGGTCTTCTCGAACAGCCGCCACTGGGTCACCGCGAACCCGCGGTAGTGGTGGGCGTGGTGGCTGGTGAGGACGTCGGGGGCCAGGGCGGCCAGCTCCCGGTGGGCGTCCGTGGTGTGCACGACCAGGGGCGAGAGCAGCTGCTCCAGCACATAGCCGTTGCGGCGGAGCATCATCCGTACGAACTTGCGCAGGTCGTGGGTGACGAGGTCCAGCTCGACGCCGTACCGGACCCAGGCCAGCGAGCGGGTCTCCTCCGGCTCGCGCAGTCCGACGAGATCGGCCGCGGGGAGCAGATGGACACCCCGCAGGTCCACGTCGGAGTCCTGCGAGGGGAAACCGTACAGATGGGCCCCGGAGACGGTGGCGAACAACAGAGGGTCGGGCTGTTCCGCCACCACCGGGGCCAGGTCGATGTCGAGGTCGTCGATCATGGACCTAAGCGTCCCAGAGCGCCCCCATGGCCAACAGGTCGCCCCGGTGCTCGATCCGCCCGGTCCAGTCGGCCGGCCAGGCGTCCGCGCCCAGCCAGGCGCCCGCGAAGGCGCCGGTGAGGCAGGCGATGGAGTCGGAGTCGCCGGCGGTGCAGGCGGCCCGGCGCAGGGCGGTGACGGGCTCGTCCGGGAAGAGCAGGAAGCACAGCAGCCCGGTGGCGAGGGCCTCCTCGGCGATCCAGCCCTCGCCGGTGGCCAGGCACGGGTCGGTCTCCGGGGAGACGGTCCGTACGGCCTCCTGGAGCCGGCCGAGGATCGCCAGGCACTCGTCCCAGCCGCGCGCGATGAAGTGCTCGGGCCCGGGGTCCTGGGAACGGGTCCACAGGTCGCCGAGCCAGGTGTGGTCGTAGCGGGTGCGGTTATCCAGCGCGTAGGAGCGCAGCTGCCCGACGAGTCCGGCGGGGTCGGTGCCCTGGGCGAGCAGGTGGACGGCGCGGGCGGTGAGGTCGGAGGCGGCCAGCGCGGTGGGGTGGCCGTGGGTGAGCGCGGACTGCAACTGGGCGGCGCCGGCGCGCTGTTCGTCGCTGAGGCCGGGGACGAGTCCGATCGGGGCCACCCGCATGTTGGCGCCGCAGCCCTTGGAGCCGACCTGGCTGGCGTCCTGCCAGAGCCGCCCCTCCGCCTTGAGCAGCTCGCAGGCCGTCAGGCAGGTGTTGCCCGGGGCGCGGTTGTTCTCCGGCGACCGGTACCAGTCCACGAACTCCTCGCGCAGGGGCCGCTCCAGCCGCTTCGGCGCGAGGTGGCCGCGGTCCATGGCCGTCCTGAGCGCGCGCCCGACGGCGAGGGTCATCTGGGTGTCGTCGGAGACGAGGGCGCGCTTCGGCAGCTCCAGTCCGCGCCAGGGCCCGAACATCGACTCGATCAACGGCACGGTCTTGAACTCGGTCGGGTAGCCGAGGGCGTCCCCGAGGGCGAGGCCGAGAAGCGATCCGGTCGCCGACTGCTTGGGCATATGCACCATCCCCCTTTATCGTCATCATGACAATAAAGGGGGATGGTGATCACAGCAAGGCGTTTTAGAGGTCGACTTCCTTCATCAGCATGCCGACCTCCGTGTTCGACAGGCGGCGCAGCCAGCCCGACTTCTGGTCGCCCAGGGTGATCGGGCCGAAGGAGGTGCGCACCAGCTTCTCGACCGGGAAGCCGGCCTCGGCGAGCATGCGGCGCACGATGTGCTTGCGGCCCTCGTGCAGGGTCACCTCGACCAGGTAGTTCTTGCCGGTCTGCTCGACCACCCGGAAGTGGTCCGCGCGCGCGTAGCCGTCCTCCAGCTGGATGCCGTCCTTCAGCCGCTTGCCGAGGTCGCGCGGGATCGGTCCGACGATGGCGGCGAGGTAGGTCTTCTTCACGCCGTACTTCGGGTGGGTCAGCCGGTGCGCCAGCTCGCCGTGGTTGGTGAGCAGGATGACGCCCTCGGTCTCGGTGTCCAGCCGGCCGACGTGGAAGAGCCGGGTCTCCCGGTTGGTGACGTAGTCCCCGAGGCACTGGCGCCCCTCGGGGTCCTCCATCGTCGACACGACACCGGCGGGCTTGTTGAGCGAGAAGAACTGGTACGACTGCGTGGCGACGGTCAGACCGTCGACCTTGACCTCGTCCTTCTCCGGGTCGACGCGGCGGCCCTGCTCCAGGACGATCTCGCCGTTGATCTCGACGCGGGCCTGCTCGATCAGCTCCTCGCAGGCACGCCGGGAGCCGTAGCCCGCGCGCGCGAGGACCTTCTGCAGCCGCTCGCCCTCCTGCTCGGCGCCGGGGAAGGTCTTGGGCAGCTTGATGTCCTTCTTGCCCGCGTACCGCTCCCGGTTGCGCTCCTCGACCCGCGCCTCGTACTCACGCGAGCGCGCGGGGGCCGTACGGCCGCGCCCGCCGCCCTGCTGGGACTGCTTGGGTCCGCCCTTGGCGCCGCCGCGGGCCGCGCCGCCGCGCCCGGACTTGGGGCCGTCCGTGGTGGCGCCGGGACCCACGTCGTAGCGGCGCTCCTCGGGGCGGGGCTTGCGGGGACGGCCCTGCCCCTGCCGCTCGTCCCGGTTGTTGCCGGCGCCGCGGTAGTTACCCCGCCCGCCACTCTTTCCGCTGCCGCTGCTTCGCATCAAAGTTCCGTCTTAGTCGTCTGCGTCCTGACCGCCGGGCGCGTCGGGCGCGTCCGGGTCGAACGACGGTACGCCCTCCTGGGTCTCGGCCTCGATCGCCTCCGCCTCCGGGAGGAAGGGCGCGAGTTCCGGAAGCTCGTCCAGGCCGCGCAGGCCCATCCGCTCCAGGAAGTAGTTCGTCGTCCTGTACAGGATCGCACCTGTTTCGGGTTCCGCGCCCGCCTCCTCGACCAGACCGCGCTGCAGGAGGGTGCGCATCACACCGTCGCAGTTCACTCCGCGCACGGCGGAGACGCGGCTGCGGCTGACCGGCTGGCGGTAGGCGACGACCGCGAGGGTCTCCAGCGCGGCCTGGGTGAGCCGGGCGGTCTGGCCGTCGAGGACGAGCCGCTCGACGGCGGGCGCGTACCGGGCGCGCGTGTAGAAGCGCCAGCCGCCGGCCACGAACCGCAGCTCGAAGCCGCGGCCCTGCACGGCGTACTCGTCGGCCAGCTCGCGCAGGGCGTCCGCGATCTGTCGCTTGGGCCGCTCCAGGATCTTCGCCAGGTGCTCCTCGGTCGCGGGCTCGTCCACGACCATGAGCATCGCCTCCAGGGCGGGCTTGAGGTCGAGCTCGGCGACGGTCTCCTCGCTCATGCCTTGTTCTCCTCCTCGGGCTGCTCGGTCGGCCGGTCGAACTCGTCGGTGACCATCGGCGCCGCGTCCGTGTCCCCGCCGGTCCAGCGCACGGTCAGCTCCCCGAGCGCGGCTTCCTGCTCCAGGGCGACGGCCTTCTCCCGGTACAGCTCCAGCAGCGCGAGGAAGCGGGCCACGACGGTGAGGGTGTCGTCGGTGTCCTCGACCAGCGCCCGGAAGCTGACCTCGCCGAGTTCCTTCAGGCGCGCGACGACGATCCCGGCCTGCTCCTGCACGCTCACGAGCGGCGCGTGGATGTGATCGACGTAGACCTGCGGCTTGGGCCTGGGCTGCATCGCCTTGACCGCGAGCTTCGCGAACCCCTCGGGGCCGATGCTGATGACGACCTCGGGCAGCAGCTCGGCGTGCTCGGGTTCGAGGCCGACGGTACGGGGGTGGCGCCGGGCCTCGTCGTCGAGCCGCTCGTTGAAGATGTCGGCGATCTGTTTGTACGCGCGGTACTGGAGCAGCCGGGCGAACAGCAGGTCCCGGGCCTCCAGCAGCGCCAGGTCGGCCTCGTCCTCCACCTCGGCGGCGGGCAGCAGCCGGGCGGCCTTGAGGTCGAGCAGCGTGGCGGCCACGACGAGGAACTCGGTCGTCTGGTCCAGGTCCCAGTCCGGCCCCATGGCCCGGATGTGCGCCATGAACTCGTCGGTGACCTTGGAGAGGGCGACCTCGGTGACGTCCAGCTTGTGCTTGGAGATCAACTGGAGAAGCAGATCGAAGGGCCCCTCGAAGTTGGCAAGCCGAACCTTGAAGACACCATCGGGGACGGCTTCGGGTTCGACGGACTTCGGTCCGGCGGGCTCGGGTCCGGCATGCCTCGGTACGGCGGGCCCGGGTCCGACAGGCGCCGACTCGGCAGACCCGGAACCCGCGGCCTCCCGCTCAGCGGGCTCGGCCTCGGCGGACACCAACTCGCCAGTCCCGGACCCCGCAGGCATCCGCCCGACGGGCTCCCAATCAGCGGGCTCGAACTCGGCAGGCGCGGGCTCGACGGGCGCGGACTCGGCAGGCTCGAATCCCGCAGGCCCGGAACCCGCAGGCTCCGACCCCACGGACTCTCGCTCAGCGGGCCCGGGCGCAGCAGGCTCGAATCCGGCGGGCCCGGGTCCGACAGGCACCGACTCGGCACACCCGGAACCCGCAGCCTCCCGCTCAGCGGGCTCGGCCTCGGCGGACGCCAACTCGCCAGGCTCGAATCCGACAGGCTTCGGCCCAGCAGCCTCGAATCCAGCAGGCCCAGAACCCGCAGGCATCCGCCCGACGGACTCCCACTCAGCGGGCTCGAACTCGGCAGGCTCGGGCTCGACGGGCGCGGACTCGGCAGGCTCGAATCCCGCAGGCCCGGAACCCGCAGGCTCCGACCCGACGGACTCTCGCTCAGCGGGCCCGGGCGCAGCAGGCTCGAATCCGGCGGGCCCGGGTCCGACAGGCACCGACTCGGCAGACCTGGAACCCGCAGCCTCCCGCTCAGCGGGCTCGGCCTCGGCGGACGCCAACTCGCCAGGCTCGAATCCGACAGGCTTCGGCCCGGCAGCCTCGGATCCAGCAGGCCCGGAACCCGCAGGCTCCGACCCGACGGGCTCCCACTCAGCGGGCCCGGGCGCAGCAGGGTCCCACCCGGCGAGCGCAGGCTCCGGCTCGGGTTCGGCCGCTCTGGGGGACTCGTGCGGGTCGCCGGCGTTGTGGGCGGTCGTTCCGCCGGGGCGAGCGGGTGGGCGCAGCGGACCACCGGGCTCGGCCACAGGCTCGGCCTCCGCCACGGACTCGCTCGGCCGCTCGGCCTCCGTCACGGGCTTGCTCGTCGGCTCGGCCTCGACCACAGGCTCGCTCGTAGGCCCGGCCTCCGCCGCGGACCCGCTCGGCCGCTCAGCCGGCGGCACCCCCGGTCCCCGCCCCAGCGCACGCCGGCGGGCGGCCGGTGCGCCGGGGGCTGGGGCTTCGTTCGGGGTCATAGCCCCCGCAGGCTACCGCTACCGCCCGCGCAGCCGTCGTACGAGGATGCTCGCGTCCCCGCGGGACTCCAGGTCGGCCAGGACCACGGCCACCGCCTCGCGGACGATCCGCCCGCGGTCCACCGCGAGCCCGTGCTCGCCGCGGAGCACGAGGCGTGCGTGCTCCAGGTCCATCAGCTCCTCGGCCGAGACGTACACGGTGATCTTCTCGTCGTGCCGCTCGCGCCCGCTGGGCCGCCGGGCCGCCGCCCGCCCGCGCTTGCGCGGCTGCGCGGCGGCAGAAGAACCTTCCTGCGCCGCCGTCTGCCGGCGCGCCGGGCGGGTGTGGGACTCGCCGGCCTCGGCCTGCTCGGCCTCCGCCGCCACGTGCTCCGCGCCCTCTCCGTCGCCGCCCTGGACGGGCACCGACTGCGGTGCGTCCTCGGCGGCGGCCGTCTCGTCGCTCTCCCCCGCGGGAGCCGGCACCCGGGCCTCACCGCCCGCCGCGCGCCGCGGAGTCGACGGCTGGAGCGCCATCCCCCCTGTCGTACGGAAGAGTTCGTCGGCCCCGGGCAGACTCACTCGGCGTGACACCGGGCGAGCACCTCCCTGGCGAGCTGGCGGTAGGCGGCGGCACCGACGGAGTTGGAGGCGTACGTGGTGATCGGCTCACCGGCGACCGTGGTCTCCGGGAAGCGGACCGTGCGGCCGATGACCGTGTGGTAGACGTGGTCGTCGAACGCCTCGACCACACGGGCCAGCACCTCGCGGCTGTGGACCGTGCGCGAGTCGTACATCGTGGCGAGGATGCCGTCCAGTTCCAGCTCGGGGTTGAGCCGCTCCTGGACCTTCTCGATGGTCTCGGTGAGCAACGCGACACCGCGGAGGGCGAAGAACTCGCACTCCAGGGGGACGATCACCTTGTGGGCGGCGGTCAGCGCGTTGACCGTGAGCAGGCCGAGCGAGGGCTGACAGTCGATCACGATGTAGTCGTAGTCGGGCAGCAGCGGCTTCAGCGCCCGCTGGAGCGTCGACTCGCGCGCGACCTCGGAGACCAGCTGGACCTCGGCGGCCGACAGGTCGATGTTGGAGGGCAGCAGGTCCATGTTGGGGACCGCCGTCTTCAGCAGGACCTCGTCCGCGGACATGCCCCGCTCCATGAGCAGGTTGTAGACCGTCAGGTCGAGTTCCATCGGGTTGACGCCGAGACCCACCGACAGCGCGCCCTGCGGGTCGAAGTCCACGAGCAGTACGCGCCGGCCGTACTCCGCGAGCGCGGCACCCAGGTTGATGGTCGACGTCGTCTTGCCGACGCCGCCCTTCTGGTTGCACATCGCGATGATCTTCGCGGGGCCGTGGTCGGTCAGCGGACCCGGGATCGGGAAGTACGGCAGCGGGCGTCCGGTCGGGCCGATGCGCTCACGGCGCTGGCGGGCCGCGTCGGGCGCGAGCGTGGCCGCGTACTCGGGATCGGGCTCGTACTCGGCGTCGGGGTCGTAGAAGTGCCCCTCGGGCAGTTCGTCGTAGTCGGCGAAGTGGTTGTGGGGCGCGCCACTTCCGTCGCCGGCCATGGCGTTCACGTGATGGCCATCCATGCTCTGGTGTGCTGTCCGGGCGGTCTGCGGAACCGGACTCTGGTGGGCTGCGAAGGTGCGCACAGCTACGGAGCCGACAGCCTCGAATCCCGCGGGGCCCTGGCCCCGTGCGGGCATTCCTGGTTGACCACCCCCGGGAGAAAATGTCGACTCATTCACAAGTCGTCTTACCTCCTTGGTGACCAGGAAACTTCTAGACAAGGTCAGCGTGGCACCATGCCGACGGTTGGCGACTCTATGGCGTGTCGGCGGTCCGCAGCAACACAATCCGCCGGACCCGGCAGGATGTGTCGGCAATGAAACATCTCGCTGTCAAGGGCGTACGGCCGTCGCACAGCAGGTTTCACCGGTGTGCGAATCGGTCGAAGGGTTACGTTCGAGGCGAGTTGACCGAGAGTCGCAAAGTGACCATACACACATCCGGCCGGACCTTGTCGGGCAAGGTCCGGCCGGGTACGCAGGGTTGACGAGACGTGTTGACGAATCGCCTTTTGCCTGGTGGTGACTTAGCGACTCACCTGGTCGAGGGGGTCAGCCGAGCAGGGTCTCCAGCTCGACGTGGTCCAGGCCGTGGGCCTCGGCGACCTCCTTGTAAACAACCTTGCCGTCATGCGTGTTGAGACCCTTGGCGAGCGCGGGGTCGCGGCGCAGCGCCTCCACCCAGCCGTTGTTGGCCAGCGAGACGATGTACGGCAGCGTCGCGTTGGTGAGGGCGTTGGTGGAGGTGTTGGGCACCGCGCCCGGCATGTTGGCGACGCAGTAGAAGACCGAGTTGTGGACCCGGAAGGTCGGCTCGGCGTGCGTGGTGGGACGGGAGTCCTCGAAGCAGCCTCCCTGGTCGATCGCGATGTCGACAAGGACACTTCCCGGCTTCATGCGGGACACCAGCTCGTTGGTGACCAGCTTCGGGGCCTTGGCGCCCGGGATGAGGACCGCGCCGATGACGAGGTCGGCGTCGAGGACGGCCTTCTCCAGCTCGTAGGCGTTGGACATGATCGCCTTGACCTTCGTACCGAAGATCTTGTCGGCCTCGCGCAGCTTGTTGATGTCGCGGTCGAGCAGGGTGACCTCGAAGCCCATGCCGACGGCGACCTGGGTGGCGTTCCAGCCGGAGACACCGCCGCCGATGACGACGGCCTTGGCCGGGGTCACGCCGGGGACACCGCCGGGCAGCACGCCACGGCCGCCGGCCGGACGCATCAGGTGGTAGGCGCCGACCTGCGGGGCCAGCCGGCCCGCGACCTCGGACATCGGGGCGAGCAGCGGCAGGGCGCGGTTCGGCAGCTCGACGGTCTCGTAGGCGATGGCCGTGGTGCCGGACTCGATGAGCGCGTCCGTGCACTCCTTGGAGGCGGCCAGGTGCAGGTACGTGAAGAGGATCTGGTCCTTGCGGAGACGGTGGTACTCCTCCGCGATGGGCTCCTTGACCTTCAGCAGCAGGTCGGCGGCGGCCCACACCTCGTCGGCGGTGTCGAGCAGGGCGGCACCGGCGGCGACGTACTCCTCGTCCGTGATCGAGGAGCCGAGGCCGGCACCCCGCTCGATGACGACCTGGTGACCGTTGCGCACCAGCTCGTGCACACCGGCGGGGGTGATGGCCACCCGGAACTCGTTGTTCTTGACCTCGCGGGGGATGCCGACCTTCACGTCGATCACGGTCCTTGGCTCAGAGGGTATGGGGGTGCATTACAGACGTACCCAGACATGCCTAGGCATACCGGGAGACACCGCAGGAGAACGTGCGGCAGAGCCAGTCTAATGAAGGTGTTCCGGCTGTCTAGCCTTTCATTGCATCAATCTTCATCGGATGCGCTGCGGATTTCGCAGGCGTTAGCGTCCTGTTCCAGCCTTGCGTCGCCCTCAGGGTGCTCCTCACCCAGCATGCGCTCCGCCGCGGCGCGATGCAGGTGGGCCGCCGCCGGGTCGCCGAGGCGGTCCAGGGTGTCGGCGAGCCGCAGCTGCAGCGCGGCCTGCAGCCGGGAGTCCTCGGCGCGCCGCGCCCACTCCACGGCCTCCTGGCAGGTGCGCAGCGACTCCGCGGGCCGCCCCGCGTACTCCTGCACCCGGGCGATCTCGCTCAACGCCCGTGCGCTCGCGGCGACATCGCCGCTCCTGCGGTAGCCCGCGAGGGCGGCCCGCCAGTTCCTGAGGGCCTCGCCGTAGCGTCCGGCGTAGGTGTGGGCGGTCGCGCTGCGGCCGTACAACCGGGCGGCCTCCGGGCCCTCTCCGCGGGCCAGCCGCTCGGCCAGGGCCCGGCCGAACCAGTCGGCGGCCCGGTCGTAGTCGCCCAGCTCCTGGTAGGCGCCGCCTACGGATTCCATCGCGCGGCCGGTGGCGTACGGGTCGTTCGCCTCACGTCCGGCGTCCAGGGCGGCCCGGTAACGGGCCAGCGCCTCCCGGGTGCGGCCGGTCTGCGCGTCCAGATCGCCCAGGTTCAGCAGGGCCGCGGCCTTCTCCCGGGGCAGCCCGCGCCGCTCGGCGACGTCCAGGACGAGGCCGTGCACGCGGTACAGGTCGGGGGCGGCGGCCTGCGTGCCGACATGCGCCGCGAGGGCCCTGACCAGCTGGGACATCAGCCGGCGGGCGAGGGTGTCCAGCTCGCCGTCGGCCACCGCGAGCCGCACGGACGCCAGCAGGGCGGGCCGCCGGATGCGCAGCCAGTCGGCGGCGGCCCGCGGGTTCGGGAAGCGCAGCGCGCGGGGCATGCCGCTCAGCTTCTCCCGGGCCTGCGGGCTGTCCGTCTCGGTGATCGCCCGGCAGGACTGGAGCAGCCGGACCGTCCGCTCCAGCATCCGGGCCCGGGCCAGCTGCAGCTCGGCCGGCCGCTCCTGGCTCTCGGCCAGGGCGCGCAGCAGCGGGTGCAGACAGCCGGGGACCTCGTACTGGGGCAGCGGGGAGTCCACCGCTCGCAGCAGGCCGACCGCGACGAGGTCGTCCAGGGCGGCGCGGGCGGCGTCGACGGAGCAGCCGGCCAGGCCCGAGGCGGTGTGCGGGTCGGCCAGACCGGCCGGGGCGAGACTGAGCAGCCGCAGTATCCGGGCGGCCGGGCCGGGCAGCTGGTCGTACACGAGCCGGAAGACCCGGGACAGCGGGGTGGTGTCCGTGCCGTCCCCGCTGTCCGCGCCGCCCTCGGCGTACGCGTGCAGCCGCTTGGCGAGGTCGGAGACGGCGGCCTTGGGACGGGCCGCGAGCCAGCCGCCGGCCAGCACCAGCGCGGTCGGGTGGCCCTGGCACGCCTCGACCAGGCTCTCCGCGGAGCGCGGGTCGACGGTGATGCGGACCGAGCCGGTGTAGCCGGTGAGCAGCTCCACCGCGGACTTGGTGTCGAGGCCGCCCAGCGTGCAGGGGCGGACGTCGGCGATGCCGGTGAGCGGGCCGCCGGAGACGGCCACGACCAGGCAGTCCGGGGCCTCGGGGAGTAGCGCGTCGACCTGGTCGGCGCCGGCCGCGTCGTCCAGCAGGAGCAGCATCCGCCGGTCGGCGAGGGCGGCGCGCAGGGCGGCGGTGAGGTCGTCCTCGGCGGCTCCGGCGGGGGCGGGCAGCTCCAGCGCGGCGAGCAGGTCGCGGGCGGCCTGCTCGACGGGCACCGGGGTGCCGCCGGGCTCGCTGAGCCGGGCCCGCAGCACCCCGTCGGGGTAACGGTCGGCGACCTGCCGGACGAGTTCCTCGGCGAGCCGGGTCCGGCCGGAGCCGGGGCGGCCCGCGATGAGGAGCACGCGCGCGCGGGGTGCCTTGCGGCCGGAGAGGGTGTCCAGGCCCGCGCGCTCGATGTCGGCGCGCAGCTCCTTCAACTCGCGGGTACGGCCCAGGAAACGGCGCTCCGTGGCCGGGTGCGGGGGCAGCTCCGCACCGTCTGGGTCCACCGCCTGATCCGTCACGGGCCACACTCCCGTCCCACCGCACGCGCAAGCCCGCCGGTGTCTTCCGGTACGGGCGCTGAAGAGCCTAGTTCACGCTCTGCGACGACCCCGGAGGACCACGGCGGGCGCATCGCCCGATCGGATCAGGCGATGGTCACACCAGTACGCCCGGACGGGTGCGGCTCAGGACTCGAAGGGGCGCGCGGGCCACGGCGCGTCGGCCGGGCGCAGCGCGTCCAGACCGTCCCCGCCCCGGGCCGCCACCAGGGAGAGGACCCCGACGACCAGGCAGTTGTTGTGGACGTCTCCGGCCAGGACCCGGCGCACCAGCTCGTCGACCGGCACGCGCGCGTGCTCCATGTCGGTCTCCTCGTGCTCCGCCTCGAAGCGCTCCCCCTCGGCCTCGGACAGATCCCGGGCGAGGAAGATCCGTACGGCCTCGTCGCAGCCGCCGGGGGTGGTGTACACGTCGGTCAGCACCCGCCAGTCCTCGGCCTTGACGTGCGCCTCCTCGTACAGCTCGCGCTGGGCGGCGTGCAGCGGGTTCTCGCCGGGCACGTCGAGCAGTCCGGCCGGGATCTCCCACAGCTTGTGCCGCACCGGGTGCCGGTATTGGTTGATCAGCAGGACCCGGTCCTCCTCGTCCAGGGCGAGGACGGCCACGGATCCGGGGTGGACCTGGTAGTCACGGCGGACCACCGAGCCGTCGGGCATGACCACGTCGTCCGTGCGGACGGAGGTCTTGTTGCCCACGAAGGGGGTCTCGGTCGCCCGGATCTCCCACTCCTCCGGGGTGTCCTTGATCGTCATGCCCTGTCCTCCCACACGCTTTCACAAGAGACCGGCGAAAAAAGAAGCCGGGGTGCTCACCTTTGAAGGTATGCACCCCGGCCACCGTAACAACTGGTGTGTTACTTGGAATTCTTCCGCTCGACCGAGGCCTTCACCAGGCCGGCGAAGAGCGGGTTGGCGCGGGTCGGCCGCGAGCGCAGCTCGGGGTGCGCCTGGGTGGCGACCAGGTACGGGTGGACGTCACGCGGGTACTCCACGTACTCCACCAGCTTGCCGTCGGGGGAGGTGCCGGAGAAGACGATGCCGGCCTTCTTCTCCAGCTCGGCGCGGTAGGCGTTGTTGACCTCGTAGCGGTGCCGGTG